>NZ_DASWXW010000053.1:0-39329 GCF_036405315.1 Brevundimonas sp. | reverse complement strand
GGATGGGGCTGGCCTCCGGCGTCGCCCGTGCTAGTCAGGCCGCCGGACATTCCCCGGTTTCGCGCGTCAAAATCAAGCCGATGAACAAAGACTATTTCTTCTGCGGCGTCGGCGGGTCCGGCATGCTGCCCCTGGCCATGATCGTTCAGGCGCAAGGAAACCGCATCAGCGGCTCCGACCGGGCGCTGGATCAGGGGCGCACGCCGGACAAGTTCGACTGGCTGCGCGCCCACGGCGTCGCCCTGCATCCGCAGGACGGATCGGGCGTGACCAGCCCCGATCAGATCGTCGTCGCCACCGGCGCGGTCGAGGACACGGTGCCCGACATCGGCGCGGCCAAACGCGTCGGCGCGACGATCAAGACCCGGCCCCAGCTGCTGAGCGAACTGTTCAACGCCGCCCCGACCTCGATCGGCGTGGCCGGCACCAGCGGCAAGTCGACCATCACCGGAATGATCGCCTGGATTCTGGATCAGGCGGGCCGTCGGCCCACCGTGGTCAACGGCGCGGTGATGAAGAATTTCGCCGACGCCGACCATCCCTTCGCCAGCGCCCTGGTCGGCGGACCGGACCTGTTCGTGGCCGAGGTGGACGAGAGCGACGGCTCCATCGCCCGCTATGACGCCACCGTGGCGGTCGTTTCGAACATCTCGCTGGACCACAAGTCGATGGAGGAGTTGCGCGACCTGTTCGGCGGCTTCGTCGGGCGGGCGACGACGGCGGTGCTGAACCTCGACAACCCCGAGACGGCGGCGCTGGCCCAGACCTTGCCAAGCGGCAAGACGATCACCTTTGCTCTGGGCGAGGAAGAGGCTGACCTGTCGGGCCACGACCTCAAGCCCCTGCCAACCGGCATGACCTTCGAGTTGCGGGTGCGCGGCGAGGCGCCGCGTCCGGTCGTGCTGAATGTCCCCGGCGCCCACAATGTCGCCAACGCCCTGGCGGCGCTGGGCGCGGTCAAGGCGCTGGGCGTATCGGTGGATGATGCGGTCGCGGCGCTGGAGACCTTCGCCGGCATCCGGCGTCGGCTGGAGGTGGTGGGGACGCAAAACGGCGTCACCGTCATCGACGACTTCGCCCACAACCCCGACAAGATCGCCGCCACGCTGAAGACCCTTCACGCCTTCGACGGGCGGCTGCTGATCCTGTTCCAGCCGCACGGCTTCGGCCCGCTGAAGCTGATGAAGCGCGAGTTCATCGAGGGCTTCGCCGGACTCATGCGCGAACATGACGTCCTGCTGATGCCCGAGCCGGTCTATTACGGCGGCACCACCGACCGCAGCGTGGGGTCCGAGGACATCGCCGCGGGCGTGCGCGCCGAGGGGCGTCAGGCTGAAGCGCTGGCGACCCGCGCCGACTGCGGCGACCGCATCGTCGAGATCGCCAAGCCCGGCGACCGGGTGGTGGTCATGGGGGCGCGCGACGACAGCCTGTCGAGCTTTGCGGCCGAGCTTCTGGCCCGGCTTTAAGCTCCGCGCCCGGAGGAAACGTCAAATTGTTCTTGTAAAACATTCACTTTCGGCAAATCGGCTGTTAAGCGCCGCCCGCCTAACTGCGCTCTCTCGAGGCGTGGAAGGGGCGACGACATGGCCAGGATCGGAGACTTCGTCGAGGCGGCGACGCCCATGGCGCCCGACGCGCCCGGCGCCGAGGCCTTCGACCGGTTTCAGGCCGAGCCGAACACCCTGGTCATCGCCGTGGTGGATGAGGACAGGCGGCCCGTCGGCCTGATCGAGCGCAACGCCTTCACCCTGAAGATGGCCGCCGAGTTCGGCCGCGCCCTCTACGCCCGCCGCCCCGTCTCGGCCCTGATGGACCCGTCGCCGCTGCTGGTCGAGGCCGACGCCTCGGCCGACGTCCTGTTCCAGTCGATGGACGCGGCGGGCCTGGGCGCCCTGCTCAAGGGCTTCATCGTCGTGTCGCGCGGCCGCTACGTCGGGGTCGGGGCCGGTCTGCACGTGCTGCAGGCGGGGGTGGCCATCCACAAGCGCCGCGCCGAGGCCATGAGCGAACTGGCCCAGAACCTGGTCCGCGCCGAGGCCGAGGCCCGCGCCTCCAGCCGGGCCAAGTCCGAGTTCCTGGCGGTGATGAGCCACGAGATCCGCACGCCGCTGAACGGGGTGCTGGGGGTGGCCGCCCTGATGGAGCGCGAACTGACGCAGGCCTCGCTGCGCCCCTATGTCCGCACCATTCTGGATTCGGGCGCCAGCCTGCTGCGGCTGCTGACCGACGCCCTGGACATGTCGCGCGCCGAGGCGGGCGTCCTGACGCTGGAGCCCGCGCCTCTGGACCTCGAGGCCGTGGCCGCCGACCTGTCGGCCCTGTGGCGGCCGCGTGCGGAGGAGAAAAACCTGCGCCTGACGGTGACGACGGACACCGCGGCGGCGCGCTGGGTCGTCGGCGACGAGATGCGGCTGAAGCAGCTTCTGAACAACCTGATCGGCAATGCGCTGAAGTTCACCCAGGCCGGCGCGGTCGAGGTTCGCCTGACCACCCAACTGGACGACGGCCGAGTGCGGATGGACGCCGTGGTGGACGACAGCGGCCCCGGCGTCAGCGACGAGGCGGCGATCGCCATCTTCGAGCCCTTCAACACCGGCGAGGCGGGACGTCAGGGGGCGGGCGCGGGTCTGGGCCTGGCCATCTGCCGCCAGATCGTCGAGCGGATGGAGGGGCGTCTGGCGCTGGAACGCTCGCCCGCCGGCGGGGCGCGGTTCCGCTTCGAGCTGCATCTGCCCCTGGCCGAGGCCGACGCCCGCCGCGACGAGGACCGGGCCGCCGCGCCGACCGAACACGAGACCCTGCATGTCCTGGTGGTGGACGACAACGCCGCCAACCGCTTCGTCGCCGGCAAGGTGCTGGAGTTGTTCGGCTGCACCCATGAGACCGCCGAGGACGGGCGCCAGGCGGTGGAGCGGGCCACGATCGCCCCGTTCGACCTGATCCTGATGGACGTGAAGATGCCGGTGATGGACGGGGTCAGCGCCACGCGGGCCATCCGCGCCCTGCCCGGGCCTGCCTCCGCCGTGCCCATCCTGGCCCTGACCGCTAACGCCGACCCGCGCGACGAGGCCGAGTATCTGGCGGCGGGCATGGACGGGGTGGTGCAAAAGCCGATCCAGCCGGACGCCCTGCTGAACGCCATCCGCCTGGCCCTGTCGCGGCACGCGGTGGCCGCAGCCGCTTAAGGGGCGCAACCGGGCGGGCGCTGGGCTATGGTCCCGCTTGATGCTTCAGGACACGCCCCCCGCCCCTTCCGCCACCGTCGTCGACGAGGTGATCGTCACCGCCGCCCGCCTGCCCCCGGCGGCGGGCGAGGCGGCCTTCTCGGTGATCCGTCTGGGCCAGGAGACGCTGTCCACGGCTGTGCGGCTGGACGAGGCCCTGGCGACGGTGCCGGCGGTTTCACTGTTCCGGCGCACCTCCAGTCTGGCGGCCAATCCGACGACGCAGGGGATATCCTTGCGCGCCATCGCCCCGTCGGGCGCGGGGCGGACGCTGGCGACGCTGGACGGCGTGCCGCTGAACGATCCCTTCGGCGGCTGGGTGATCTGGTCGCAGGTTCCGACCGAGGCGGTCGAGAGCCTCGACATCATGCGCGGCGCCGGGGCCGGTCCCTATGGCGCGGGGGCGCTGACGGGGGTGATCCAGTTGAGGGAACGCGAACGCGGCGGGGTGCTGGACGCCTCGCTCGGCGAGCGCGGCGGGGCGCGGCTGGCGGGGTCGGGCGGCGTGGACGCGGGCCTGGCGCGGCTGACCGGCTCGGTGCTTCACGAGACCAGCGACGGCTATGTGCCCGTGCGCGGGGCGGCGGCGGGGGCGGCGGACAGGCCGCTGGATCTGGAGGCGAAGAGCGCCTCGCTGCGGGCGGATGTTCCGCTGGGCGAAGCGGCCCTGTCGCTGCGGGCGGCGGCCTATGAAGAGGATCGCGGCTCGGGTCTGGCGGGGGCGCGGGCGACGGCCAGCGGCCATGTGCTGTCGGCGACCGCCGCCAAGCAACCCGCCGAGGGCGATTACGGCTGGCGGCTGCAGGCCTGGCGGCGCGAAAGCGATCTGGCCAACACCTCGGTCGCCGTGGCGGCGGATCGGGCGACGACCACGCCCGCCAACGACCAGTACGAGACCCCCGCGACCGGATGGGGCCTGAACGCCGCCCTGCGCCGGGCCCAGCGCCAGACCGGCGGCGGACGGCTGGAATGGGAGGTCGGCGCCGACGCCCGCTTCAACGAGGGCGAGACGCACGAACTGTTCCGTTTCATGGCCGGCGCCTTCACCCGCGACCGCATCGCCGGGGGCGAGACCGCGACAGCGGGTCTCTATGGCGAAGGCGCGCTGGAAGCCGGGCGCTGGCTGGTCGCGGGCGGGCTGCGGCTGGACGGCTGGAAGAACCGGAACGGACGACGGCTGGAGCGCGATCTCGCCACCGGCGCGGCGACGCTGGACGAGACCGATCCCGAGCGTTCGGGCGAGGTGGTCAGCGCGCGTCTGGCGGCGCGGCGCACGATCGGCGGCGGCTGGGCGGCGCGGGCGGCGGCCTATTCCGGTTTCCGGCCCGCCACGCTGAACGAACTGCATCGGCCGTTCCGCGTCGGCAACGACCTGACCGAGGCCAACGCCGGGCTGGTCCCCGAGACCTTGCAGGGCGTGGAGGCCGGGCTGGCCTATGAAGGGCCGATCTCGGCCCTGAGCGCCACCCTGTTCTGGAACCGGATCGAGGAGGCCGTGGTCAACGTCACCATCGGCCAGGGGCCGGGCGTCTTCCCTCGCGCGGGCTTCGTCCCGGCGGGCGGGGTGCTGCGCCAGCGTCAGAACGCCGGGACCATCGCGGCGACGGGCCTGGAGATCAGCGCGCGCCAGACCCTGCGCGGGGGCCTCGACCTGAGCGGGGCCGTGTCGATCACCGACGCCCGCGTGGACGGCGGGTCGGCGGCGCCGCAGCTGACCGGCCTGCGCCCGGCCCAGGCCCCGATCTGGAGCGCCACGGCCGGGATCGACTGGCGCGCGAACGACCGTCTGAGCCTGGCCGTCCGCGCCCGCTATGAAAGCCGACGTTTCGAAGACGACCTGAACAGCCGGGTCCTGGAGGCCGCCCTGACGGCGGATGTTCGCGCGGATTGGCGGATCACCCAGGCGGCCGCGCTGTGGCTGGCCGCCGACAATCTGTTCGACGCCGAGGTCGAGGTCTCCGAGACCGGGACCGGGGTCGAAGGCTTCGGCCCGCCGCGCACGCTGAGCGCCGGAGTGCGGCTGACTTACTGAACGACGGTTAGGGCCGCGACAATTCCGACGCCTGAACGGTATTGCAAATCGTTCGCAGAATATGGCACAGCCATATTGTGACCGAACCCGCTGCCAATCCCGCCAAGACCGCCGCCAAGCCGAAGGCGGCGCTGAACGCCAAGCGGTCGTTCTGGCTGAAGCAATTGCACAGCTGGCACTGGATCTCCGCGGCGGTCAGCCTGGTCGGCATGATCCTGTTCGCCATCACCGGCATCACATTGAACCACGCGGCGCAGATCCCGGCCGAGCCGGTGACGAAGGAGGCGACGGCGACCCTGCCCGCGCCCCTGCTGGCGCGTCTGACCGACTTCCCCGAGGAAACCACCGATCCGGTCCCCGCCCCCGTCGCGCGCTGGGCCCTTGAGGCCTTCAAGGTCCAGGTGGACGGCAAGCCGACCGAGACCACGGCGGACGAGATCTATGTCGCCCTGGCCACGCCCGGCGGCGACGGATGGCTGACCATCGACCGTTCAACCGGCGAGGCCGTGCACGAGAAGACCACGCGCGGCTGGGTCGCCTACCTCAATGACCTGCACAAGGGTCGGAACGCCGGAAAGGTCTGGTACTGGTTCATCGACGTCTTCGCCGCGGCCTGCGTGATCTTTTCCGTCACGGGCCTGGCCCTGCTGTGGCTGCACGCCCGCGGCCGCCCCTCGACCTGGCCCGTGGTGGCCCTGGGTCTGCTGGTTCCTGTCGTTATCGCCCTCCTCTTCATCCACTGACGAGCCCCTCCCATGCGTAAGCTTCCTCTCGTCCTGACCGCCGCCGGCCTCGCCGCCGCCCCCGCCGTCGCCAGCGCCGCCGACCTGAGCGTCAGCGTCGAGCTGCCGCGCATCGCCAGCGCCTCCTATCACCGCCCCTATGTGGCCGTGTGGATCGAGAAGCCGGACCAGTCGACGACCCAGACCCTGGCCGTCTGGTATCAGCAGACCCGTAACAACGAGGGCGACGGCAAGGACTGGCTGAAGGACCTGCGCACCTGGTGGCGCAAGGGCGGCCGGTCGATGGCCATGCCCGCCGACGGCGTGTCCGGGCCGACCAAGGCCCCCGGCCGTCACGCCGTGACTGTGCCCGCCGCCCGTCTGCGCAACCTGCCGGCCGGGCAATACAACATCGTCGTCGAGGCGGCCCGTGAATTGGGCGGCCGCGAGGTCGTCCGCGTGCCCTTCCGCTGGGGCGCCGCCAACACCGCCGCCGGAACCGGCTCCACCGAACTGGGCGCCGTTCGCGTCGCCGTGACCCGCTAAGGACCCTGACCATGAAGAAGACGCTCGCCTTCCTGACCCCTGCCTTGGCTTTGGCCGCCGTTCTGGCCGCGCCGCTCTCGGCCCAGGCGCACCGCGCCTGGCTGGCCCCGACCTCGACCGTCCTGTCGGGCAACGACGCCTGGGTCGGTTTCGACGCCGGGATGTCGAACGGGGTCTTCATCCCCGACCACGCCGCCATGCGTCTGGCCGGCCTGACCATCACCGCGCCCGACGGCTCGACCGCCCAGGCCGAGAACGTCCATCAGGCCAAGTACCGCTCCAGCTTCGACCTGCATTTGGCCCAGCCAGGCACCTATCGCGTCGCCAACGTCGGTTCGGGCTTCATGGCCAGCTACAAGCAGGGCGGCGAGCAGAAGCGTTGGCGCGGGACCGAGGCCGAGTTCCCCGGCGCCCTGCCCGCCGACGCCACCGAGGTCGAAGCTGTGCGCACCGACAGCCGCACCGAGACCTTCGTGACCCTCGGCGAGCCGACCGATCTGGCCGTCGTCGGCAAGGGTCTGGAACTGGCCCCCGTCACCCATCCGAACGACCTGGCCGCCGGCGAGGCCGCCACCTTCAAGCTGCTGAAGGACGGCCAGCCCGCCGCCAATGTGGACGTGACCATCGCGCGCGGCGGCACCCGCTACCGCAACAACCCGGAAGAGATCACGGTCAAGACCGGCGCTGACGGCGCCTTCACCGTGACCTGGCCGGAAGCCGGCCTCTACTGGCTGGGCGCCTCGGTGCGCACGGCGGGCGTGAACGGCCAGCCCGGCTCGAACGCCTCGTGGAACGGCGCGCTGGAAGTCCTGCCCTGACCTCGAAACGCTCCAGTTCGGCGCCGCCGCCGCTCCAGATCGGAGCGGCGGTTGACAGCCGTCAGGACAGCCGCGTCCTGATCCCGCCGAGCGCCCGCGCGCCGGAACGGCCGCCCAGCGACCTGATCTGGTCGCTGGCGGGGGAAAGCATGGGCACGAGCTGGTCGGTGCGTCTGGTCCCGCCTTTGGGGACGACGCAGGACGCCTTTCAGGCGGCCATCGAGGAAGAACTGGCGCGCATCGTCGTCCTGTTCAGCCCATGGACGCCGGACAGCGAGATCAGCCGCTTCAACAACGCCCCCGCCGGGACGTGGAAGCTGTCGGACGACTTCTGGAGCCTGCTCAACGCCGCGCTGGATCTGGCCGACGACGTCAACGGCGCGGTCGACCCGACGCTGGGGGCCCTGGTCGACCTGTGGGGCTTCGGCCCGCCGGGGCCGCGCGATCCGCTCCATCCCCTGCCCTCCGTCGAGGAGGTCGAGGCGGCGCTGGCCGTGTCCGGCTGGCAGAAGCTGCGACTGAACCGCGACGCGCGGGCGGCGGTGCAGGCGGGGGGCATGAAGCTGGACTTTTCCGGCATCGCCAAGGGTCATGCCGTGGACCGCGTCTCGGCGCGCCTGACCGGGATGGGCGCGACCTCGCATCTGGTCGAGATCGGCGGCGAGCTTAAGGGGCGCGGGGTCAAGCCGGACGCCCAGCCCTGGTGGGTCGAGATCGAGACCGTGCCGGGTTCCCCCGCGCCGCACACGGTCGCCGCCCTGTTCGACATGGCCGTCGCCACCTCGGGCGACTGGCGCCGCGCCTTCGTGCATGAAGAGCGCCTCTATCCGCACACCATCGACGGCTCGACCGGACGGCCGGTGGACAATGGACTGGCGCAGGTGACGGTGTTCCACGCCTCGGCCATGCGCGCCGACGCATGGGCCACGGCCCTGACCGTGCTGGGTCCCTATGAGGGGCCGGAGTTCGCCGAGGCCATGCAGATTGCGGCCTGCTTCGTCGAGCGCACGCCCCGCGGCCTGGTCGAGCGGATGACGCCCGCCTTCGCCGCCATGATGGACGAAGAAGAAGCCTGACCGTGACCGCCGACCTGACCCGCTGGCTGTGGGCGTCCGTCGCCGTCGCCCTGTGGCTGGGCCTGATCGGCCTGACGGTCTGGCGCGTGCGCGCCGCCGCCACGAAGGCGGCCGAACAGGCGCGAGTGCTGGCCGAGGCGGCGGGCGAGGACGCCGTGCTGATCGCCTTCGCCAGCCAGACCGGATTCGGCGAGGAGTTGGCCTGGATGACCGCCCGCGCGCTCGGCGACGGCGGCGTGGGGGCGCGGATCTCGTCCTTTGCCGATCTGGATCTGGACACCCTGAAGGGCGCGCGCCGCCTGCTGGTCATCGCCTCAACCACCGGCGAGGGCGACGCCCCCGACAGCGCGGCCCGCTTCGTGCGACAGGTGATGAAGGCGGACGTGGACCTGTCGCACCTGTCCTATGGCCTGCTGGCCCTGGGCGACCGCTCCTATGACGCCTATTGCAGTTTCGGCCACGCGGTCGGCGACTGGCTGGACCGCAGCGGCGCCCAGACCCTGTTCGACCGGGTCGAGGTGGACAATGGCGACGCGGGCGCCATCCGCCACTGGCAGCACCAGTTGAACCAGATCACCGGCTCGACCTCAGCCCCCGACTGGACCCCGCCCGCCTATGACCGCTGGCGTCTGGTCGAGCGGACCTTGCTGAACGCGGGCAGCCCCGGCGGCGAGGCGTATCATCTGGCCTTCGAGCCCATCGACCACGCCCCCGATTGGGCGGCGGGCGACATCGCCGAGGTGGGCCTGCCCGCCCGCGACGAGGCACAACCGGCCAGCCGCGAGTATTCGGTCGCCTCCCTGCCCTCGGACGGACGGGTCGAGTTCTGCATCCGCCTGATGACGCGGCCGGACGGAACGCCGGGTCTGGCCTCGGGCTGGCTGACGCAGGACGCGCAGATCGGCGACGAGGTGGCCATGCGGGTGCGCGCCAACCGCGGCTTCCATGCGCCGCCGCCCGAGGCTCCCGTCATCCTCATCGGCAACGGCACCGGCATCGCCGGCCTGCGCGGGCACCTGAAGGCGCGGGCGCAGTTCGCGAAGACCGGCGGGGCCTGGCTGCTGTTCGGCGAACGGACGCGGGCGCACGACGCGCTTTACGACGGGGACCTGCAAGCCTGGCTGGCGTCGGGCGTCCTGACCCGGTTGGACCGCGCCTTCTCGCGCGACGGCGGCGAGAACCGCTATGTCCAGTCGCTGGTGGCCGAACACGCCCGACCCATGGCCGACTGGGTTGATCGCGGGGCCTATGTCTATGTCTGCGGCAGTCTGGAAGGCATGTCCAAGGGCGTCCACGCGGCGCTGGAGGCGGCGCTGGGCGAGGAGCGGCTGACGCGGCTGACGGAAGCTGGGCGGTACAGGCGCGACGTTTACTGAATACACGGAACGCCTCTCCCTCCCCTTCATGGGGAGGGTGGTCGCGGAGCGACCGGGTGGGGAGGGCGTGGCGATCCTGAGCGCAGCGTCTGAATAGCCGAAGCGCCCCCACCCGTCTGACGCTTCGCGTCAGCCACCCTCCCCATGAAGGGGAGGGAGAATGATCGTCAGACCTCCGACCAGCGTCGCAGCAGGTTGTGATAAAGACCGGTCAGTTCGATGACCGCCTGATCCTTGGGTCCCTTGTCGAGGTTGACCCGCTGCGTCGCCACGTCCAGCCGGAACAGGCTTTCGCGGTCGGCGTCGTCGCGGACCAGGCTTTGCAGCCACATGAAGCTGGAGACGCGGGCGCCGCGCGTGACCGGCGTGACCCGGTGCAGGCTCTTGGACGGATAGAGGACCAGGTCGCCGGCGGGCAGCTTGACCGACTGGGCGCCGTACAGCTCCTCGATGATCAGTTCGCCGCCGTCGTAATCCTCGGGCTCGGACAGGAAGAGGGTGGCCGAGAGGTCGCTGCGGATGCGGACATCCCCGCGCTGGCGGATGGCGTTGTCGACGTGGACGCCGAACTCGCCGCCGCCCTCGTAGCGGTTGAACAGGGGCGGAAAGATCGTGTGCGGCAGGGCGGCCGAAACGAACATGGGGTTGGCGTTCAGGGCCTGGACGATCAGGGTCGAAACCTCGCGCGCCGGCGCGCTGTCCTCGGGCAACTGCAGGTTCTTCTTGGCCGTGGCCGACTGGTGGCCCGACGTCATGTTGCCGTCGGCCCAGGGGCCGGCGTCCAGGGTCCGGCGCAGGGCGGCGACTTCGGTCTTGGTGAAGACGTCGGGAATGTGCAGCAGCATGGCTCTCTCACCGTCTGGAAACGCATCGGCCCCGTCGCTCGGATGAACGACGGGGCCGACATGATGGCGTGAAACGCCGTCTCTTAGTAGCGGACGTTCAGCGTCAGGATGGCCGAACGGGCGGGGGCCACGTCGGCGTGGTGAACGCCGTTGGTGCGGATGATGTATTCTTCATCGCCCGCGTTCTGGACGTTCAGTTGCAGCGAGGCGCGGTCGTTGATGTCGTAGGAGGCGAACAGGTCCAGGCGCGTGTATTCCGGCGCATAGATGCGGTTGGCGCCGCCGCCGGCGCCGCCCTGATTGCCGCCAAACGACTTGCCGACATAGTAGACGCCGCCACCCAGGCTGAGCTTGGGCAGGACGCGGTAGGTGGTGAACAGGCTGGCGGCGTGCTCCGGCGTATTGGCCAGGGCCTCGCCGATGTTGACGTTGTTGTAGGCGCCGCTGACCAGTTCGCTGTCCATCCAGGTGTAGCCGCCGAAGACCTGCCACTTGCTGGTGAGGTTGCCCGAGACGCCCAGTTCGAGGCCCTGAACCTCGGCTTCGCCAGCCTGCTCGTAAACGCCCGGCGACACCTGGATCTGCGCGTCCTTGCGGGTCAGGCGGAACAGGGCGCCGCTGAGGGCCAGGCGGTCGTCGAACAGATTGGCCTTGGCGCCGACTTCAAAGCTCTGGGTCTCTTCCGGGTCCAGCACGCTGGTCAGCAGGTTGCCCGTGCCGACGCCCGCGCCGGTGTTCTGATCGCCCGCCGAGATGGTCGGGGGCGTCGAAGAGGTGGCGTAGGAGGCGTAGAGGCTGGTGCTCGGCGTCGGCTTGTAGACGAAGCCGACCTGATAGTTGACGAAGTCCCAGTCGCCGTTGAACGGGGTGTATACCGGAGCCGCAAGCGTGCCCGTGGCGTTGATCGCCTCGACCGAATAGTCGTCCCAGCGCAGGCCCAGGTTGACTATGAACTTCTCGCCGAAGCTGATCGAGTCGAAGGCGTAAACGCCCAGCGAATCCGTCTGGCTCTCGCTGACCACGCCGCGCGTGATCGTGCCGGTCCAGGGATCGTTCGGGTTGGGATTGTAGATCGGGGTGCAGTCGAAGCCGGTCAGGGGCGCCGGGCAGGCCGCGCCCGACAGGGTCGTGACCGTGTAGGAGGCGTTCTTGTTGGTTTCACGCGACAGTTCGACGCCCATGTCGAAGTTGTGCTTGATAGACCCGGTCGTGAACGAACCGTGCAGGTCGGTGACGTTGGCCAGGGTTTCGGCCGGGTTCCAGCGCGACTTGGTGCCCCGCTTCATCCACCAGACGCCGTTGATCAGGGCCGCGCCGCGCGGGGTCGAAGTGGCGCTGCCGCCGTCGCCGGGGTTGGTGACGACATAGTCGTTCAGCGTCTGCGACCAACGGGAAACGTTGCTGATCGCCAGGGTCTCGCTGAAGCGATGCTCGGCGTTCAGGGTCAGGCTGTCGACCGTATTGGTCAGATAGTCGCGCGCCTTGAGCCCGTAGAAGCTGTCGTAGGGCACGTCCAGGACGCCGCTGTCGGTCGTGCGCACGCCGATCTTGGTGAAGAGGGGGATGCCGTAGTCGGGCATCTGGTCGCTGTCGAGGTGATAGTAGCTGGCGGTGATCGTGGTCGGCGTGCCCAGGCCCACGGCGACGGCGGCGCCCACGCCCCACTTGTCGAAGTCGACCGAGTCGCGGCCGGCCACGTCGCCCTGCGAGGCCATGAGGTTCAGGCGCATGGCGGCGGTCGGGCTGACCTGCCAGTTGGCGTCCACCGTGCCGCGCGCATAGCTGTCCGTGCCGGCGCCGGCCGAACCGTGGATGAAGTTGGTCAGACGCGGGGCCTTGGAGCCCAGGTTGATGCTGCCGCCGCCCGAGCCGCGGCCCGAATAGACCGAGTCCGGCCCCTTGATGACCTCGACCTGTTCCAGGTTGAAGACTTCGCGCTGCTGGCCGCCGGTGTCGCGGATGCCGTCCACGAAGATGTTGTTGCCGGAGGCCTGGCCGCGGATGAAGGGACGGTCGGCCAGGGGCTGGCCGCCTTCGCCGGCGCCGAAGGTGATGCCCGGCGAGGTGCGCAGAATGTCCTGCAGCGAGGTGGCGGCGGTCTGCTCGATGATCTGCTGAGGGATCACCGTCACCGAACGCGGCGTGTCGACCAGGGGGGCGACGAATTGCGGGTCCTTGGGCTCGCGCTTCACGCGCTGGCCGTGCACGTCGATGGAGCCCAGGTTGGTGGCGTCCTGGGTCGCGTCCGCCTTGACGATCGGCACCTCGTCGCCGGCCAGAGCGGGCGAGGCGCACAGCATCCCGGCGGCGCTGGAGGCGAACAGAAGCGCCTTGAGGGCGGAGGAGCGGGCGTCGGACATGGGGGAGGACCAGTCAGTGATGTTGCGATGCGGTCGCAATATCACCTTATTGCAGCACCGCAAGTGACTCTGCGAATAAATCGCAATTGAGGCGCAGGAGTCACGCCGACCGGCCGTCCCTGGATGAAAATCGCCCTCAGCCCGTCAAGCCGCGCTCGTCAGGGCCACGCCCTTCATCGACACGGCGGGATCGGCCAGCAGGGCCGCGCCCACCGGCGTCGCCTTGCCGATCAGCAGACGCCCGCCCATGAATTCGGCCGGGGCGTTGACCGCCTCGACGCAGACGACGCGGTCGCCGTTCAGGTGGAAGACGGCGAAGGCGCCGCCAGCCGGATCGCCGCGCACAATCTGGCTGTCGGCGTCGAAGGGCAGGCCGGCGATCTGAAGCTTGACGTCGTACTGGTCCGACCAGAACCACGGGACTTCGGGCGCGGGCGCCGCGCGGCCGACGATGGCGGCGGCGGCCTGCTTGGCCTGTTCCAGGGCGTTGGGCACGCTTTCCAGACGGTGCATCCGCCCGCCGTGAACCGGGATGGGCCGATGGGTCACGTCGCCGATGGCGTAGATGGCGGGGTCGCTGGTGCGGGCGGCCTCGTCCACCACCACGCCGTTCTCGCAGGCCAGACCGGCGGTGCGCGCCAGGGCCTCGCGCGCCAGGGCGCCGACGCCGACCAGGATGGCGTCGGCCGCGATCAGGCTTCCGTCGGCCAGCCGGACGCCGCCGTCCTCGAAGCCCGAGACCTCGGCGCCGGTCAGGATCTCGACGCCGTGCCGACGATGCAGGTCGGTGAAGAAGGCCGACAGGGTCTGCGACGCCACGCGGGCCAGCACCCGGTCCATGCGCTCGATCACCACCGCCTCGGCCCCCAGGGCGCGGGCCGAGGCCGCCGCCTCCAGCCCGACATAGCCGCCGCCGACCACGGCCAGCCGCTTGCCGGAGGTCAGCACGGCCTTCAGCCGCTCGGCGTCCGCCAGGGTGCGCAGCTCCAGCAGGTCGGGCCGGTCCGCGCCGGGGACGGCCAGGCGTCGCGCCGTCGAGCCGGTGGCCAGGATCAGCACGTCATAGGGCTCGACGCCGCCGTCGGCGAAGGTCACGGCCTTGGCCGCCGCGTCGATGGCCGTCGCGGTGACGCCGGTGCGCAGGTCGATGGTCTGTTCGACGTAGAAGCTCTCAGGGCGCAGCAGCAGGTCCTCAAGACCGGCTTCCCCCTTCAGCCAGGCCTTGGACAGGGGCGGCCGCTGATAGGGCGCCGCCGCCTCCTCGCCCGCCAGGACGATCTCGCCCTCGAAGCCATATTGCCTCAGCAGCGCCGCCGCCGAGCCCCCCGCGTGTCCCGCGCCGATGATCAGAACCTTGGTCATGGAGGGCAAATAGGACGGATCGAGCCTAGCGGCTACTCTCTCCTCCCCACTCGCGTGTGAGGAAAAGGACGCCCGGTCAACTCGCGGCGCTTGACCGTTCCATTGTTACAGCATAATGGAACGCGCCATGACCGCCGACGCCGCCAAGACCGCCCTGCTGGACGCCCTGCTTTCGCTGCAGACGCGGGCGGAGGCCGACGCCTTTCTGGCGGACCTGTGCACCCCCGCCGAACTGCGCGCCTTCGCCGAGCGGTGGCAGGTGGCGCGGCTGCTGGACGGCGGGGACAAGACCTATCGCGAGATCGCGGTCGAGGCGTCGGCCAGCCCGACAACCGTGGTGCGCGTCGCGCGTTCCCTGAAGGACATGCCGCACCAGGGCTATCGCCTGGTGCTGGACCGCCAAAAGACGCTTTCGAGCCAAGCCTGAGTAAAGATCATGAGCACCGTGCAGGGGCGGCTACGCATCGCCGTCCAGAAATCCGGCCGTCTGGCCGAACGCAGCCTCGACCTGGTCCGCGACGCGGGCCTGCGCGTCGTCAAGGGCAACAACGACCTGCTCTATCGGATTGAGAACTATCCGATCGACCTGCTGCGGGTGCGCGACGACGACATCCCGACCTTCGTGGCGGACGGCGTCTGCGACCTCGGCATCGTCGGCGAGAACGTGCTGGAGGAGGTCAGGAACGGCGGGCCGAACGCCGAGGTGGTCATGCCGCTGGGCTTTGGCCGCTGCACGCTGAAGATCGCCGTGCCGCCGAGCCTGAACTACGCCGGGCCGCAGTCGCTGAACGGTCTGCGCATCGCCACCTCCTATCCCAAGATCCTGCGCCGCTTCCTCAACGGCCGCGACGTGCGCGCCGACATCGTCACCATGCGCGGGGCGGTCGAGGTGGCCCCGAGGCTGAAGCTGGCCTCGGCCATCTGCGATCTGGTTTCGACCGGGGCGACGCTGGAGGCCAACGGCCTGATGGCCAAGGAGACCGTGCTGGACAGCCAGGCGGTGCTGATCAAGGCGCCGACCGCGCCCGAGGCGGGCTTGCAGCACCTTCTGGACTCCATCATCGAGCGGATGGCGGGCGTGGTGTCCTCGCAGGGGGCCAAGTACGTCATGCTGAACGCGCCGCGCTCGGCCCTGGCCGAAATCACCGCCATCCTGCCGGGGGCCGGGTCGCCTACCGTCATGCCCCTGTCAGGCCGCGACGACGCCGTGGCCGTCCACGCCGTCTGTCAGGAAGCCGTCTTCTGGGAGACGCTGGAAAAACTGAAGGCGGCGGGGGCTTCGGCCATCCTGGTCCTGCCGATCGAGAAGATGATGTGATGAAGCGTATCGACTGGAACAAGCTCAGCCCGGCTGAGCGCCAGGCGGCCCTGGCCCGCCCGCAACAACGCACCGAGGGTTTCGTCACCAGCGTGGTGCGCGAGATCTTCGACGACGTGCAGGCGCGCGGCGGACAGGCCGTGACCGACTGGGCGATCAAGCTGGACGGCGCCGCCCCGCGCCGGGTGGCGATCACCGAGAGGGCCGCCGCCGAGGCCCGCGCCGACCTGCCGCCCGCCGCCGCGCGGGCCCTGCGGGTCGCCGCCGACAATGTGCGGGTCTTCCACGAGGCGACCCGGCCCGAGGACACCGCCTTCATCGAGACCACGCCCGGCGTGAAGTCCAGGCTGGTCTGGCGGTCCATCGGCTCGGCCGGCCTCTATGTCCCCGGCGGGACAGCGCCCCTGTTTTCGTCCCTGCTGATGCTGGCTGTTCCGGCGGGCGTGGCCGGGGTCGGGCGGCGCGTCGCCGTCACCCCGCCGTCGAAGGACGGCTCGGTCCACCCGGCCATGATCGTCGCCGCCGCCGAGGCGGGCCTTGATGAACTTTGGCTGCTGGGCGGGGCCCAGGCGATCGCGGCCCTGACCTTCGGCGTCGAGCTGGAGACGGGCGTCATCGCCCCCGTCGACAAGCTGTTCGGTCCCGGCAACGCCTATGTGGCCGAGGCCAAGCGTTACGCCGCCAGCCTGCCCGGCGGTCCGGCGCAGGACATGCCGGCGGGGCCGTCGGAGCTGCTGGTCATCGCCGACCGCGACGCCGACTTCGAGATCGTCGCCGCCGACCTACTGAGCCAGGCCGAGCACGACGCCGACGCGCAGGTTCTGCTGGTGTCCGACAGCGGCACGGCCCTGACCGAGATCATGGCCGAGGTCGAGCGTCAGGTGGAGACCCTGCCCCGCGCGGCGATCGCCCGCGCCTCGCTGGAGCAGGCCCGCGCCATCCGCGTGGCCGACATGAACGAGGCCTGCGCCGTGGCCAACCTCTATGGGCCGGAACACCTGTCGATCCAGGCCGAGGAGGCCGAACGCCTGGTCGAGAAGATCACCGCCGCCGGCGCGGTCTTCGTGGGGCGATGGGCGGCCGAGACGCTGGGCGACTACGCCGCCGGGCCCAGCCACGTCCTGCCCACCGACGGCGGGGCGCGGACGCTGGGCGGCATCACCACCGCCAGCTTCATGACCACCATGTCGGTGCAGACGGTGACGCAGATGGGGGCCGCCGCCCTCGCCCCCGTCGCCGCCCGTCTGGCGCGGATGGAGGGGCTGGAGGCCCACGCTCGCGCCGCCGATCTGAGGACGGAAGCGTGACCCTGCCCGCCCCCTATCCGCCGCTGGTGTCAGGCGGCGAAGGTCTGGACCGCTATCCGGCCGACCCGACCGCGCTCGGCGCCCGGCTGGCCGAGCTCTACGGCGTGAGCGCCGATCAGGTGCTGCCGGTGCGCGGCCTGACGCACGGGCTGGAGCTGGTCTGGCGTCTGGCCGCGCGCGAGGGACAGGCGGTGCAGGCGCCGGACGCCGAACCCTATGTCGGGCTGACCGCGCTCTACGCCCGTCCGGCGGAGGGAGCCGAAACCGCCGCCGTGGTCATCCGCGCCCTCGGTTCGCCCGAGGCCGTGGCCGAGATGGCGGAGCGCGTGGCCCCTGCATTGCTGGTGGTGGACGAAGGGCTGGTCGAGTTCGCCGATGCAGAGTCGGCGGCGACCGTCGTGCATGACCACGCCAACCTGATCGTGCTGCGCAGCCTGTCGCTGGCCTATGGGTTGGCGGGGGCCCGGGTCGGCGCCGCCGTGGCGCAAGCTCGGACGCTGGCGCGGCTGGCCAGCGTGCTGGAGCCCTACGCCCTGCCCGAGGTCTCGGTGCGGCTGGCGTTGCAGGCGCTGGACCCGTCGCGGATGATCGAGACGGCCGAGCGCATCGGCGGCGTGCGCCGTGAGCGCGCCCGCGTGGCCGAGGCCCTGTCGCGGCTGATGCCGCTGGAGGCCGGCGTCGGGCCGGTGATCATCGCCCGGCCCTCCGATCCCGCCGCCGTCATCGCCGACCTGCGCCGCTTTGGCCTGAGCGCCGACGCGGGCGGGGATCGCGTGCGTCTTCCGGTCTCGCTGAAGCCCGAGGTCAACGACCGGCTGCTGGTCGCCCTCGGCGCCGCCGCGCCCAAGGTGCGCCGCACCCGCGTCGGCCAGACCGTGCGCGACACGAAAGAGACCCGCATCGTCTGCGCCGTCGATCTGGACAGCGCCGGGCCTGTGTCCATCCACACCGGCGTCGGCTTCTTCGACCACATGATCGAACAGGTGGCGGCGCACGGCGGGTTCTCGATCCGCCTGTCGTGCGAGGGCGACCTGCACACCGATCCGCACCACACCATTGAAGACAGCGCCATCGCCCTGGGTCAGGCGCTGAAACAGGCGCTGGGCGAGCGCAAGGGCATCCAGCGCTACGGCTTCGTCCTGCCGATGGACGAGGCCAATGCGGCGGTCTCCATCGACCTGTCGGGCCGGCCCTATCCGGTGTTCGAAGGGACGTTCGCGACCCCTTTCATCGGCGACTACCGCACCGACCTGACGGCCCACGTCATCCGCTCGCTGGCCGAGAACCTGGGCGCGGCCATCCACGTCCGCATCACCGGGGACGACGACCACCACAAGACCGAGGCCGTGTTCAAGGCCCTGGGTCGGGCGCTGCGTCAGGCCATCCGCGTCGAGGGCGATGCGGTGCCGTCGACCAAGGGGGTGCTGTGATGGGAACCGCATTTGCAATCCTCCCCTGCGAAGCGGTGGAGGGGGCGAACCCCACCCTCCGCGACCAGTTCTCGCCCCCTCCACCATGCTGCGCATGGTCCCCCTTCCCCGTCGCCATGCGACAGGGGAGGATCGGAACAGGCTCATGAGCAACGTCACCCTGATCGGTTACGGCTCGGGCAATGTCGCCTCGGTGCGGTTCGCGCTGGAGCGGCTGGGGGCGCGCGTGCGGATCACCGCCGATCCCGCCGACCTGGATGAGGCCGAGCGGGTCATCCTGCCCGGCGTCGGCGCGGCGGGCTACGCCATGCAGCGCCTGAACGCGCTCGGTCTGGTCGAGCCGCTGCGAAAGTTCCAGCGGCCCTTGCTGGGCGTGTGCCTAGGTCAGCAATTGCTGTTCGAGACCAGTGATGAAGATGGGGGCGCCGATCTGCTGGGCCTGATCCCCGGCCGGGTCGAGGCCATCGCGCCCGCGCCCTCGCGGCCCTCGCCGCATATGGGCTGGAGCCGGCTGAACATCCGTCGCCCCGATCCGCTGCTGGAGGGGATCAAGGACGGGGACTGGGCCTATTTCGTCCACGGCTTCGTCTGCCCCGACGGCCCGGCGACCATCGCCGCCGCCGACTACGGCGTCCCCGTGCCCGCCGTGGTCAACAGCGCCAACCGCTGGGGCTGTCAGTTCCACCCGGAACGGTCGGCGGCGGCGGGAGCGCGTATTCTGAAGAACTTCCTGGAGCTGCCTGCGTGATCATCTATCCCGCCATTGACCTGATCGACGGCCATGCGGTTCGCCTGCTGCACGGCGATTTCAATCACGTGACCCGCTATGACGCCCATCCCGCCAACCGGCTGGCGGCCTTTACCGCCGAGGGCGCCGAGTGGATTCACGTCATCGACCTGGACGGAGCCAAGGCGGGCGAAGCGCGCCAGTATGCGCTGATCGGCGACATGGCCCGGGCCGTGGACATCAAGGTCCAGTCTGGCGGCGGCGTCCGTTCGGAAAAGGATATCGAACACCTGCTGGGGGCCGGGATCAGCCGCGTCGTCATCGGCTCCCTGGCCGTCACCGACACGGATCAGGTGCTGAAATGGCTGGAGCAGTTCGGCCCCGAGGCCATCGCCCTGGCCCTGGACGTGAGAAACGAGAACGGCCTGCCCGTGCCCGCCCTGAAGGGCTGGACCCAGTCGTCGGGCGTGGATCTGTGGAGCGTGCTGGATCGCTATCCGGTCGGGATGCTGCGCCATATCCTGATCACGGATGTCGAGCGCGACGGCGCCCTGACCGGTCTGAACCGGGAGCTGCTGTCCGAGGCCATCGAACGTCGCCCCGAGCTGGAGATTCAAGCCTCGGGCGGGATCGCCAGTCTGGACGACCTGACCACCGCCAAGGCGATCGGCTGCGCCGGGGCCATTACCGGCCGCGCCCTCTATGCCGGTCGCTTCACCGTGGCCGAAGCCATCGAGGCCGTGAACATGGCCCCGGTTTCGGCCAATGACCGCTAGGCGCATCATCCCCTGCCTCGACGTCAAGGACGGGCGGGTGGTCAAGGGCGTGCGGTTTGAAGGCCACGTCGACATGGGCGACGCCGCCGAACTGGCCGCGCGCTATCGCGACGCGGGCGCCGACGAACTGGTCTTCTACGACATCACCGCCAGCCCCGAGGGGCGGACGCTGGACTATGGCTGGGTGCAGGACATCGCCCGGCTGCTGGACATCCCCTTCTGCGTCGCGGGCGGCATCCGCACGGTGGAGCAGGCGGCGCGCTGCCTCGACCACGGAGCCGACAAGGTGTCGATCAACTCGCCGGCCCTGGAGCGTCCCGAGCTGATCGGCGAGATGGCCGCGCGGCTGGGGCGGCAATGCGTCGTCGTCGGCGTCGACAGCGCCTTTCAGGACGGGGAGTGGCGGGTGCACAAATACACCGGCGATCCTGACGCCCGACGCGGCGCGGGTCGGCTGACCATGGACTGGATCGTCGAGGCGCAGAACCTCGGCGCCGGCGAGATCGTGCTGAACTGCATCGACCAGGACGGGGTGCGGCGCGGCTATGACATCACCCAACTGGCCGAGGCGCGGCGTCGGCTGACCATTCCGCTGGTCGCCTCGGGCGGGGCCGGGGCGGTCGAACATTTCCGCGACGTTTTCGCCTCTCTCGATGACGGCGGGGCCGACGTGTCGGGGGCCCTGGCCGCCAGCGTTTTCCACTCGGGCGCCATCGCGATTCCCGATCTCAAGCGTTACCTCGATCAGGTCGGGGTGGAGGTGAGGATATGACCCGCCTCCTCCCGCTCATCCCCGCGGAGGCGGGGACCCAGGACTTTGGCGACAAACGCCGCGGGCTGGGTTTCGCAAACAAGGCCGCCGTCTGTCAGATGGCTCAAACCTGGGTCCCCGCCTCCGCGGGGATGAGCGGATCAAACGCATGACCCTCGACATCTCCTCCATCGACTTCGCCAAGGGCGACGGCCTGATCCCCGCCGTGGTGCAGGACGCCGACACGCTTCAGGTGCTGACCCTGGCCTATATGGACGAGGCGGCGCTGCGCGAGACCCTGGACAGCGGACAGGCCACCTTCTTCTCACGCTCGCGCGGCGGGCGGTGGAGGAAGGGCGAGACCTCGGGCGACTTCCTCAATGTGGTGTCGGTGACGCCCGACTGCGACGGCGACGCCGTGGTGGTGAAGGTGAAGCCCGTCGGCAACGCCTGCCACCTGAACCGCGTCAGCTGCTTCGGCGACGAGGACGCGCCGGGTCTGGGCCGCATCGGACGTCTGGAACGCACCATCCATGTGCGGGCCCAAGCCGACCCCAACGACAGCTGGACCGCGCGCCTGATCGCCCAGGGCCCGAAACGCGCGGCGCAGAAGGTCGGCGAAGAAGGCGTGGAGACGGCCCTGGCCGGGGCCGCGGGCGATGAGGCGGAACTCGCCAGCGAGGCGGCGGATTTGATCTATCACCTGCTGGTCCTGCTGCATGCGCGTAACATGGTGTTTCAGGACGTGCTGGACGTCTTGGCGCATCGCGCGCAACCGGCCAAGGACGATAGCTAGGCCGTAAGGCGAAACCCCGCACGCGGGGGCACGGAGGAAGCGCAATGGCGGCTCTCATTCTGTTCGGCGGAGGCGGCGACCTCGCCATGCGGATGCTGCTGCCGTCGCTCTACTTCCTCGACCATGACGGCCTGCTGCCCGACGACCTGAAGATCATCGGCGCGGCGCGCTCGAGCGAGAGCGCCGAGGACTATGTCGCCAAGGTCCGTGAGGCGGTGAAGCCCCGGGCCGAGGCCGACGACGGCTGGGACGAGGCCAGCTGGGCGCGGATGAAATCCCGCCTCGACTATCTGGCCGTGGACGCCACCGATCCGGCGAGTCTGGCGCCGCTGAAGGCCCGGTGCGGCGACGACGACGTCACCTCCTTCCTGGCGGTGTCGCCCTCGCTCTACGGCCGCATCGTCACGGCGATGAAGGCGGCGGGTCTGGCCGAGAAGAACTGCCGCATCGTGCTGGAGAAGCCGGTCGGGCGCGACCTGGAAAGCTTCCGCGAGATCGACGACGCCGTGGCCCACGCCTTCGACGAGCGGCAGGTGTTCCGCATCGACCACTATCTGGGCAAGGAGACGGTCCAGAACCTGATCGCCCTGCGGTTCGGCAACACCATCTTCGAGCCCTTGTGGAACAATCTGACGGTCGACCACGTCCAGATCACGGTCGGCGAGACGGTCGGGGTCGGCGACCGCTGGCCCTATTACGACGAATACGGCGCCCTGCGGGACATGCTGCAGAACCACATGCTGCAGCTGCTGTGTCTGGTGGCGATGGAGCCGCCCAGCGACCTCGACCCGGACTCGGTGCGCAACGAGAAGGTCAAGGTGCTGCGCAGCCTTCGCCCCGTCACGCCGGAGGAGGTCGAACGCGTCACCGTGCGCGGCCAGTATGTGGCGGGCCAGGTCGAGGGCCAATCGGTCCAGAGCTATGACGAGGAACGCGGCCAGCCGTCCGACACCGAGACCTTCGTCGCCGTCCGCGCCGACATCGACAACTGGCGCTGGGCGGGCGTGCCCTTCTTCATGCGCACCGGCAAGCGGCTGCGGGAGAAGCGCACCGAGATCGTCATCCAGTTCAAGCCGGTGCCGCACTCCATCTTCGGCCACGGCGAGGTCAGCGCCAACCGCCTGATCATCGAGCTGCAGCCTGAGGAAGACATCTCGCTGACGGTGATGAACAAGAAGCCGGGGCTGGATCAGCGCATGCAGCTGCAGCCGATCAAGATGAGCCTGTCCTGGGGGCAGGACGGCAAGGACGCCGCCCCGCCGCGCCGCCGCATCGCCTATGAGCGGCTGCTGCTGGACGCGCTGAAGGGCGACTCCACCCTTTTCGTGCGTCGCGACGAGGCCGAGCAGGCGTGGAAATGGGTGGACGAGGTGTCCGACGCCTGGGACGGCGCCCGCTTCAGGCCGCTGGACTACGCCGCCGGCACCTGGGGGCCGGAGACGGCGGACCTGCTGCTGTCGCGGACGGGTCGGAGGTGGAACACCCGCGATGAATGACAACTTTCCGCTCATCCCCGCGGAGGCGGGGACCCAGTCCTCTGGCGACAAACGCTGCGTGCCGGGTTTCGCAGACAAGGCCGCCGTCCGTCAGATGGCTCAAACCTGGGTCCCCGCCTCCGCGGGGATGAGCGGGAGGGTTTGATGACCACGATTGAGGTTTTCCCCACCGCCGCCGCCTGGGCCGAGGCCGCCGCCGCGCGTTTGGGCGAGACCCTGGGCGCAGCGGTGCTCGACAAGGGCCGCGCGGTCTTCGCCGGCGCGGGCGGTTCGACCCCCTCGCCCATCTACGCCGATCTGGCGCGCATCGATCTGGACTGGTCGCGGGTCGTCGTCACCCTGGTGGACGAGCGTTATGTGCCCGAGACCTCGCCGGACTCGAACGCGGCGCTGATGAAGCGGACCCTGCTGACCGGGCCCGCCTCGGTCGCACGCTTCCTGCCGCTGTATGCGCCCTCGGTGACTGTTGATCGCGCCGCCGCCGAGGCGTCGAAGGCGCTCGCGGCCCAAGGCGGACGCCTCGACGCCGTCCTGCTGGGCATGGGCGAGGACGGACATGTCTGTTCGATCTTCCCCCAAAGCCCGGCGCTGAAGACCCTGCTGACACCGGATCTGAAGCCTGCCGTCTATGGCGTGCCCGCCGGGCGCGACGGTCTGGCGCCGCCGCAGGAACGACTGTCGATCAACCTGCCCTATCTGGCCGCGGCCGGACGGGTGGTGCTGGCCCTGACCGGGGCGAAGAAGCGCGCCGTGTTCGAGCGCGAGGCCCAGGGCGATCCCATGACCCATCCCATCGCCGCCCTGATCGCGGCCAAAACTCCCCTTGAAGTGCTTTGGACGGAGGCGGTCTGATGGCTCTCAATCCGATCGTGGCGGACGTCACCGCCCGCATCGTCGAACGCAGCCGCGCGACCCGCACCGACTATCTGCGCCGCATGGACGCCGCCCGCGACAGCGGCGCCGGACGGGCCAAGCTGTCCTGCGCCAACTGGGCCCACGCCTTCGCCGGCCAGACCGTGGCCGACAAGCTGACCGCCATGACCGGCGCCCAGCCCAACCTCGGGATCGTCACCGCCTACAACGACATGCTGTCGGCGCATCAACCGTTCGAGCGTTTCCCCGCCGTGATCCGTCAGGCGGTGCGCGAAGTGGGCGCCACGGCCCAGGTGGCCGGCGGGACCCCGGCCATGTGCGACGGCGTCACCCAAGGACGCCCCGGCATGGAGTTGAGCCTGTTCAGCCGCGACGTCATCGCCATGTCCACCGGCGTGGCCCTGACCCACGACGCCTTCGACGCCGCCATGATGCTGGGCGTCTGCGACAAGATCGTGCCGGGCCTGTTCATGGGGGCCCTGGCCTTCGGCCACCTGCCGGTCGTCTTCGCCCCGGCCGGGCCCATGCCCTCGGGCATTCCCAACGCCGAGAAGGCGCGGGTCCGGGCCCTCTACGCGCAGGGGCTGGTGGACCGCGCCACCCTGCTGCAGAGCGAGATCGGCTCCTATCATTCGCCCGGCACCTGCACCTTCTACGGCACGGCCAACTCCAACCAGATGATGATGGAGATCGCCGGGCTGCACCTGCCCTCGACCGCCTTCGTCCATCCCGACACCGGCCTGCGCGACGCCCTGACGGCGGCGGCGGCCAAGCGGGCGGTGGAACTGGCGCGCAGCGGCCAGGGCCGGATGGCCGACGTCGTGTCGGAAAAGACCATCGTCAACATGATCACAGCCCTGCTGGCCACCGGCGGTTCGACCAACCACGCCATCCACCTGGTGGCCATGGCGCGGGCGGCGGGGGTGCTGATCGACTGGACCGACATGGACCAGCTGTCGTCGGCGACGCCGTTGCTGGCCCGGGTCTATCCCAACGGCTCGGCCGACGTGAACGCCTTCCAGGCTGCGGGCGGCGTGGCCTTCGTCACGCGCGAGCTGGTCCGGGCGGGCGTCCTGCACAACGACGTCACGACCATCATGGGTCAGGGCATGGAGGCCTATTTCCAGGAGCCCTGCCTGATCGACGGCGAACTGGTCTGGCGCGACACGGTCGCGGAAAGCCTGGACCTCGACGTCCTGCGCCCCGCGTCCGACCCGTTCCAGAAGGACGGCGGCCTGCGGCTGGTGCAGGGCGATCTGGGCCGGGCGGTGATCAAGGTCTCGGCGGTCAAGCCCGAGAACCGCATCGTCGAAGCCCCCGCCGCCGTGTTCGAAACCCAGGAAGAGGCGCTTCAGGCCTTCAAGGACGGCAAGCTGAACCGCGACGTGGTGGTGGTGCTGCGCTTCCAGGGGCCGCGGGCCAACGGCATGCCGGAACTGCACAGCCTGTCGCCCGCGCTCGGCGTGCTGCAGGACAAGGGCTTCAAGGTCGCCTTCGTCACCGACGGCCGGATGTCGGGCGCCAGCGGCAAGACCCCCGCCGCCATCCACGTCTCGCCCGAAGCCCTGGCCGGCGGGCCGCTAGCCCACGTCAAGGACGGCGACGTCATCCGCCTGGATCCCGAGGCCGGGGTGCTGACCACCGTGGGCGGGATCGACCTGAGCGCCCGCCCGGCGGTCCGCCGCTCGCAGGCCCACGCCGAGGGCGCGGCCTGGGGCTATGGCCGCGAGTTGTTCGCCGCCTTCCGCCACGTCGTCACGACGGCCGAGGAAGGCGCCAGCGTCTGCTTCGCCTTCCCCATCGGCGCGGGCGGCCACGCCGACACGCCGCCGGACCCCAACCTGGTCGACCGCACCGTGGACGCTTGAGCCGCCGCCCGAACGAGGAACCCCCGATGAACGACAAGATCCTTCTGGTCGGCGACGTCGGCGGCACCAACGCCCGCTTCGCCCTGGCGCAAAGGGTGGACGGCCGGATCGTTCTGGACCACCACGAGAGCTTCCCCGCTCACGAACACCCGACCTTCCTCGACGGGGTGAAGGCCTTCCTCGACGGCTGCTCGGTCAAGCCGACCGGCGGGGTTCTGGCCGTGGCCGGGCCGGTGACGGACGGGACCATCGACCTGACCAACTCGTCCTGGCGGGTGTCCGAGGCCGAGCTGCAGACCCTGGGCCTGAAGCCGGTCAGGCTGATCAACGACTTCGAGGCCCTGGCCTGGGGCGCGCCCATCGTGCCGGAGGACCAGCTGGCGGTGCTGGGCGGGCCGATCGAGGGGCGGAACGACGCCGCCATCGCGGTGCTCGGCCCCGGCACGGGCTTCGGCGTCTCGGCCCTGGCGCGCGACAGCCACGGCCGCGAGATCGCCCTGCCGTCCGAGGGGGGGCACGCCTGTTTCGCCCCCGGCGACGCGGTCGAGGACGAGATCCTGCGCATCCTGCGCCGCCGCTATGACCGAGTGTCGATCGAACGGCTGATCTGCGGACCGGGCCTGCTGAACATGCACCGGGCCCTGGCCGAGATCGACGGGCGCGAGACCCATGTAAACGACCCGGCCGAGATCACCCGCGAGGCGCTGGAGGACATGAACAGCCCCTGCGGCGCGACCCTGGCCCGGTTCTGCGCCATCCTGGGGGCCGTGGCGGGGGACGTGGCCCTGACCCTGGGCGCGCGCGGCGGGGTCTATATCGCCGGCGGCATCGCCCCGCGCATCCTGCCCTTCCTCAAGGCCAGCCCCTTCCGCGAGCGGTTCGAGCGCAAGGGCCGGTTCCAGGAATACATGCAGGCCATCCCGACCAAGGTCATCCTGCACAAGCAGGCCGCGCTTCTGGGCGCCGCGCGCGTGGCCTTCAACGAGGCGGGGTGACTGTCTCTTATCCTCCCCCATGCAATGGGTGGTGGAGGGGGCGGACCCAGCCTACGGGCTCCGCGGTCCCCTCCCCCGCTACGCAGGGGAGGGTCAATCAGTCGATGCAGAGCGTCGGCTCGGCCTTGCCGTCCTTGATGGTGGTGCGGCAGCCGAAGCGGTTGCTGTCGGCCTGACAGACGCCGGTCGCGGCCGTGCCGGGGGCGACGCCGCTATTGCCCGCGATCTCGCAGTCGCCCTCGCATTGCGAGCCGTCGGTGCAGCGTTTGCCCGCGTCGGCGTATCTGACCACGCACTGCCAGGACTGCATCCGCCCGACCTGCCGCATCTCGCCGCCGCGCGCCGTGCAGGACGAGGTCGTGACCGTCATCCTGGGCGGCTCGGGCGCATCCACCGCCGGAACGACGGGTTCCGGCGCGGGCGTCGGCGAACAGGCCGTCAGCGCCAGGCCGGCGGCGAACAGCAGGGCTTTCAGCTTCATCCGACCCTCCCTTTTTCGAACCCGGTCCAGCAGTCGTCGTAGTCGAGCTGCATCAGGGGCGTCTTCTCGGCCCAGGCCGTGGTGCGGATGGGCATGCGCGTCTCGAACATGAAGGCCAGGGTGTTCTCGATCTTCATCGGCTTGAGGTCGGCCCGGGTCGCGCCGTTCCAGCTGGCCTGGTCGGGGCCGTGGCCGCTCATGCGGTTGTGCAAGCTGGCGCCGCCGGGCGCGAAGCCGCCCGCCTTGGCGTCGTATTCGCCGAAGATCAGCCCCATGAACTCGCTCATGACGTTCCTGTGGAACCAGGGCGGACGGAAGGTGTCCTCGGCCACCATCCAGCGCGGCGGGAAGATGACGAAGTCGCAGTTGGCCGTGCCGGGCGTGTCGCTGGGCGAGGTCAGGACGGTGAAGATCGACGGGTCGGGGTGGTCGAAGCTGACCGTGCCGATGGTGTTGAAGCGCGCCGTGTCATAGCGATAGGGGGCGTAGTTGCCATGCCAGCCGACCACGTCCAGCGGGCTGTGATCGAAGGTCACAGCCCACAGGAGGCCGCCGTATTTCTGCACGCACTGGGTCGGGCGATCCACGTCCTCGAACCAGGCGACGGGGGTCTCGAAGTCGCGCGGATTGGCCAGGCCGTTGGAGCCGATGGGGCCGAGATCAGGCAGGCGGAAGGGCGCGCCGTAGTTCTCGCAGACATAGCCCCGCACGGGTCCGTCGACTTCGACGCGGAAGCGGACGCCGCGCGGGATGACCACGACATGGCCGGGAGCCGCTTCGATCACGCCCATCTCGGTGACGAAGCGGTGCGCCCCCTGCTGCGGCACGATCAGCAGCTCGCCGTCGGCCGAATAGAAGACCCGATCCGTCATCGAGCGGTTGGCGACATAGAGGTGGATGCCCACGCCCGCGCCGGAATCAGCGTCGCCGTTGCCGCCATAGGTGGTCAGGCCCTCGACCCAGTCGGTCGGCTGATCCGGCATGGTCAGCGGGTCCCAACGCATCCGGTTAGGATTGGGCGGGGTCTCGGTGAAGGGGCCGGAACGCACCCGGCCCTGCTCGAACGGCGCATAGGGACCGTGCTGGGCCGAGGGCCGCAGACGATAGAGCCAGCTGCGCAGATTGTGATCGCGCGGCGCGGTGAAGGCCGCGCCCGACAGCTGTTCGGCATAGAGGCCCAGCGCCGGGCGCTGCGGCGAGTTGCGGCCGACCGGCAGGGCGCCTTCGACGACCTCGGTGGCGAAATGATTGGCGAAGCCGGTCTGATAGGCGGGCGCGTTGGATCGCGTCATGTGGTTTCTCCCTTGCGGGAGGTTTAGCCGGGCGAAACCGATGCGTCACCCCGGCCCGGCTCAGCCTTGTCCTGGATCAAATGCGTCATCCTTCTCCCTCAAGGGGAGAAGGGATTTAGAAGCCCTGCGCCCGCGCCAGGCGTTCGGCGTGGAAACCCGCGTCGCCGAGCAGTTCGTTGAGGACGCGCACCCGCTTCATGAACAGGCCGACGTCGAACTCGTCGGTCATGCCGACGCCGCCGTGCATCTGCACCGCCTCCTGCACCGCCAGTTCGGCGACGCGGCCCGCCTTGGCCTTGGCGACGCCAGCGGCCTGCTCGGCGTCAGGGCGGCCCGCGTCGATGGCTTGCAGGGCGGCCAGGCTTGCGGCCTTGGCCAGCTCCAGCTCGGTGAACAGATGGGCGGCGCGGTGCTGCAGAGCCTGGAACTCGCCGATCAGCTTGCCGAACTGCTGGCGGGTTTTGAGGTAATCGAGCGTGATCCTGAAGGCCTGATCGCCGGCCCCGACCAGGGAGGCGGCGGCGCAGGCCCGGCCCAGCACAAGCGCGGCGTCCAGCGGCCCCTGCCCCTCGCCCACGGCGCCGATGACGGCGTCGGCGTCCACGACCACGTCGGTCAGGGTGACGCGCGCGGCGTTGTGGGCGTCGACCATGAGGGTGCGCTCCACCGCGACGCCCGGCGTCTTCGGGTCGATCAGGAAGAGGGTCAGGCCGTCGTCTGTTTGCGCCGCGACGATCAGGGCGTCGGCGACGTGGCCGTCCAGCAGGAAGCCCTTGGCGCCGTTCAACCTGAAGCCGTTGCCGGACCGTTCGGCGCGCGTGGCGATCTTCGCGGGCGCATGCTTGGGGCCTTCATCGACGGCGAGGCTGAGGATAGCCTCGCCCGCTGCGATACGGGGCAGCCATGATTTCTGCGCCGCCGAACCCGCCGCCTTCAGCACGGTCGCGGCCAGCACCGACGAGCCCATGAAGGGCGAGGGCGTCAGGGTGCGGCCCAGGCTCTCGGCGATGACGCCCGCCTCGACGGCGCCGAGGCCCGAGCCGCCGTCCGCTTCATCAATGACGACGCCGGCGAAACCCATCTCGCCGAAGGCCCGCCACAGGTCGCGCGAGACGCCGTCAGGGTCGCGGCTGTCGCGCAGCTGGCGCAGGTGGGCGATGGGGGCGTGTTCGCTCAGGAAGCCGTCGGCGGCGTCCTGAAGCATGGTCTGTTCTTCGGTCAGGATCAGGGGCATGGGCTCAGGCTCCCGGCAGTTGCAGCAGGTGTTTGGCGATGATGTTCAGTTGGATCTCGCTGGTGCCGCCCTCGATGGAGTTGGCCTTGGTGCGCAGCCAGTCGCGGGCGGCCTGCCCTTCCTTCGAGCGTTCGCCCTCCCATTCCAGAGCGTCCGCGCCGCCCGCGGCCATGGCCAGCTCGTGGCGGCGCTTGTTCAGTTCGGAGCCGTAGTATTTCAGCATGGAGGCGATCGCCGGATGGGCCTGCCTGGCCTTCACCTGATCCCCCACCCGCTCCATCGCCAGGCGGAAGGCGGCGGCGTCGATGTCGTAGTCGGCGATGCGGGCGCGCAAGAGCGGCTCGTCCAGCCGCCCGGCCGCGTCCACGCCGAGCGCATCCGTCGCGACCTGGCCGAGCGGGCGGCCGACGCCGCTGTCGCCCATGGCGCCGATCATGGTCCGCTCGTGCGCCAGCAGGGCCTTGGCCACGTCCCAGCCGCGGTTCAGCGTACCGATCAGGTTCTCCTTCTCCACGCGCACGTCGTCGAAGAAGGTCTCGCAGAAGGGCGACTTGCCGCTGATCAGCGTGATGGGGCGGGTGCTGACGCCCGGCGTGTTCATATCGAACAGGACGAAGCTGATGCCCAGATGCTTGGGCGCCTCGGGGTCGGTGCGGACCAGACAGAAGATCCAGTCGGCCTTGTCGGCATAGGAGGTCCAGACCTTCTGGCCGTTGACGATCCAGTGGTCGCCGCGATCCTCGGCGCGCGTCTGGATCGAGGCCAGGTCGGAGCCGGAGCCGGGCTCGGAATAGCCTTGGCACCAGCGGATCTCGCCGCGCACGATGGGGGGCAGGAAACGCTGCTTCTGCTCCTCGGTGCCGAAGGCCAGCAGCGCCGGGCCCAGCATCCAGATGCCGAAACTGGCCAGCGGCATCTGCGCCTTGATGCGGCGCATTTCCGAGGCCAGAATCTTGGCCTCTTCGCGATTCAGGCCCCCGCCGCCGTACTCGCTGGGCCATTCCGGCGCGGTCCAGCCGCGCGCCGCCATGCGCTCCAGCCATAGCTTGTGCGCCGGAGTCTTGAAGACGGGGTTGCGACCGCCCCAGACATAGTCCTCGTCGCCGTCGCGCGGACCGCGCACCTCGGGCGGGCAATTGGCCTCCAGCCAGGCGCGCGTCTCGGCGCGGAACGTCTCCAGATCGGTCATCTGCGTGCCCTTGCTGCGTTTCCCTGAGGCGAGGCTAACAGCAATCCGTTGCGATTGGCTACGGTCTCTGGACTGCGGAAACACCTTGGCTGTTCGGACGTTGGCCAAAGGAACGCGAGAAAGGCCGCGCATGATCCTGTTGACCCGCATCGTCTTCGGCGGCGCCAGCCTGTTGCTGCTGCTCCTGGCGCTCGGCCTGGTGTTTCTGGGGATGGGCGAGGCCCTGCGCGCCGTGGCCAGCCCCGACCATTCGGGCGTGGACGCCCTGCTGGACGTGCTGGGCTATGTCATCGTCGCCATCGCCGTCTTCGACGTGGCCAAGTACCTGTTCGAGGAAGAAGTCCAGCGCGAGAAGGAGAAGCGCAGCGCCGCCGAGGCCCGACGCAGCCTGACCAAGTTCCTGTCCACCATCGTCATCGCCGTTTTCCTGGAAGCCCTGGTGGTGGTGTTCAAGACGGCGCGCGAGGACGTTGCCCTGCTGATCTATCCCACCGCCCTGCTGGTCGCGGCCGTGGTCGTTCTGGTGGGCCTCGGCGTCTATCAGCGTTTCTCGGCCGCCGTGGAGCAGAAGGTCGGGGCCGAGGACGAAGCCGCCGACCGCGAAGACGCCGCCAGGGGTCGCCGCCCGACGCGGCGCAAGCCGGCGGGCGAGCCCCCGGCCTGATCCTCGGTCGCCCTACTTCTTCGAGGGCAGGAAGGGCGAGAAGGTGATGACGGTGAAGGTGTCGCGGATGTGCGGGCGCGTCTGCACCTGCTTGGTCACGAAGGTGCCGATGTCGGCGTCCTTGGGCAGCTGGAACTTGGCCAGCAGGTCGTGCTGACCCGAGGTCGAGTAAACTTCCGACACGTTTTCAACATTGTCGACCAGATCGGCGGCGACGTCGTTGGCGTAGCCCAACTCGCATTTGATGAAGACGAAAATGGCGGTCATCATGGTCGGAACCTCCCGTTCAAGCGGAGGTGCATAGCGGATGGAAACGGCATGGGTAAGGCTCCGGCGACACTGACGGCCCCTCCAGTCGATTACGAGGCGGCCTACAACAATCGAGAACGCGTGCCGGGCCACCCGGCGATTCTGAAACGATGGCGAGAGGATTCGGCCCGCGTCATCGACGCCCTGAGGCCGGAAACCGTCGAATACGGCCCCGGCGAGCGCCAGAGAATGGAATGGTTCGACGCCGGCGCGGGATCGCCGACCGCCGTCTTCATCCACGGGGGTTACTGGCAGGCGCTGGACCGGGCCTGGTTCGCCTGGGTGGCGCCCGCTCTGCTGGATCACGGGATCAGCGTCGTCATCCCCGGCTATGACCTGGCCCCGGCGGTCAAGGTCGGCGCCATCATCAGCCAGATGCGCCGGGCCATCGAACTGGTGCGCGACCGCACCGGCAAGCGGCCCCTGGTCTTCGGCCACTCGGTCGGCGGGCACATGGCGGCCTGCATGCTGTCCGAAGGCCGGGCGCGGGCGGCCCTGGCCATTTCCGGCGTGTTCGACATCGAGCCGCTGATCCACACCTCGCTGAACTCGGCGCTAGGGCTGGACGCCATGACCGCGCGGGCCCTGTCGCCGATCCACTGGCCCGCGCCCAACGGCGGGGCGCCGGGCGGACGGACGCTGGACTGCTGGGTCGGCGGGGCCGAAAGCAACGAGTTCATCCGCCAGAGCCGCCACATGGCCGCCGAGTGGGGCGGCAAGGGCGCCGACACCCATGTCGAGGTGCTGGACGGACTGGATCACTTCACCATGCTGGACCCGCTGGCCGACAAGGACAGCCGCATGGTCAAGCGGCTGGTCACGCTGGCCACCGCCGAATAGGCGCCGCTTACCGGGATTGACCGGCCTTCCCTTGACGGGGAGGCCGAGACCCGCCGATCTGCGGGTCTGAAAGCCCCAAGGAGACCATCATGCGACACGACCGCCTCAGCGTCCTGACCGCCCTTCAGACGCAGGGCGTGGTGCCGGTCTTTTATCACGCCGATCCGGAGGTCTGCGCCGAGGTGATCCGCGCCTGCGCCCGCGGCGGGGCCAGGGCCGTCGAGTTCACCAACCGCGGCGACTTCGCCTGGGAGACCTTCACCGCCCTGTCCAAGCAGTTCGCCCGGACCGATCCCGACATCATCATGGGCGTCGGCTCGATCCTGGATGCGCCGACGGCGGCTCTCTACCTGGCCTCGGGCGCGCGCTTCGTCATCAGCCCCTGCCTGGTTCCCGAAGTGGCCCAGGTCTGCAACCGGCGTCAGGTGGCCTATTCGCCGGGCTGCGGCTCGGTGCGCGACATCTCGGAGGCGCAAGGCCTCGGCTGCGAGATCGTCAAGCTCTTCCCCGGCGCCGCGGTCGGCGGGCCGGACTTCGTCAAGGCGGTGCTGGGTCCGATGCCCTGGACCAAGATCATGCCGACCGGCGGCGTCGACCCCGACGAGGCCTCCATCGCCAAATGGTTCGGCTCCGGCATCGTGGCGGCGGGCATGGGCTCCAAGCTGATCACCGAGGCCGCCATCCAGGCGAAGGACTGGGCCGGCATCGAAGCCAGGGTGCGCCAGACGGTCGAGGCCATCGCGGCGTTCCGGGCTGGAAAGTAACGCCTCTCCCTCCCCTTCTGCCGCCGCACGGCGAGCGATAGCGCACAAAAAAGGCCCCGCTGGTCGAACCAGCGGGGCCTTCTCTATTCAGACGCTGAAGCGGATCAGGCGGCTTCGGCGGCGGCCTTGGCCAGCTTGGCCTGGTGGGCGGCCATGCCGGCGGCGATCAGTTCGGCGGCTTCGCCGGCGTCGCCCCAGCCGTTGACCGTGACCGACTTGCCCTTCTCCAAATCCTTGTAGCGGGTGAAGAAGTGCTCGATCTGCTCGATCAGGATGGCGGGCAGCTGACGATAGCTGGAGACCTCGGTGTAGTAGGGGTTCAGCTTGTCGACCGGCACGGCCAGGATCTTCTCGTCGCCGCCGGCTTCGTCGACCATCTTCAGCACGCCGATGGGGCGCGAGCGGATGACGCAGCCCGGCACCACCGGGGTCGGGTTCAGCACAATGACGTCGCAAGGGTCGCCGTCGTCCGACAGGGTGTGCGGCACGAAGCCGTAGTTGCCCGGATAATACATGGCGGTGTGCAGGAAGCGGTCGACGAACAGGGCGCCCGATTCCTTGTCCATCTCGTATTTCACCGGCAGGCCGCCTTGCGGGATCTCGATGATGACGTTGATGTCCCACGGCGCATTCGGGCCGACCGGAATGGCTTCGATGTTCATGTTACGCTCTTGTTGCAGGTGCGAACGGGGAGTTGGGGCGCGTGATAAGCTTTGCGTCGCCGAACAGCAAGCTTCAGGGCGGGCTTTCTGCGGCGTTCGCCCTTGCTCCTTAGGCCGAACTGAAGGCATCAACAGGGCATGACCCTGATCGACTGGATCGCCCTCGTCCTCTTCTTCACGGCCTGGCTGGGCTATGGGCCTCTGCTCAAGCTGATCGCCCGGCGCAGCGGTTCGCTGAACGACGACATGCTGATCGTCCGCGACAGCTGGATGACGGCCATGACCCATCGCGAGATGCGGCTGATCGACAGCCAGCTGATGGGCCATTCGATCAACTCGGCCTCCTTCTTCGCCTCGACCAACCTGCTGCTGATCGCCGCCGTGGCCGGCATCCTGTTCGGCGGCGAGAACGCGCTGAAGGGCTTCGCCGCCGTCGGGGCCGAGGCGGTGCCGACGAAGATTCTGGAGGCCAAGCTGGCCCTGGTCCTGGTCTGCCTGGCGCGCGGCTTCCTCGACTTCATCTGGTCCCTGCGTCAGATGAACTACGCCCTGGCCCTGATCGGCGCCGCGCCCGAGATCCACTCCGAGACGGACAAGGTCGCCTATGGCCACGCGGTGGCGCGGGTGCTGAACCCGGCCTTGGGCGGCTTCAGTCAGGGGGTGCGGGGCTACTACTTCGCCCTGGCGGCGGCGGCCTGGCTGTTCGGACCGATATGGCTGGCCCTGGGGGTGATCTCGGCCTTCGGGCTTCTGGTCTGGCGTCAGGCCGGATCGCCGGCGGCGCGGGCCGTGCGGGCGGCCAGAAGACTGCTGGAACACCGCTAGGCCCGACTTTGGACATATTGCAGACGCGAACGATTCGTCTTGCCTCGCCTTCCGTTACGGCATGGCGGAGAATAGGTTTTTCGTAACAGCCTGTGATCGCACACAGAAATTCCGAGCTTGAAATTTTGTGCGCTGCAACCTAACTTGGCTTTCGACGCCTCCGGGCGTCTTGCCCTTCCTGGGCGTTTCCTCCCTATAGACTTTCATGCCGCGCCCCCGGGCGCGGCTTTTTTTTGATCCGTCGGCAGGTCTAGGCGACGAAGTCTTGGCCCAGGGCCGCGATGACCCGGTTCAGCCCCGAGCGGCAGCGCCCCCAGCCGACCGCAGGGCCGCCCGCCGCCTCGTTCCAATAGAGCCGCCGGTTCAACTCGATCTGGACGGCCTCGAAGCCCTCCTCGGGCCGCCCCCAGACCTGGGTGGCGTAGCCGCCCGCATAGGGTCGGTTCAGCGCCACCCGCCAGCCCAGGGCCTCGAACAGGACCCGCAGCCGCCGCGTGAGGTCCGCGGCGCAGCTGGTCCCGTGCCGGTCGCCCAGGACCACGTCCGGGCCGTTCGGCCCCGTGGCCCGCGACGGCATGGAATGCCAGTCGATCAGCACCGCCCGGCCATGACGCGCGCGCGCCGCCTGCATCAGTTCGCCCAGAGCGGCGTGATAGGGGGCGTGGACCCGCGCGATCCGCCCCCTCGCCTCCTCCAGCGTCAATCGACGATCGTAGAGCGGCGTCCCGTCGCCCGCCAGGCGCGGCACCACGCCGTAGCCAGCCAGGGTCTTCAGCCCCGGCGGCGGCGCTTTGGGCGCCCCGTCGATCAGGGCCGGGTCCAGTTCCTCCGGCGCCCGATTCAGATCGACATAGGCTCGACCGATCCGCCCGGCGAGCAAAACCGCCCCGGCCCCCGCCGCCCCGTCCAGGAGCCGATCCACGGCCGCGTCCTCGGCGCTGCGCAGCGAGGCCTCGGACAGCCCCTCGGCCGCCCCCATGTCGTCCGGATAGAGGCCGCCCGAATGGGGCGAGGCGAAGACCAGCGGCGTCGTCCGCCCGCTGGTCGCGGGCGTCAGGCTGAAGGTCGCGTCGGTCGCCGCAGGGGTCATGGCTTGGCCATAGCCTGATTTATCCCCGGCCGCGCCCTCTACGCGCTCGCCCCAAGGGTGATTTTCACTGCGAGTTTACAGATGCGGGACTAGGCTCATGGCCGGTATTCAAGGACTTGACCCCGCATGGCGCGTATTCTGCTGGCCGAAGACGACGGCTCGCTTCGAGGCTTCCTGACCCGCGCGCTGGAACGCGCGGGCCACGCCGTGGTGGATTGCGAAAACGGCGACGACGCCATCGACGCCCTGGAACAGGGTCCCTACGACCTTTTGCTGACCGACATCGTCATGCCGGGCGCCGACGGCATCGAGGTGGCGCGCGTCGCCGCCGTGCGCCAGCCGGGCATTCGCATCATGTTCATCACAGGCTTCGCCGCCGTGGCCTTGTCGGCCGCCCAGGCCACGCCCCAGGCCAAGGTCCTGTCCAAACCCGTCCACCTGCGCGACCTGGTGAACGAGGTCGAACGCATGATCGCCGCCTAACGAAAAAATACGAAAAAAGAAGACACAAGCCTCTTGCGGCCCCCGCGAACTGCGGGTTATAGACGCCGCCTTCCCGCCCACCGACACACCAGTCGGACGGGCCGCAGAACAGGCGGACGCGTAGCTCAGCGGGAGAGCACTACGTTGACATCGTAGGGGTCACAGGTTCAATCCCTGTCGCGTCCACCATTCTTTTCAATCCGTTGCAGTCGAAGCATCGCCCGACAGGGCCTTGCCCGCCCGCGCTTCACTTGAAACGGCGATTTGCGCTTCGGCCGTGCCGGCCCCGCTCGTCCTTTGGCGTCGACGCGGCAGAGAAGCCCAGACCTGCTCCTGATCGAACGGGCGTCCTGGCCGCCCCTCTCTGGCTTTCCGCGATCGCCTGATTGTTCGCGCCGCCCACTGCATGGCTGGATCGCCAGCGCCGGCCACAGGGTCAGCCGCCATCGCCCCGCCGGGGAGCGATCGGTCTCACACGGAGCGCAGGGTCAAGCGGAACGTCTGCAGCGCGCCAAGAGCGGAGCTGCGACTGCGCCGCGAAACGACGACGCCGCGGGGGGCGAGGCGTCCCCACGGCGTCCGGATGGCTAGAACGCGATCAACGCCCTCGCGGTCCGACGTCAGAACCGGAAGGTCAGGAAGGTCCCGAGGTAGGACTGGTCCTCGGCCGCGCCGGTCTCCTTCAGGAAGTCGCCGGCCCTGGTGTAGTGGGCCACGCCCATCAGCGAGACATGGGGCGTCAGGGCGTAGCGGGCGAAGACGCCGGTGCGCCAGCCGACGTAGGAGGACTGACCCTCATTGGCGCCGCGCAGCACCATGCCGGACAGGGCGTAGAGGCCGTCCTCCTTGCTCTGACGCCACAGGCCGGCGGTGTTGGCGCCGAGCGTCAGCTTGGGCGTCGGGCGCGCCGTCACCTCGGGCTGCAGCAGGATCAGGTTGGCGAAGCCCAGGTCGGTGCGCAGGGCCGCCGGTTGCGGGAACAGGGGGTTGAAGCTGTTCAGCTCGCCGTCGTTGGGGTCCTTGTCGCCCGAACCGACGTCCAGACGCACGGCCAGACGGGGCGACCACTTCACACCCGAGAAGGTGCGACCGCCGACGGCGGAGAAGAACCAGGCGTCGATGTCGAGATCGCGGAATGACCCCCACTGCTTCACCGCCTCGACCTCATAGTCCCAGGGCGCAACCTTGCCCGACAGGCGCACCGACAGGGTGTCGCGGTCGTCGCGGCCCGCCACCTGACCGTCGAACGGCGTCACCAGGCGGTCGGTATTGGCGTAGAGCAGCTCCAGCTTGGGCGCCGTCGCCCCCTGCCCCAGCGTCTTCGCGGCAGTCGCGCCAAAGAGGCGATAGTCGAAGTTGGCGGCGTCGTCCCACGAGGCCTTGCCTTCACGCAGGGCATAGCCGGCGAAGGCGCCGCCGCTCCAGCCGGCCGGGCTGTCATACAGGACCCGGACCATGTCCAGCGCCACGCGGGCGTTGGCCCCCTCTCGCATGTCGAACAGGCGGAAACCGCCTTGCCCGAACTCCTGCCGTCCAGCGCGGACGCGCAATGTGCCAGCGCCCAGGCCGGTCCTGGCCTCGATGAAGGCCTGATGCAGATCCGTGCGGTTTTCCTCGATCACCGGCTCGCCGCTGGCGAGACCCGAGGTGCGGGCGTCCTGCACGTCGACGAAGGCGCGCAGCGACGATCCCAGGTTAAGTTCACCCCAGAGGCGGGCGCGGGTCTGGAAGTCGCCGCCGGTATCCTGGGGACCGCGGCCGAAGCGTTCGTTGTCGCGGTGTTCGGCGCGGAAGCGCAGCTCGCCGCCGAAGCTGGCCCAGACCGGCCCGCCCTCGCCGCCGACCGGCACATATTTGAACTTCGACCAGGTCGAGGCGCGCTTGGCCGGATCGGCCAGATAAGCATAGCTCTCGTCGTGGTTGATCAGCTTGAACGGCGGGGGCGCGCTCGACGCAGCGGCCGGGACCATAGCGGGCGCGGTCTGGATCGGCGCCTCGGCGTCTGCGGGCATGGGGGCGTGCGAAAGCAATGCGGCGGCGGCCGCAGCAGCGATAGTCATGGATGTCCTCCGGGAAAGGGCGCGGTTGGCTCCGCGCTCGGTTCGATTGGGGTGATTTAGTCGGCGTCGGGCTGTCGGCCCGGGACGGCGTTCTGGAAGGCCGGCAGTTCGAGGCAGGCGGCCTCAATCGCCAGCAGACGCGGCCAGCGCACCTCGACGCCGAAGCGGCGGGCGTTGCCCAGCTGCGGCACGATGCACAGGTCGGCCAGGGTCGGGGCGTCGCCGAAGGCGAAGGGGCCGGGCTGATCGGCCAGCAGCTTGTCGACCGCGTCGAGGCCCTCCTCGATGACCGTCGAGGCCCAGGCCTGCACCTGATCTTCCGTCAAGCCGAGGTCGCGCAGACGTTGCAGCACCTTCAAGTTCTGCACCGGGTGGATATCGCAGGCGACGGCCTGAGCCACGGCCCGAACCTTGGCGCGCCGCACCGGATCGGCGGGCAGCAACGACGGTTCCGGCGAGATTTCGTCGAGGTATTCGATGATGGCCAGCGATTGGGTCAGGACCGCGCCGTCGTCGGTGGCGAAGGCAGGCAGCAGGCCTTGCGGGTTGAGCGCCAGATAGTCCGGCGCCCGCTGCTCGCCCTTACGCAGGTGGTGGATGACCTGCACGGCCTCCAGTCCCTTGAGGCCCAGGGCGATACGCACCCGCCAGGAGGCCGTGGAGCGGAAATAGCCGTGCAGGATCATGGGGTCAGACTCCGGCGCGACGGCGCACGCCGCCGAGGGTGAAGACCGC
>NZ_DASWXW010000052.1:0-4579 GCF_036405315.1 Brevundimonas sp. | reverse complement strand
CCGACATCGTCGCGGCCGAAGGCCAGTCGATCGGCAACGCCCTGAACTTCGGCGGCCCCTACATCGGCCTGTTCGCCACCCGCGAGAAGCTGCTGCGCCAGACGCCCGGCCGCTACTGCGGTGAAACCGTCGACGCCGACGGCCGTCGCGGCTTCGTCCTGACCCTGTCCACGCGCGAGCAGCACATCCGCCGCGACAAGGCCACGTCGAACATCTGCACCAACTCGGGCCTGTGCTGCCTGGCCTTCACCATCCACATGAGCCTGCTGGGCGAGACGGGCCTGCGTCAGATGGCCCTGCTCAACCACGAGAAGGCGCTCGCCACCCGCGACGCCCTGGCCGCCATTCCGGGCGTCGAGGTCCTGACCCCGCGCTTCTTCAACGAGTTCGCGGTCAAGCTGCCCAAGAACGCCGCCGAGGTCGTCCAGACCCTGGCCGACCATCACATCCTGGCCGGCGTGCCCTACAGCCGTCTGAACCCGGAAGCGGGCCTCGACGACGTCCTGCTGGTCGCCGCCACCGAGACGACGCTGGACGCCGACATCAAGATCCTGGCGGCTACGCTCGCCAAGGTTCTGGCCGCCTAAGGGGAGTTTGGAATCATGAGCACGATGAACACTGTCGGCCGTCCGACCACCCCGAACGCCCTGCCGGACAACGACTACAAGCACCCGACCCTGACGGGCGCGCGCGGTCTGCTGCAGGACGAGGCCCTGATCTTCGAGGGCGAAGGCTGGGGCAAGACCGGCGTCGACCTGCCCAAGCCCGCCACGGACGGTTCGGACCTGGGCGACCTGGTCCGCAAGGACCCCATTGGGCTTCCGGGCCTGTCCGAGCCGGAGGCCATGCGCCACTATGTGCGCCTGAGCCAGAAGAACCACGCCATCGACCTGGCCATCTATCCGCTGGGTTCGTGCACGATGAAGCACAACCCGCGCCTGAACGAGAAGATGGCGCGTCTGGCCGGCTTCTCGGACATCCACCCGCTGCAGCCGCAGTCGACGGTGCAGGGCGCGCTCGAACTCATGGATAGTCTGGCCCACTGGCTGACGACGCTCACGGGCATGCCCGCGGTGGCCCTGTCGCCCAAGGCCGGCGCCCACGGCGAGTTGTGCGGCCTGATGGCCATCCGCGCCGCCCACGAAGCCAAGGGCGAGCATGAGCAGCGCCGCAAGGTGCTGGTGCCGACCTCGGCCCACGGCACCAACCCGGCCACCGCCGCCTTCGTCGGCTATTCGGTCGTCGAGGTCGCCCAGACCGACGACGGTCGCGTGGACGTGGCCGACCTGGCCGCCAAGCTGGGTCCGGACGTGGCCGCCATCATGGTGACGAACCCGAACACCTGCGGCCTGTTCGAGCGCGACATCCTGGAGATCAGCCGCCTGACCCACGAGGCGGGCGCCTACTTCTACTGCGACGGCGCCAACTTCAACGCCATCGTCGGTCGCGTGCGTCCGGGCGACCTGGGCGTCGACGCCATGCACATCAACCTGCACAAGACCTTCTCGACGCCGCACGGCGGCGGCGGTCCGGGCGCTGGTCCGGTCGTGCTGTCCGAAGCCCTGGCCCCGTTCGCGCCCGCTCCGTGGGTCGTGAACACCGGCGACGGCTACAAGCTGGTCGAGCGTGAGGAAGACGAAGCCAAGGACGCCTTTGGCCGCCTGTGCGCCTTCCAGGGCCAGATGGGCATGTATGTGCGCGCCCTGTCCTACATGATGAGCCACGGCTCGGACGGCCTGCGTCAGGTGGCCGAGGACGCCGTCCTGAACGCCAACTACATCAAGGCCCGCCTCGAGGACCTGATGAGCCCGGCCTTCCCCGAGGGTCCGTGCATGCACGAGGCCCTGTTCGACGACGAATGGCTGAAGGGCACGGACATCACCACGCTCGACTTCGCCAAGGCGATGATCGACGAGGGCTTCCACCCGATGACCATGTACTTCCCCCTGGTCGTCCACGGGGCCATGCTGATCGAGCCGACCGAGACTGAATCCAAGCAGGAGCTGGACCGCTTCATCAACGCCATGCGTCTGCTGGCCGAGGCGGCGAAAGCCGGCGACGTCGACCGCTTCAAGGGCGCCCCCTTCCATGCGCCTCTGCGGCGTCTGGACGAGACCCGCGCCGCGCGCTCGCCGCGTCTGCGCTGGTCGGCGCCGGAAGGCTCCAACATCGCCGCCGAGTAGGCGGCCGATCCCGGTCTGAAGTGAAGCGCCGTGTCCTCAGGGACACGGCGTTTTGCTTTTCAGGCCCCTCTTACGAAAGCTTCACCCCCGCGCCACGGTTCGGCCTTGTCGCCCGTGTCTAGGATAGGCTGGCAGCCGCCTCCCAAGGCTGTCGTCCTCCTCACCCGTCCGTGGCGCCTGTGACCCTGGTCCTGACCCCCTTCCGCGCCGAGAGCCGGCCTCGTCAGAGGCCCGGACTGCTGCGTCGTGCGAAGCGGTGGGGCATGATGGCCCTGGGCTTCCTGATCATCGGCGCGGGCGTCCTGATCGCCCCCCTGCCCGGCCCCGGCGGCGTGCCGGTCATCGCCGTGGGTCTGGTGCTGCTGCTGCGCAACTCGTGGTGGGCCAAGCGCCAGTTCATCCGCGCCCAGCACGCTCGGCCCAAATGGGTCTATCCCTTCCGCCGTCTGATGCGGAAAAAGCCCGAGATCGCCCCGGTCTTCTGGCAGCAGGCCCTTCGGGCCGAGAAGGTGATGCTGCGCCGCCGCCCCTCGCGGCTGCTGATCCGGGCCCGCAAGCGGACCCGCCGCGCCTTCCGCAGACTGTTCCGCTGACAGCGACGCTTCACCGCACACGGTAACGTGAACGGCGGTGCGATCGCGTTTGCGCCGAACGGCGTATGCTTCCTCTCGCGTAGTCAAAAGCAGATGGCGTTGGGAGGCGCTTTTCTCATGATGTCACGCGTAAAACAGGGAATCGCCGCCGGCTTCATTGCGACCGTCGCGGTTTCCATTCTTGAGGCGGTGAACCTGCTGTTCGCCAAGGTCTTCGACCCCTTCCCCGAAATCGTCGCCCGCATGTTTCTGCTCGGCGACAACCTGGCGGCGGGGTGGGCCATCCACTTCGTCATCGGCTCCTTGGTCATGGGGCCGCTGTTCGCGCTCCTCTACGAACGTCTGCCGACCAAGACGCCCGAAACCCGCGGCATCCTCTTCGCCGTGGCCGCCTGGGTGGCGATGATGCTGATCATCACCATGATGGGCGATCCGCGCACCTTCTCCGGCAGCGCCGGGTTCGGCACCTTCGCCTGGATGCTGATCACCCACATGATCTTCGGCGGGGTGATGGGCAATGTCTTCGCCCGACTGCTGGCTCGCGAAAAACGCGCCGGCTTCATCCACGGCGCGCCCGCTCACTGATTGCGGCGCTCCGCTGAAACGCAAAAGGCCCCGCCGTCGCCGGCGGGGCCTGATGTGCTTGTCGCTGTGACCGCGATCAGTTCAGCTTGGCGCCGATCTGGCTGATGGCGGCGTCGATCAGCGGGTCCGACTTGGCGCCGGCCAGGCGGGCGGCCAGGATGTCCTGAGCGGCCTTGGCGGCCAGGTCGGCGGCGGCGGCCTTGACCTCGGTCGTGGCCTGGGCCTCGGCCTGGGCGATGCGGCGCTCGGCCAGGGCCTGACGACGGGCCAGACCTTCTTCGATGCGGACCTTGGCTTCGGCTTCCAGACGCTTGGCGTCGGCTTCGGCGGCGGCCAGCATCTCGGCGGCTTGCGCCTCGGCCTCGGCCTTTTCCTGACGGATCTGGGCCAGCATGGCTTCAGCTTCAGCGCGCAGGCGAGCGGCTTCGTCCAGTTCCGACTGGATCTTGGCGGCCTTGCCGTCCAGGGCCTTGGCGGCCATGCGCGGCGCGCCGGCCATGACGGCGATGGCGATGAAGATGATCAGGCCGACCAGCACCCACAGTTCGGCGCTGGTTTTGACGTCCCAGAAGTGGGGATCGAAGAACATGTTCATCAGGCGGCTCCCTTGACGGCCGCGTCGGCCTCGGCGGCCGTCGGGGCCTTGCCGGTCAGACGCTCGACGATCGCACGGGTGGTGTCCGAGGCGATGGCCGAGGCGTGGGCCATGGCGCCGTCGCGGGTGGCGGCGATGGCCTTCTCGGCCTCGGCGACGCGGGCGGCGACAGCGGCTTCTTCCTGGGCCTGACGGGCCTGGATTTCAGCGGCGATACGGGCCTTGGCGCCGGCGGCGGTGGCGCGGGCGTCGGCGCGGGCCTTTTCAAGCTCGGCCTTGGCGGCGTCGGCCTGGGCGACGGCCTCGGTCTGGACCGAACGCGCGGTGGCGACGGCCGAAGAAACGGTCTCGGCCCGTTCGTCGATCACGCGGCGCAGACGCGGCGCGAAGACTTTGGCGATGAGCACATAAAGAATAGCGAACAGGATCAGCAGGTAAACGGCCTGCCCGGCCCAGTGCTGGAACTCGAACTGCGGCAGTCCGCCGGCTTCGTGGTCGGCGGCGGCCGACGCCGCGTTGGCGGGCACGTGCCCGGTTTCAGCCGCGTATTCGACGGCCTGTTCCACCGGCAAGACCGGGGGCGGAGCTGAGGGAGTGGCTGCCATGATGATCCGTCGTGAAAG
>NZ_DASWXW010000051.1:0-1663 GCF_036405315.1 Brevundimonas sp. | reverse complement strand
CGGCGTTGAAAAGGCCAAGAGCGGCCACCCCGGCATGCCCATGGGCATGGCCGACGTCGCCACCGTCCTCTACTCGAAATTCCTGAAGTTCGACGCCAGCCGCCCCGACTGGGCCGACCGCGACCGCTTCATCCTGTCGGCGGGCCACGGCTCCATGCTGATCTACAGCCTGCTGCACCTCACGGGCTACAAGGACGCGACCCGGGAACAGCTGGAAAACTTCCGCCAATGGGGCTTCAAGACCGCCGGTCACCCCGAGTACGGCCACATGGCCGGGATCGAGACGACCACCGGCCCGCTGGGTCAGGGTCTGGCCACCTCGGTCGGCTTCGCCCTCGCTGAGCGCCATCTGGCCGCCCGCTTCGGCAAGGATCTGGTGGACCACCGCACCTGGGTCGTCGCCGGCGACGGCTGCCTGATGGAAGGCGTGTCGCAGGAGGCCATCGCGCTTGCCGGTCGCCTGAAGCTGAACAAGCTCTGCGTCCTGTGGGACGACAACGAAATCACCATCGACGGCAAGGTGTCCCTGTCGGACGCCACCGACCAGTTGGCCCGCTTCAAGGCCTCGGGCTGGGCGGTCAAGGCCATCGACGGCCACGACTACAAGCAGATCCAGAAGGCCCTGGCCTGGGCGACCAAGCAGGACAAGCCGACGCTGATCGCCTGCAAGACCAAGATCGGCAAGGGCGCCGCCACCATGGAAGGCAGCCACAAGACCCACGGCGCCGCCCTGGGCGCCACCGAGATCGCCGCCACGCGTCAGGCCCTGCACTGGCCCTTCGCCCCGTTCGAACTGCCGGAAGGCGTCCAGAAGGCCTGGGCCAAGGTCGGCAAGCAGGGCGCCAAGACCCGCAAGGGCTGGGAAGCCCGCCTGCTGAACCACGCCCAGCGCGACGACTTCACCCGCGCCATGGCCGGCGACCTGCCCAACGGCGCCTTCGAGACGCTTGAAGCCAAGCTGAAGGAACTGGTCTCGACCCAACCTGCCATGGCCACGCGCCAGTCGTCGGGCGAAGCGCTGGAGACGGTGTTCGCCGCCATCCCCGAGCTGATCGGCGGCTCGGCCGACCTGACCGGCTCGAACAACACCTTCGTCAAGGATACCCAGATCCTCGACGCTCCCGACTACGCCGGTCGCTACCTGAACTACGGCATCCGCGAATTCGGCATGGCCGCGGCGATGAACGGCCTGGCCCTGCATGGCGGGGTCATCCCCTACGCCGGCACCTTCATGGCGTTCGCGGACTACAGCCGCCCGGCCATCCGCCTGGGCGCCCTGATGGGCGTGCGCGTGGTTCACGTCCTGACCCATGACTCGATCGGTCTGGGCGAAGACGGCCCGACGCACCAGCCGGTCGAGCACCTGGCGGCCCTGCGCGCCATCCCCAACCTGATGGTCTTCCGCCCCGCCGACACCGTCGAGGCGCTGGAGTGCTGGCAGGTCGCCCTGCAGCACAAGAAGACGCCGTCGGGCATGTGCCTGTCGCGTCAGAAGACCCCGGCTGTCCGTCTGACCGACGCGGGCGAGAACCTGTCGCGCAAGGGCGCCTATGAGCTGAAGGCCGCCAACGGCGTGGCGAAAGTCACCCTGTTCGGCACCGGCACCGAAGTCGCCCTGGCGCTGAAGGCCGCCGAGACGCTGGAGGCCGAAGGCGTGCCGACC
>NZ_DASWXW010000050.1:0-5907 GCF_036405315.1 Brevundimonas sp. | reverse complement strand
AGCGCAAGCAGATGGGCTTCGGCGTGATCATCTTCCTGCTGCTGTTCGCGGGGATAACCTACGCCAGCTACCGCCGTATCTGGAAGGGCGTCGCCCACTAAGGGCTTGCCGAGAGCGATACCGAAATCACCCGCCGGCGTCCCGCGTCGGCGGGTTTTTCATGTCCGATTGCGCCGTCAGGAAAAGTTCTTTATGATATAAAGCGAAAGAGGAGATCTATTGATGAAACCGTTCGTCCGCCTGGCGCTCGTCGCCGCTCTGCTGATCGCGCCGGTGTCGGCCCAGGCCCAGATGCCCGCATCGCCCAACGGAACCGAGGCCCAGCGCGCGGCCATTGGTCGTCTGGACTTCATGGACGGCGAGTGGCGCGGCGAGGCGATCGTCCACGGCCCGACGGGAACCATGACCCTGACCCAGACGGAACGGGTCGGTTCAATGCTAGGCGGCTCCATCAAGGTGATCGAGGGGCGCGGCTACGCCGCCGACGGCACGACCCAGTTCAACGCCATGGCTCTGGTGTCCTGGGACGCCCGCGCCGGACGCTACGGCTTCCGCTCCTACGCCCAGGGCTATTCGGGCGACTACGTCTTTGAGGCCACTGACGACGGTTTCCGCTGGGAGATGCCGGCCGGGCCGAACGCCAAGATGCAGTATGTGGCCGTGGTGCGTGACGGGACCTGGCATGAGGTGGGCACATATGTCGCCGAGGGCCAGCCGCCACGCCAGATGGTCGAGATGCGTCTGACTCGCGTCGGCGACACGACCTGGCCGGCGGGCGGGGCGGTCGCGCCGACGCCCTGAGCGCCGCGTCCGACGGCGCGTCGCATCGACTCCGCCGATTTCGGCCTCTAGGGTCCGGACCTCCATTTTGGTTGAGGGGTCCGTTCCCATGCGTTTGATGTCGTCCGCCGCCGTTCTGTTGTTCGCCGCCGCCCTGGCGTCCGGCGCCGCCGCCCAGTCGCCCGACTTCGATCCGGCGCGCATTTCCAACGACATCAAGGTCCTGGCGGACGACAGCTTCGAGGGGCGCGGTATCGCCACGCCGGCCGAGCAGAAGGTCATCGCCTATCTGAGCCAGCAGTATGCTGCGGCGGGCTTCGCGCCCGGCGGCGAGAACGGCGGCTGGACCCAGGCCGTGGGCCTGAACCGTTTCACCGTCTCCAACGTCAGCGGTCAGATCAAGGTCGGTGACTGGACCCAGGCCCTGGCCCAGGGCCAGCAGGCCACCATCACCACGCGCCTGCCCGGCGAAGGCGTCGACCTGCGCGGCAAGCCTCTGGTCTTCGTCGGCTACGGCACCAATGCGCCCGAGCGCGGCTGGAACGACTTCAAGACCGACGTGCGCGGCAAGGTCATCGTCGTCCTGGTCAACGACGCCGACTTCGAGGAGCCGTCGCTCAATACCTTCGGCGGCGAGGCTATGACCTATTACGGCCGCTGGACCTACAAATACGAAGAGGCCGCCCGTCAGGGCGCGGCCGGCGTGTTGATCGTCCACGAGACCAAGCCCGCCTCCTATGGCTGGACCACGGTGGCCAACTCCTGGTCCGTGCCGCAGTTCGACATCGTGCGTCAGAACCCCTCGGCCGAGCGCGTGCCGATGGAGGCCTGGATCCAGCGCGACGTGGCGGTCGAGATGTTCCGCCAGGCCGGGCTCGATTTCGAGCAGGAGAAGATCAAGGCCCGCAACCGCGACTTCCAGCCGGTCGAACTGGCCGGGGCGACGATTGATGCGAAGTTCGACGTGAAGACTGACCGGATCGTCACCCACAATGTGGTGGCCAAGCTGGAGGGCGCGACCCATCCGGACGAGACCATCCTCTATACCGGCCACTGGGACCACATCGGCATGGGCGAGCCGGACGCCAGCGGCGACCGCATCTTCAACGGTGCAGTGGACAACGCCTCGGGCACGGCGGGCTTGCTGGAATTGGCCCGCGCCTTCGCCGCGGGGCCGCGTCCCCAGCGGTCGATCGTCATGATCAGCTTTACCGGCGAGGAAAGCGGCCTGCTGGGGTCGGAGTATTACGCGGCTAATCCGCTGTATCCGCTGGAGACGACCGTGGCGGGCTTCAACCTGGACGCCACCAACGTCCTGGGCCGGATGAGCAAGCTGGGCGTGACCGGCTATGGCCAGTCCGAACTGGATGAGCGGGTCATCGCCTTGGCCGCCGCCCAGGGGCGCGGATTCCAGGGCGACGCCGCCGCCGGGGCGGGCATCTACTTCCGTTCGGACCACTTCCCGCTGGCCAAGCGCGGCGTGCCGATGGGCTATCTCTCCTCGACCGGCGACTATGTCGACGAGCCGATCGCCCCGCGCCTGGCCGCCGCCGCCGAATATCGCGCCAACCGCTATCACCAGGCCGCCGACGAGTGGGAGCCCAACTGGGATTACAGCGGCATGATCCAGGATCTGGAAGTCGTCTTCCAGGCCGGAGAGGCCCTGGCCAACAGCCGCGACTGGCCGCAGTGGAAGCCGGGCTCGGAGTTCGGTCCGGCCCGCACCGTCAGCGACGCGCGCCGCAAATAGGCCGTCGCTGATCCGCCGTCGCGGAAGATGACAAAAATGTAAGGGCGGTCTCGCGAGAGGCCGCCCTATTATTTTGCGCGAAACGCCCGGGGGAGGGCGAAGGAGACATCATGCATCGTCGGTTCATCAGCGGCGTCGCCGCCGCCGCCCTTCTGTTCGCCGCTGGCGCGGCGTCGGCTCAGGACTTCTCGGCCCAGCGCCTGTCGGACGACATCCGCGCCATCAGCGCCGACGATTTCCAGGGCCGTTATCCCGGAACGGACGGCGAGAAGAAGACGCTGGACTGGCTGCAGGCCCAGTATGAAGCCATGGGCCTGGAACCTGGCGGTCCGAACGGCCAGTGGCTGCAGGTGATCGACCTGAAGCGATTCACCCCCGTCGCCGACGCCGCCAAGGCCAGCTGGACGGGCGCGGATGGTCAGACGCATGTCCTGACGCCGGGAACCGACATCATCCTGCGGGCGGCCACCAATGACGGCAAGGCCACGATCGCTGGTGCGGGCGTCGTCTTCGTCGGCCACGGCATCTTTGCGCCCGAGCGCGGTTGGGACGACTACGGCGACCTCGACGTGGCGGGCAAGATCGTTCTTGTGGTCAGCGGGGAGCCGGACGGAGACCTGTTCAACGGTCCCTACGCCACCAACTATCAGTCCGGCGCCTACAAGGCGGATGAGGCCAAGCGTCGGGGCGCGCTGGGCGTCATCACGGTGTCGAAGACTTCGGCGACCGATGCGGCCTGGACCCGAACGGCGCAGGGCAATAGCCGCACCCGGACCCTGACGCCGGGCGCGGCCGACCTTGAATTCTCGGGCGCGATCAACGCCGACACGGCCAAGACCCTCGGTCTCGACATGGCCGAGCTGACGCCGCGTCTCGGCACGGGCGACTTCCGCGCCTTCGCCCTGCCGGGCGTGACCCTGTCGGTCGAGACGGCCGAGACCATCGACACCCTGCGCACCCATAATCTGCTGGCCAGGATTCCGGGCGCCAAACGTCCCCACGAGACCGTCATCTATTCGGCCCACTGGGACCACGTGGGCATCAACGAGCATGCCGCTGGCGACGACAAGGTGTTCAACGGCGCCTGGGACAACGCTTCGGGCACCATCGGCGTGCTGGAGATGGCGCGTCAGTTGAAGGGCGCGCCCGCGCCGGACCGCACCATCGTCTTTGCCCACATGGCGGCCGAGGAAATGGGTCTGCTGGGCGCCTACGCCTACGCCGCCGATCCGGTCTATCCGCTGGAAACGACGGTGGCCGACATCAACATCGACATGCTGCCCCTGTCGGGCCCGACGCGCGACGTGCCGATCTTCGGCAAGGGCCAGAACAGCCTTGAGGACGATCTGCAGGCCCTGGCAGAGAAGGAAGGCCGCTACGTCTCCGACGACGGCCAGCCGGAGCAGGGCTTCTACTATCGCTCCGACCACTTCCCCTTCGCCCGCGCGGGCGTGCCGGCCCTGATGCCCTGGCATGGCGTGGATTGGGTCGAGGGCGGGCGTGAAGCCGGTCTGGCCGCGTGGAAGGCCAAGTTCGGCGCCGACTACCACAAGCCGACCGACGAGTGGTCGGCCGACTGGGACCTGCGTTCGGCGGTCGAGAACCTGACCCTGCTGTATCGCCTGGGCCTGCAACTGGCCAACAGCGACGAATGGCCGACCTGGAAGCCGACGTCCGAGTTCGGCCAGGTGCGGGCCGCGAGCGACGCCGCGCGTAAATGAGGCGAGCAGCGGCGTCTTTGCATGATCTGGAAGTCGCTTTCCGACGCAAGCCGGTCGCGACGTGGCTGGCTATTGTAGCCGTTGTGGTCGTCTTCGGAATCTTCGGCGAGTACGCCGCCGGCTTCATTGACGGACTGGTGGCGGGCTTCAGCGACGCTGCCTGATTGACCGCTTCGACATGGAAAGGCCCTCCGTCCGATCCCGGGCGGAGGGCCTTTTCGTCAGATCGCCGCCAGCGCCTGTTCCAGATCGGCGATCAGGTCGTCGATGTGCTCGATGCCGACCGACAGGCGCACGGTGTCCTCGGTCACGCCCGCCTTCTTCAGTTCGTCCGGCGACAGCTGGCGGTGGGTGGTCGAGGCGGGGTGGCAGACCAGGGACTTGGCGTCGCCGATGTTGACCAGTCGGGTGAACAGCTTGACCGCGTCCTGGAAGCGCCCGCCGGCCTCGCGGCCGCCCTCCACGCCGAAGGTCAGCAGACCTGAGGCCTTGCCGCCGAAATACTTCTGGATCAGGGCGTGGCCGGGGTGGTCGGGCAGACCGGCGTAGTTGACCCATTTCACCTTGGGGTGGGCCTTCAGATGCTCAGCCACGGCCGTAGCGTTCTCGACGTGCCGGTCCATGCGCAGGGCCAGGGTCTCAAGCCCTTGCAGGATCAGGAAGCTGTTGAAGGGCGAGATGGCGGCGCCGGTGTTGCGCAGCAGGACGGTTCGGACGCGACCGATATAGGCCGCCGGGCCCAGCGCCTCGGTATAGACCACGCCGTGATAAGAAACCTCGGGCTCGTTCAGACGGCGAAAGCGCGTCTTGTGCTCGGCCCAGGGGAACTTGCCGCTGTCGATGATGGCCCCGCCGATACTGGTGCCGTGGCCGCCGATATACTTGGTCAGCGATTGCACCACGATGTCGGCGCCGTGCTCGATCGGGCGGGTCAGGTAGGGGGTCGGCACGGTGTTGTCGACGATCAGCGGCAACCCTTGCGCGTGGGCGGCATCGGCCAGGGCGGCGAAGTCCACCACATTGCCCAGCGGGTTGCAGATGGACTCGCAGAAGACCGCCTTGGTCCGCTCGTCCGTATTGGCCGCCACCGCCGCCACGTCGTCGGCGTCGATGAAGCGCACCTCGATGCCGTACTGCGGCAGGGTGTGGGCGAACAGGTTGTAGGTGCCGCCGTAGAGGGTGGAGGTGGCGATGATGTTGTCGCCCGCCTCGGCGATGGTCAGGATGGCGTAGGTGATCGCCGCCTGACCCGAGGCCACGGTCAGGGCCGCGATCCCGCCCTCCAGCGCCGCCAGACGTTGCTCCAGCACGTCCGAGGTCGGGTTCATGATCCGGGTGTAGATATTGCCCGCCACCTTCAGGTCGAACAGGTCGGCCCCGTGCTGGGTGTCGTCGAAGGCGTAGCTGGTGGTCTGATAGATGGGCACCGCCACCGACTTCGTCGTCGGATCGGGCGAATAGCCGGCGTGGACGGCGAGGGTGTCGAACTTCATGGCGGGCTCCGGGCTTGGTCAGGCCCAGACGCTAGCAAGGCCGCCCGAGGGGCGGCCTTGCAGAAATTCTCAACTGAAGCGGAGAAGCTCTAGTTGTTGAACAGGAAGTGCATCACGTCGCCGTCCTTGACGACGTAGGCCTTGCCTTCAGCCCGCATCTTGC
>NZ_DASWXW010000049.1:0-9958 GCF_036405315.1 Brevundimonas sp. | reverse complement strand
TTGTTCATCTGGCTCGCCAGCGGCGGCGGGGTCCTGACCGTGGTCGCCCTGGGCTGGCTGGCGGGGACGGTGAAGCGCAATCACGGACTGATGGACGTGGCCTATCCGCTGGCCCCGGCGGCGGCGGCGGGCGTGGGTTTCGCCCTGTCCGGCCTGCCGCTGGACCTGTTCAGCGGCCTGTTCCTGCTCAGCCTCGGCGTCTGGGCCGTCCGGCTGGCCGTCCAGACCTGGGGCCACAACATCCACGCCGAGCGCCAACCCTACGCCCATTGGCGCAAGAGCTTCGGCCCCAGCTGGCTGTGGTGGAGCGGATTCCAGGTTCACCTGCTGCAAGGCGTGACGGTCTGGCTGTGGTGCGCGCCCTTCGCCTTCATCCTGACGGCGCCGACGCCGCGCCCGACCGCGCTGCTGGCGTTGGGCGCCGCCGTCTGGATGACCGGCTTCGCGTTGCAGCGCACGGCGGATCGCCAGCTAGCCGCCTTCAAGCGTGCGCCCGCCAACCGCGGCGGCCTGCTGGACAAGGGCGCCTGGGCCTTTGTGCGCCACCCCAACTATCTGGGCGAGAGCGTCATGTGGGTGGGCTGGTTCGTGCTGGCCCTGGCGCATCCGTGGGGCTGGGTCACGATCTTCGCCCCGCTCTATACCGGCTGGTTCATGGGCTACGCCTCCGCCGCGCCGTTCAAGGAGCAGCACATGGCCCGCACCCGACCGGAGGCCTGGGCCGCCTATTGCGCCCGCACGCCGCGCTTCCTGCCCTGGCCGCGCCCCAAGGGCGCCGCCAAGCCCGCCCCCGAGACCGAAGGCGCCGACGCATGAGCGCGCTTCAGAATCAGGTCGTCATCGTCACCGGCGCCGGGCGCGGTCTGGGCCGGGCCTATGCCCTGGACCTGGCGCAACGCGGGGCCGGCGTGGTGGTCAACACCCGCCCCCGCCCGGCCGACGCGCCCGGATCAGCCGAGGCGGTCGTGGCCGAGATTCTCGCCTTGGGCGGTCGCGCCGTCGCCGCGCCCCTGGCGGTCGAGGAGGCCGATTCCGGCGAGAGGCTGCTGGCCGCCGCTCTGGGCGCCTTCGGTCGCGTCGACGGCCTGCTGAACAACGCGGGCGCGCCTGAGGCCAGGACCCTGCACAAGCAGACCACCGACGCCTTTCGGCAAGTGTTCGAGGTCAACTTCTTCGGCGCCCTGACGCCCACCCTGCCCATCTATCGCCATCTGCGCGCCCAGGGCTCGGGCCGCATCCTGATGTCGACCTCGGCGGCGGGCCTGCACGGCGTCCACGGCATGGCCGCCTATTCCTCGTCCAAGGCGGCGCTGATCGGACTGATGCGGGTCATCGCCCTGGAAGGGGCGTCGCACGGCGTGGCCTGCAACGCCATCGCCCCCTACGCCGCCACCGGCATGACCGCCGATTATCTTGACGCCGACAGCGCCGCCCGCATGGCCCCCGAGCGCGTCGCCCCGGTCGCCTCCTGGCTGATGTCACCGGACTGTCCGCTGAACGGCCAGACCCTGGTGGCGGGCGTCGGCGCGGTGCGACCCGCCGCCCGAGTCGAGGGCACGGGCCTGATCTTCGCGGACGAGTTCACACCCGACGACCTGGCGAAACAGGCCGACCCCCTGATGGATCTGACCAACTGGAAGAGCTTCAGCGACGGCAACGCCGCCTTCGACCAGTTGATGGCCGCAGTCCTGGAAACAACCATAACGAAGTAACTTGCGTTAAGCGACCTAACCGCTCATGGTCGCAGCAGACAAGGATGAGCGAGGCGCAACCTCGCTCACGAACAGGGAAGGAACAGCCGTCATGGCCGACGACGCCCGCCGGATCGAAACCGGACCGCTCAGCCCGTTGAACACGCTGAACCCCTATCTCCAGGGGGCCTATGAACCCGTGGCGCGCGAGACCACGGCTATGGAGCTGGAGGTGGTCGGCGAAATCCCGAAAGACCTCTACGGCTGCTTCTACCGCAACGGTCCGAACCCGGCCCAGGCGCCCGAGGGGATGCACCACTGGTTCGACGGCGACGGCATGTTGCACGCCGTCTATTTCGAGAACGGCAAGGCCGAGTACCGCAATCGCTACGTGCGCTCGGCGGACCACGTGGCGGACCTGAACGGCGGCTGCGGCGCGGGCGGCGTCATGTATCACTCGACGCGGGCCAATCCCGCCTCGACGCGCGGCGACAAGGTTTACAAGGACACGGCCAACACCGACGTGGTGGTGCACAACGGCTCGCTAATGGCGCTGTGGTACATCTCAGGTCATCCGGTTCGGGTGGATGCGCGCACGCTGGAGACCATCGGGATCGAGACCTTCGGCGGCAAGCTGCCCCGCCATGTCTCGGCCCACTCCAAGGTCGACCCGCGCACCGGCGAGTTCGTCTTCTTCGACTATTCCCTCTACGAGCCGTGGATGACCTACGGCACGGTCAGCGCCAACAACGAGCTGACCCATTTCGAGCGTGTCGAACTGCCCGGGCCGCGCCTGCCGCATGACATGGGCCTGACCGAGAACTACGTCATCCTGCACGACCTGCCGGTGGTCTTCACCGACGCGGGCCTGCGCAACAGCCAGTGGAACATCCACTTCGCCGATCAACCGGCCCGTTTCGGCGTCGCGCCGCGCCGGGGCCGAGGCGACCAGATCCGCTGGTTCGAGACCGACAGCTGCTACATCTATCACGTCGTCAACAGCTGGGAGGACGGCGACGAGGTCGTCATGACCGCCTGCATGATGACGCCCAACGGCTATCCGCAGAATCCCGAGTATGGGCCCTATGCGGCGATGGTGAACGTGCTGGCCCTGAACGCCGTCCCCGTCGAATGGCGGATGAACATGCGCACCGGCGAGGTCAAGAAGCGCCAGCTGGACGACCGTATCGGCGAGTTCCCGGTGGTCAACCTGGACTACGCCGCCCAGGCGACGAAGTGGTCCTATCACGTGGCCATGTCGAAGACGGAGCTTCAGCGTTTCAAGGGCCTGATCAAGTACGACCTGACCACCGGCGCCGCGCGGACCTATGACTATGAGCCGCAGATGTTCGGCTCCGAGCCCGCTTTCGCGCCGCGCATCGGCGCGCGGGACGAGGACGACGGCTACGTCATCGCCTTCGTCACCGACGAGAGCACCGGCCGGTCCGAGGTGCAGGTGATCGACGCCCAAGACTTCGAGGCTGGGCCGATCGCACGCGTCCTGCTGCCCGCGCGAGTGCCGGCCGGCTTCCACGGCACCTGGGCGCGCGGCGACCAGATGGCGAAGGGATAAGCCGATGAGCGCCTATATCCGCGACGCCGTCCGCACCCCGCGCGGCAAGGCCCGCCCCGACGGCGGCCTCGCCGCGCTGAAGCCGCACGAACTGGTCACGGGCCTGATCGACGCGATAGAGAGGCGCGGCCATGCGCCCCGCGCCGCCGAAGCCCTGATCCTGGGCTGCGTCGGCCAGGTCGGCGCTCAGGGGGCCAATGTCGCCCTGGTCAGCAAGATGCACGCGGGGCTGGACGACGCGGCCTTCGCCTTCGCCCTCAACAACTACTGCGTCTCTGGCCTGACCGCCGTGGGCCAGGCGGCCGCTCTGGTCCAGACGGGCGCCGTGGGTTCGGCTCTGGCCGGCGGGGTCGAGATGATGTCGCGCGTCCCCTTCATGGGCGACAAGGCTGACTACTACGAGGACGCCAGCTTCCCGCCGCGCACCCGCTACCTGCCCGTCGCCGTCGCCGCCGACCGTCTGGCCGAAGACATCGGCGTCACGCGCGCCGAGATGGACGCCGCCGCCCTGACCTCGCAGCAGCGCACCGCCTTCGCCGAGGGCACGCCGCTGACCGCCTCGCGCATTCCCCTGAACGGCCTGTCGCACGAGGAAGCCGCGCGCCCGAAGACCAGCAGCGAGAGCCTGGCGTCGTTGCCGCCCGCCTTCGCCGCCCTGGCCGCGCCCTACGCCGAGGCGCTGGAGGGCCGGGTCATCGACCACCGCCACACCGTGTCGCACGCCCCGCCGATGAGCGACGGCGCCGGACTGGCCCTGATCTCCAGCCAGGCCGACGGCGCCCGCGCCCGCATCCTGGCCTGGGCCGAGGCCGGGGGCGATCCCGCCGCCTCCCTGACCGCCGGCTTCACGGCCATGGAGCGCGTGCTCGACCGGGCCGGGCTGACCCTGGCCGACATGGACAGGATCGAGTTCATGGAGGCCTTCGCCGTCACCATCGCCAAGTTCACGCGGGAACACCCGACGCTGAGCGACAAGGTCAATGTCGGCGGCGGCCACTTGGCCAAGGGGCACCCGATGGGCGCCACCGGCGCCATCCTGCTGTCGTCCCTGCTCGATGCGCTGGACGCCTGCGAAGGCCGCTACGGTCTGGTCGTGGCGGCGGGCGCGCAAGGCGTCGGCTCGGCCATGATCGTCGAGCGGATGGGTTGAGCATGAACGCGCCCTTCCCGCCCGCCGAGGCCCGCCGCGCCCTCATCGAACGCCACGCCGACCTGATCGAGGCCGCGATCAAGGCCGTGTCCGCCCGCGCCGCCTGGTCGCCGTTCAAGGACTCGCCCTCGACCAAGATCCACGGCCCGGACAAGCCCGTCGCGGGCAAGGCCGCGTTCGAGGCCCAGCTCAATCGTCCCTTCGACCTGGACCTGCCCGGCGTGATCGACCGCGTCGGCGCCGAGGTCTCGCCCTTCACCGGCGAACCGCTGGGCATCACCTATCCGCGCTGTGATCCCGAGGCCCTGATCGAAGCGTCCCAAGCCGCCTGGCCCGACTGGCGCGCCGCCGATCCGGAACTGCGCCTGGCCCTGTGCGCCGAGATGGCTGTGCGCCTCTACGACGCGAACTTCGAAATGGCCCAGGCCGTCATGCACGTCGCGGGTCAGAGCTATACCCAGGCTTTCAGCGGCTCCGGCCCCAACGCCCTGGACCGGGGCCTAGAGGCCCTGGCCTACGCCGCCAAGGCCATGCGCGACGTGACCCGCAGCGCCCGCTACGAACGCGACTTCGCCGGCGAAGCGGTCAGCCTGGACAAGACCTATGTCCTGGTCCCGCGCGGGATCGGCCTGGTCATCTGCTGCGCCAGCTTCCCGACCTGGAACGCCTATCCGGCTCTTTTCGCCAGCCTGGCCACCGGCAATCCGGTCATCCTCAAGCCCCACCCCATCGCCGTCCTGCCCATGGCCATCGTGGCGCGCGAGTGTCGGCGGGTGCTGGCCGACTTCGGCTTCGATCCCGACCTGATCACCCTGGCCGTCGACACCCTGACCGAGCCGGTGGCCCAGGTTCTGGTCGATGATCCCGCCGTCCAGATCGTCGATTTCACCGGCAGCCCCCGCTACGGCGGCCATCTGGAACGGACGGTGACGGGCAAGCTGCTGTTCACCGAGACGGCGGGCGTCAACACCGTGGTGGTCGAGTCCGTCGCCGATCTGGACGCCGCCGCTCGCGCCGTGGCGCGCGCCGCCAGCCTGTTCTCGGCCCAGATGTGCACCAGCCCGCAGGTGGTCTATGTCGCACCCGCTCTGGCCGAGCCCTTCGCCGCCGCGCTGGTCGCCCAGATCGACGCCATCGCCGAAGACCCGGCCCTGGCCGCCGGCATCATGGGCGCCGTCCAGGGCGAGGTCAGCCTCAAGGCTGTGGCCGATGTGCGCGGGGCCGTGGAGCGGCGTCCCGGCGTCCGCATCCTGCGCGAAGCCGCGCCCTACGCCCACCCGCAGTTCCCTCAGGCGCGCACCCTGACGCCGCTGGTGCTGGGCGTCGATGGGTCCGCGCCTGACCTCTACGCCGAGGAGCATTTCGGCCCGGTGCTGTTCGTGGTGACGATGGAGGCCGACGCCGCCGTGGCCGAGGCGACGCATCTGGCCCGCACCAAGGGTTCGATCTCCTCCTATCTCTATTCGACGGACGAGGCCTTCATCGACCGTTCGACGCCGCTCTATGAGCAGGCGGGGGCCAATCTGACGATCAACCTGACCGGGGCGATGTGGATCAACTTCGCCGCCGCCTACAGCGACTATCACGTCAGCGGACTGAACCCGGCGGGCAACGCCTGTCTGGCTGACCTGGCCTTCGTCGCCGCGCGCTTCCGCATCGTCCAGCGTCGCCGTCCGACAGCATGACGACGCCGGTCTTCATCGCCGGCGTGTCGATGACCGCCCTGGGCAAACGCCCCGCCGACACGGTGAAGAGCCTGACCGCCGAGGCCGTGCGCGACGCCCTGGCCGACGCGGGCGCGCAGGTCGGCGACATCGAGGCCGCCTGGTTCTCTAACACCCGCCAGCCCATGCTGGAGGGGCAGAACACGGTGCGCGGCCAGATCGCCCTGCGCCCGCTGGGTCTGACCGGCATCCCCGTGGTCAATGTCGAGAACGCCTGCGCCTCAGGCTCGACGGCCCTGCATCAGGCGATCCAGTGGCTGCGCGCGGGTGCGGGCGATATCGCCCTGATCGTCGGGGCCGAAAAGATGGTCTGGCCCGACCGGCCCGAGCGCGTCGCCGCCGCCTTCATGGGCGGGACCGACATCCACGACCGCGAGGGCGTGCTGGCCTATATCGCCGCCATGGGCGGTGAAGCGCCGGGCGAAGGCCGCAGCCTGTTCATGGACCTCTACGCCGCCCAGGCCCGCGCCCACATGGCCCGCTTCGGCTCGACGCAGGAAGACTTCGCCCGCCTCGCCGCCAAGAACCACACCGCCGCCGCCTTCAACCCCAAGTCGCAATACCGCACGCCGATGACGGTCGATCAGGTCCTGGCCGACAAGCCCATCGTCTTCCCCTTCACCCGCGCCATGTGCGCCCCCGTCAGCGACGGCGCGGCGGCCATGGTGGTCTGTTCGGCTAGGGGTCTGGCGCGGCTGGGCGCAGTCGCTCGCGCCGTGCAGGTGCGCGGCTGCGCCCTGGTCAGCGCGACGGACCGCGCGCCCGACGACTACGCCAATCATATAGGCCGCCGCGCCGCCCGCGCCGCCTATGAGCAGGCCGCTCTGGGGCCGGAGGCCGTGGACCTGGCCGAGGTTCACGACGCCACCAGCTACGCCGAACTGCAGCAGATCGAGAACCTGGGTCTGGCCGTCCCCGGCGAGGTCGGGGCGCGGCTGAAGGCGGGCGATTTCGCCCTGGGCGGCCGCACCCCGGTCAACCCGTCCGGCGGTCTGGTGGCCAAGGGGCATCCGGTCGGCGCCACGGGCATCGGCCAGCTGTATGAACTGATCCAGCACCTGCGCGGCGAGGCCGGTGCGCGTCAGGTCGCGGGCGCCCGCATCGCAGCCGCCGAGAACGGCGGCGGCTTCCTCGGCGTCGAGGAGGCGGCCACCGTCGTCACCATTCTGGAGCGCCCGGCGGCATGATCCGGCACCCGATCCGCGCCCTCTACGACAACCTGCCCGCCAAGCGCGACCGTCCCGCCCTGTTCGACGGCGACCGGGCGATCCGCCACGACGACTTGATCGCCCGGGTCGAGGCCGCCGCCGCCGACCTGATCGCGCGCGATGTCAGACCCGGCGACCGCGTCGGCCTGTGCGCCGCCAACAGCGCCGACCATGTCGTCGCCTACCTGGCCATCCTGCGCGCCGGGGCGGTCTGGACGCCGCTTAACCCGCGCAACGGCCCGCGCCTGAACAGCCTGTTCCAGCAGCGCGCCGGTCTGCGCCTGACCCTGCACGACGTCGAATCCGCCCAGGCCATGGGCGAGACGGCCCGTCCGCTGGCGCTCGACGACTGGCGCCCGGCCCCGGTCGATGCGGCGACCCTGCCCCCGATTTCCGACGATCCCGACCGACCCTTCGCCCTGAAGTTCACTGGCGGCTCGACCGGCGTGCCCAAGGGGGTGCTGCAAAGCCTCCGCAGCGGGGCGGCGGCGCTGCGCTCGCTACAAAGCTTCTATGGCTTCGGCCCCGATGACGTGAACCTGGCCGTCGCGCCGCTGACGCACGGGGCCTCGCACTACATCCTGCCGGTGCTGGCGGCGGGCGGGGCCCATGTCCTGCTGGACAAGCCCGAGCGCGAGGCCATCCTGCGCGAGCTGAAGAGCCGGATCACCACCGTCTTCATGCCGCCGACCCTGATCTATCTGCTGATGGAGGAAGGCCGCTTCGGCCCCGACGACTTCGCCCGCCTGCGCCACCTGACCTACTCCGCCGCTCCCATGCCGCCCGCGCGGATCGCCGAGGCCGTGGCCCGGTTCGGCCCGGTGCTCTCGACCCTCTACGGCCAGACCGAAGCCCCCATGACCATCGCCGGCCTGTCGCCCGCAGAGATGGCCCGGCCCGAACTGCGGACCTCGGTCGGGCGACTGTTCCCGGACACGCCGGTCGCCCTTCTGGGCGCCGACGGCGTGTTCCGCACGGGCGAGGCGGAGGGTGAGATCCTGGTGCGCGGCGACCTGGCCGCCACCGTCTATCTGGACGACCCGGAGCAGACCGATGCCGCCCGCCACGAAGGCTGGCTGAAGACCGGCGACATCGGACGGCTGGACGCCGATGGCTATCTCTTCCTGCTGGGCCGCTCGAAGGAATTGATCATCAGCGGCGGCTACAACATCTATCCCGGCGAGGTGGAGGCGGCGCTGAACGCCCACCCCGCCGTGCGCGAGGCCTGCGCCTTCGGCGTCGCCGACCCCGTCTGGGGCGAGCGGCTGGAGGCCGTCGCGGCCCTGGACGACCCTTCGGTGATGCCCGAGGCCCTGACCGCCTTCGTGCGCGAGGCCGTCGGCCCGGTGCGCACCCCCAAGACCCTTCATATCGTCGCCGCCCTGCCCCGCAATCCGGTGGGCAAGGTGGTGCGCGACGAGGTGAAGTCACTGATCTATCCGGCGCCTCAATGACCGGAAGACGTAAAAGAGAACCAGGGAGAAGACCGACATGATCGTCGTGCCGGAGGAGCGCATCCGCGATTTCAAGGCCAGGGGTTGGTGGGGCGAGGAGACGCTGGACGACCTGTTCCGCCGCCACGTCGCCGCCATGCCCGACGCCGAATCCGTGGTCGATCCCATCAACCGCGAGGCCATCATGGGCGGCGCCCCGGCCCGCCTGACCTGGGCCGAGGTCGAGGACAGGGTGGCGCGCTATGTCGCTGTCCTTCACGCGACCGGGGTCGGCCGTGACGACGTGGTGGCGGTGCAGCTGCCCAACGTCATCGAACTGGGCCTGGTCTATCTGGCCTGCATCCGGCTGGGCGCTATCGTCACCCCCGCTCCGGTCCAGTACCGCGAGCACGAACTGGCCTATATTCTCCGCAAGACAGACGCCAAGGCCGTCGTCACCGCAGCCCGCATCGGCAAGCACGCCCACGCCGAGATGATGCTGGCGGTCCAGACGGGCGCCGCGGCCCTGAAGACCGTTCTGGTGGTCGGCGGCCATGCGCCCGACGGAACCCTCGACCTCGACGTCCGCGCCGCCGGGCTGGATGAGGCCCAGATCGAGGCCGGTCGCGCCGCCGCCCGCGCGGCGAACATCTGCGCCGACGACATCGTCACCATCTGCTGGACCTCGGGCACCGAGGCCGAGCCCAAGGGCGTGCCGCGCAGCCACAACGAATGGATCATCATGGGCGCCGGCGTCACCGACGCCGCCGACCTGAAACCCGGCGCGGTCCTGCTGAACCCCTTCCCCATGGTGAACATGGCGGGCATCTCGACCAGCTTCGTCTCCTGGCTTCTGCTGGGCGGGGTGCTGGTGCAGCATCAGCCGTTCGACCTGCAGATCTTCCTGCAACAGGTCCGCGCCGAGAAGATCGACTACACCGTCGCCCCGCCCGCCATCCTGAACCTGCTGCTGCAGAACGAGGCCCTGCTGGAGGGCGTGGACTTCGGTCGGCTGCGCGCCATCGGCTCGGGCTCGGCGCCCCTGTCGGAATGGATGGTCCGCACCTTCCACGAGAAATACGGCGTCCAGATCGTCAACTATTTCGGCTCCAACGAAGGCGCCTCCTTCCCCAGCGCCCAGAAGGACGTGCCCGACGCCGCCGAACGCGCCGTCCTGTT
>NZ_DASWXW010000048.1:0-3469 GCF_036405315.1 Brevundimonas sp. | reverse complement strand
GATCAGGTGCCACAGGGTGAAGAAGAGGACGCTGGCCGAGAACTTGATCCGCTCGGCGAAGGCGCCAGCGATCAGGGCCGGGGTGATGATGGCGAAGGTCAGCTGATAGCTGATCCACAGGAACTCGGGCAGGCCGGGGGTGAGGGCGTGGGCCGTCTTCACCCCGACGCCGTTGAGGAAGAGGGCCTGAACCCCGCCGATGAAGCCGTTGGCCGGGCCTTCGACGGTCCCGAAGGACAGGGTGTAGCCGGCGACGAACCACAGGGCGGTGACGATGGCCAGGGCCGCGGTCGAATGGGCGATGGTGGCGATCAGGTTCTTCTTGCGCACCATGCCGCCGTAGAAGAGGGCCAGACCCGGCAGGGTCATCATCAGCACCAGGGCCGTCGAGGTCAGGATCCAGGCCGCGCCCGGCCCGTCCAGCGCCAGCGGGACCTGATGCGCCAGAAGAGGCGGGGCGGCGGCGAAGGCGGGCGCGGAAAGCGCAACGGCGAAAAGGCCGCAACAGAATGCTGCGGCCCTGGTGATCGTCGGTGGTGTCATGAAGGTCTCGGAGAGAAGACGCGGGCGGAAGGGGCGGGGACGTCAGGCCGGTTGGGCCAGCCTGACGTCGGTCTCAGCGGCCTCAGCGGCGAGCACGGTCTTGGGGACGATGCGGACGAAGCGCGGCGCGAAGCTGGACCAGTCGGCCAGGATGCGCCGGGCCAGGGGCGAGGCGGTGGCGGCGGCGTGAGCCTCGATCAGGGCCTTCAGCCGGTCTTCCGCTTCGGCGTCGATGTGACCGACCCCGGCCATGTCGCCGTTCAGGGCCTGGGCCGCGCGGCCGTCGGCGTCGAGCACGAACAGCTCGCCGCCGCTCATGCCCGCCGCCAGATTCCAGCCGACCGCGCCCAGAACGACCACACGACCGCCGGTCATGTATTCGCAGCCGTGCGCGCCCAGTCCCTCGACCACGGCCTCGGCGCCGGAGTTGCGGACGGCGAAGCGTTCGCCCGCCGCGCCAGCCACGAACAGACGACCGGAGGTCGCGCCATAGAGGGTGGTGTTGCCGCAGACCTGCTGATCCGCGCGCCATTCGTAGGGGCGGACGTGGATGTCGGCCCCCGACAGGCCCTTGCCGACGTAGTCATTGACCTCGCCGGTGACGTCGAGGATCAGGCCCCTGGCCCCGAAGGCGCCGAAGCTCTGACCGGCGATGCCTTCCAGTCTCAGCGTCAGACGGCCTTGTGGGCCTTGCGGGCCGAACTTGCGGACGATGGCCGAGGAGACCCCGGCGCCGGCGGTGCGCTGGGTGTTGTTCAGCGGATAGGACAGTTCCAGCGTCTGGCCGCGTTCCAGGAAGGCCTGGGCGTCCTTCAAGACCTGGGCGTCCAGGCTCTCGGGAACGGGCTTGCGGACCTTGTCGGCCCAGCGACCGGGGCGGTCGACGTCGACCTTCATCAACAGGGGGTTGAGGTCCAGGTCGTCCAGGTGCGAGCCGCCGCGCCGGGTCTGACGCAGCAGGTCGGTGCGGCCCACAATTTCATCAATGGTGCGGGCGCCGATGGAGGCCAGGATTTCGCGCACCTCCTCGGCGATGAAGGTGAAGAGGTTGACCACCTTCTCCGGCGTGCCGGTGAACTTGGCGCGCAGGCGCTCGTCTTGCGAGCAGACGCCGACCGGGCAGGTGTTGGAGTGGCACTGGCGCACCATCAGACAGCCCATGGCGATCAGGCCCGAGGTGCCGATGCCGTATTCCTCGGCGCCCAGCAGGGCGGCCAGGACCACGTCGCGGCCGGTGCGGATGCCGCCGTCGGCGCGCAGACTGACGGAGGAGCGCAGGTGGTTCAGGCTGAGGACCTGATGGGCCTCGGCCAGACCGATCTCCCACGGCATGCCCGCGTGCTTGACCGAGGTCTGGGGCGAGGCGCCCGTGCCGCCGTTGTGGCCGGCGATCAGGATGGCGTCGGCCTTGGCCTTGGCCACGCCCGAGGCGATGGCGCCGATGCCGGTGGCCGAGACCAGCTTGACCGTGACCTTGGCGTCGGGATTGATCGCCTTCAGGTCGTAGATCAGCTGGGCCAGGTCCTCGATCGAATAGATGTCGTGGTGCGGCGGCGGACTGATCAGGGTGGTGCCGGGAACGGCGTGGCGCATCCGGCCGATGAACTCCGTCACCTTGAAGCCGGGCAGCTGGCCCCCTTCGCCGGGCTTGGCGCCCTGGGCCACCTTGATCTCGATCTCGCGGCACTGGTTCAGGTATTCGGCGGTGACGCCGAAGCGGCCCGAGGCCACCTGCTTGACCGCCGAGTTGGCATTGTCGCCGTTCGGGCGCGGCACATAGCGGGCCGGGTCCTCGCCGCCCTCGCCGGAGACGGCGCGTGCGCCCATCCGGTTCATGGCGATGTTCAGGGTCTCATGGGCCTCAGGCGACAGGGCGCCCAGCGACATGGCCTGAGACAGGAAGCGGCGGCGGATGTCCGAGACGCTTTCAACCTCGTGCAGCTGCACCGGGGTCAGGCCGTCCTTGAAGTCCAGCAGGTCGCGCAGGGCCAGGTCCGGCTGCTCGCGAACGGCCTCGGAGTACTGCTTGAACCGCTTGTAGTCGCCGCGGTTCACCGCGTCTTGCAACAGGTGGATGGTCCTGGCGTCGTGGGCGTGGGCCTCGCCGCCCGCGCGGATGCGGAAGAAGCCGCCCATCGACGGCGAAGGCACGGCCGCGCCGAAGGCGACGGCGTGACGCTTGAGCGCCGCCTGCTCCAGACCGGCCAGACCGATGCCGGAGATGCGCGACGGGGCGCCGGGGAAGAACTCGGCGGCCAGGGCGCGGGACAGGCCCAGAACCTCGAACTCGCAGCCGCCCCGATAGGCGGAGATGACGCTGATGCCCTTGCGCGCCAACACCTTCAGCAGGCCGGCCTCGATGCCGTGCTTGTAGTTCAGGCAGGCGTCGTGAAGCGTCAGGCCCGGATAGGCGCCGCGATCCAGACGTTCCTGGAACAGCTCCTGCGCCAGCCACGGATTGACGGCGGTGGCGCCGACCCCGATCAGAACGGCGAAGGCGTGCGGGTCCAGAGTCTCGGCCGAACGCACCACCAGCGAGCAATAGGTGCGCAGGCCCGCCGCGATCAGGCGGCCGTGGGTCCCGGCGGTGGCCAGGATGATGGGCGCGGCCAGACGCTCGGCCGAGGCGTGTTCGTCGGTCAGGACGATCAGGGTGGCGCCGTCGCGGGCGGCGGCCTCGGCCTCGTCGCGGATGCGGTCCAGGGCCTGACGCAGACCGGCGCCGGAGCGGTCGCCCTCTGCGGGCAGGGGGTAGGTGCAGTCGATCACCGTGGTCGAGCCGTCGGCGACGACGCCCAGCAGGCGCTGATACATGCCGGTGGTCAGGACCGGGCTGTCCAGCACGAAGACCTCGGTCTGGGCCTCGTCCTGGGCCAGGATGTTGCCCAGGTTCTTGAAGCGGGTCTTCAGGCTCATGGCCCCGGCT
>NZ_DASWXW010000047.1:0-24230 GCF_036405315.1 Brevundimonas sp. | reverse complement strand
GCTGGCGGTAAAGCCTGGCCCAAGGGCGATCAGGACCGACTTCGCCGGTAGGCCCGCGCGCCTGGCCCGGTCCAGCACAAACAGGACCGTCGGCGCCGACATATTGCCATGTTCAGCCAAAACTGCGCGCTCGTGATCGAGCCGCCCGGGTTCCAGCGACAGGGCGCTTTCCAGGGCGTCTATGACCTTCATCCCGCCGGGGCGACAGATGAAGCGGTCCACATCCTCGACATTAAGTCCTTGCCCCGTCAGCATTTCGTCTATCGCTGGACGAAGGTGGTTTTTTGCGAAAGGCGGGATGGCCCGGTCGAAAATGACGCCGAAGCCGGTGTCTCCGACCCGCCAGCCCATGATGTTCAGCGTGTCCGGCCAGGTGTGTTCCGCCACGCCCTCGATGCGGGCGAAGCCGCCCTCGCCCGCCCGCAACACACAGGCCGCCGCACCGTCCCCGAACAGGGCGGTGGCCACGATGTCGGCCTTGCTCAGGTTGTCCATGCGAAACGACAGGGTGCACAGTTCGACCACGACGAGCAGGACCACACTGCCGGGCGTCGCGCGCGCCAGCTTGCTGGCCAGTCCCAGCCCCGTCGTCCCGCCCGCACAGCCCAGGCCGAAGACCGGAACGCGATCGGCGTCGGGACGAAACCCCATCCGCTCCATGGCCCGCGCCTCCAGACTGGGGGTGGCGATGCCGGTCGAGGAGACGGTGACGACGGCGTCGACCTGACTGCCTGTCAGCCCGGCTTCATCCAGCGCGGCCTGCGCCGCCTCGACGAACAGATCGACCGCGACGCTCAGATAGACCTCTGTCCGTTCAGGCCAGCCGCGCGGCTCGAAGAACCATTCGATCGGCATGGCGGACTGGCGCGTGTCGATGCCCGCCGTGGCGAACACGGGCGCCATCCGATCATAGCCGGGAAACCGATCCTGAAGCAGCGAGCGGGCGGCGGTTGCGACCTCGTCCTGGCGCAGAACGTTCGGCGGCGACGCCGTGGACAGGCTCAGCAGCGCGACAGGCGGCGGCACTATTCCACAACCGCCGTTCCCTTCATGCCGAACGCCGAGTGCATGAAATGGGTGCAGTGAAAGGCGTAGGTCCCGGGCGTGTTCGGGGTCAGGCGCAGTTCGACGCCCTCCTCTCCCACCTCGACCTTTCCGTTGCGGATCATCGCGGCGGTCGCCGGGTCCAGCGTCGAGGCCGCGAAAAGCTCGGGCGCCGAGAAGCTGTGGGAGCCGCTGGCGTCGACCAGACGCAGCACGACGGGGACGCCGCGCCGCAGGCGCAGGGCGGAGGGGACGAACGCATAGTTCTTCAGCTGGACCTCGATGACCGAGGGGCTGGCTTGCTGGACCGGCGAAAAGGCCGCATTGAAGGTAACGGCGGCGGCTGCGGCGGCGATCGCGAGGCCTGTGCGAAGCATGGCGTCGATCCTTCATCCGAAACCCATACAACGTCGCCGCTGAGCGTCGGTTCAGAACGTGATCCAGGCCGATAGGTCAGAGGTCGAAACGGCGGCTCCAGCCGTCGAACGCGACCTCGACATGATCCGGAAGAGATTCGCGCAAGGCATTGTAATCCAGATCAATGTGCAGATTGGTCAGCACAGCCTGACCGACCTCGGCCCGCGCGATCCAGTCCAGCGCCTTGTCGACATGAGCGTGGGTTGGATGAGGCGTGTACCGCAGGGCGTCGAGGATCCACAGGTCGGCGCCGCGCACCGCCGCCAGCGCCGCTCCATCCAGATCGGACACGTCGCTGGAGTAGGCCACTGGCCCCATCCGGTAGCCGACCGAGCGGATCGGCCCGTGCACCTGATCGAAGGTGACGACCGGGATGGCGCCGCCCGCGCCATCGACCCCCCAGGCCTCGCCATGCGGCGGAATACGCTGCGCCTCCAGAATGGCCGGATAGCCATGATGGCTCTCGAAAATGTAGTCGAACCGGGTCGTCAGCGCGTGATGAGTCGCCGGGTCCATCCAGGCCTGAATGCGCCGACGCGCATGGATGGCGAAGACCCGCAGGTCGTCGATGCCGTGGGTCTGGTCGGCGTGGTCGTGGGTGTAGAGGACCGCATCGACATGGGTGATCCCGGCCATCAGCGCCTGCTGCCGCAGATCCGGCGAGGTGTCGATAAGGACGCTGGTGGTCCCATCTGGTCCATGACGACGCGCCAGCATGGAGCAGCGAGTGCGACGGTTCTTGGGCTCATTGGGGTCGCAGTCGCCCCAGTCGCCGTCGCCTCGCGGCACGCCGCCGGACGAGCCGCAACCGAGGATGACGATCTCCAGCTCGCCCGGCTTGCTCATTCGGCGGGCCGGGGGATGCGGTCAAACAGGGCGAAGAAGGCGTCGGTCGTGCGCCGATCGGCTTCTTCCGGCGTCCAGCCCCGGATCTCGGCCAGCTTCTGCAGCACCAGACCGACATAGGCCGGCTCGTTGCGCCGCCCGCGATGCGGAATGGGCGCCAGATAGGGGCAGTCCGTCTCGACGATGATCCGATCCTCGGGCATCCGGCGAATGACCTCGCGCACGTCTTCCGCCGCCTTGAAGGTGGCGATGCCGGAAACGGAGAACCAGGCGCCGAGTTCCGCAGCCGTTTCAGCCAGTTCGACGCCACTAGTGTAGCAATGCATCAGCAATTTGAACGGACCCTTCGCATGCTCCTCGCGCAGGATGTCCACCATGACCTCGTCGGCTTCGCGCGTATGCACCACCAGCGGCAGGCCGGTCCGGCGCGCGGCGTCGACATGCTGGCGGAAGACCGCCGCCTGAACCTCGCGCGGACTGAGATCGTAGTGGAAATCCAAGCCGCATTCACCAATGCCAATGACGCGCGGCCGCTGGGCCAGGGCGACCAGTTCATCGGCGGTCAGTTCGATGTGGTCCTTGGCCTCGTGCGGGTGAGCGCCGACCGTGCACCAGATGTCGTCGTGGGCCATGGCGAGACTGTGCGTCGCCTCGAAGGTCGACAGCTTGTCCGAGATCTCGACCATCAGGCGCACCCCCGCCTCGCGAGCGCGGGCGATGACCTCGTCGCGATCCTCGTCGAACTGGGGGGCGTGCAGGTTGACGTGGCTGTCGATGATCATCTCAGGGCCTTGGTGCGGGCGATGTCGGCCAGGGCGCCGGCCAGAACGTCGGCGCGGTCCAGGTTGATGGCCGCCGTGCGGTCCGGCAGCTCGGCCAACCGGGTCCACAGTTCGGCCCAGCGCGCCCCCTGCCCCGCCGGCGCCTCCAGCGCGCGAGTTTTTACCGCCGCGATCAGTCGATCCATCAGAGCCTCGAACCGGGCCTGGCCTTCAGCCCCGCGAAAACCGTCCGCGACCGCCAGTTGTTCGGCCCGGTCCACGGTGTCGCCCAGCACCCAGCTGCGCGCCAGGGCGTCGACTTCCTGCATGGCGCCGGACGACAGGGCCAGGGCCGCGCCCGGCGATCCTCCGGCCATGTCGGCGGCGAGCCGCGCGTCGTCGGGCTCTGCACCCGTGCGGTTGCGCACCAGGGCCTCCAACTGATCCGGGGTCCAGATCGGGAAGCTGAGGCGGCGGCAACGCGAGCGGATGGTGGCCAGCAGCCGCCCCGGCGCATGAGTCACCAGCAGCAAGACGCCGCGCTCAGGCGGTTCCTCAAGAATCTTCAGCAAGGCGTTGGCTGCATTGATGTTCAGGTCGTCAGCCGCATCGATGATCGCCACGCGGTACTGGGCCTGGGACGGGCTCTTGGCGAAGAAGCCAGGCAGGTCGCGCGCCTGATCGACGGAGATGGTCTTCTTCTGCTTGCCGCCCTCGACCAGCCGCTCCATCACCAGCAGATCGGGGTGGGACTGAGCGGCGACCAGTTGACTGACCGGATCATAGGGCGCGGCGCCCAGCGGCCCGCGCGAGGGGTCAGGCGCGGCCCCCAGCAGGCGGCGCGCGGCGCGATAGGCGAAGGTCGCCTTCCCGCTGCCCTCGACCCCGCACAGCAGCCAGGCGTGATGCAGCCGCCCCCGGTTCAGGGCGTCGAGAAAGGCCTCTTCGGCCGCAACATCCGGGACCAGATCGTACCGGTCGCGCGGATGTTCGCTCACAGCAGCCGCTCGGAGACGGCGCTCCACAGCCGTTCGGACACGGCCTCAAGCTCGCCGGTGGCGTCGATCACGACGCAACGTTCCGGGTGACGGCGCGCCACGCCCAGGAAGCCCTCGCGTAGCTTCTGATGGAAGGCCAGCCCCTTGGATTCGAAACGGGTCTCGAACAGGCCGCGGCCAAAGGCGCGTTCCAGCCCGACCTCGACCGGCAGATCGAACACCAGGGTCAGGTCCGGCTGGTCCTCGGCCACGATGGCGGCGTCCAGCGCCTCGATCAGGCTCTCCGGCGCGCCGCCGCCGGCCCCCTGATAGACCCGACTGGAATCGGCGAAGCGGTCGCAGACGACCCATTTGCCGGCGTCCAGCGCGGGACGAATGGTGCGTTCCAGATGGTCCGAGCGTGCGGCGTACATCAGCAAGGTCTCGGTCCGCGGCGACCAACGCTCGGCGTCTCCGGCCACGACGATGTTGCGGATGACCTCGGCGCCCGGCGAGCCGCCCGGCTCGCGCGTCTGGATGACGTCAATTCCAAGCGAGCGCAGATGCTCGACCAGCAGGCGCGCCTGCGTGGTCTTGCCGGCCCCCTCGCCGCCTTCGAATGTGATGAACTTACCGCGCTGCACCCGCGCACAATGGCGAGCGCGGCGCGTCAGGCAAGCCTTAACCGCCTGATATCAACAGGGCGTCGCCAAACCCGCGTGCGATGACGGCCTGACGGGCCTGTTCGGCGGCGTTGGCGTCCGGCCAGGGACCGACGATCACCCGAAAGAGGGGCTGTCCGTCCCGGCGAATGTCCTGAACCGAGGCCTGGTCGCCGAGGCGGTCGGCGATTCGGATGGCCGCCCTGCGGTCGGAAAACGCCCCGGCCTGCACCCAGTATGCGGATGCCTCCGAAATCACCGGCGCAGTGGGCGTCGCGGGCTGCACATAGGGCGTGGGCCGTGAAGGCGCTGCGGCTTCGGCTCGCCGCATCGGCGTGCCGCCGCCCGTTCGCGGCGCGCGGCCGACATAGCGCACCCGCACCTCGCCCACGCCTTGCGACAGCAGGCCCAGTTCCTCGGCGGCGGCGCGCGACAGGTCGATGATCCGACTGTCGACGAACGGGCCCCGGTCATTGACCCGCAGGATGACGCGACGACCGTTGGCGCGATTGGTCACTTCCACCAGGCTGGGCAAGGGCAGGGTTTTGTGCGCCGCTGTCAGAGCGTTCATGTCGAACCGTTCCCCCGTCGAGGTCGGGCGACCGTTGTGCTGCGCCCCGTACCAGGAGGCCAGACCCACCTCGTCATAGTTCGGCTGTTCAGCCGGCCGGTACCAGCGACCGCGGATCTGATAGGGGCGCATCGTCCCCGAAACGATGGGCGCAGGATCGGTCACGACCGGCGGACGCAGGGAGGCCTCGCGCCCTCCTCCCAGGCTGGCGCAGGCCGCCAGGCTTGAAAAGGCGGCGGCGATCACAACGCCCTTCAGCAATCTCGCCATCTTGGCCTCACGCACTTCGGTTCACTTGAAGCGATCATGGCCGAGGACGTTTCCGGTTTGGTTAACGCGCCCTTTGGGACTATGCGTCCCGCGTCGCGGCCACGCCCCCTGCGCCCGCGCCAGTTCTTGAAGCGAGCCCCTTGAAACCCTCCCCCTACCAGACCCGCTCCGGGGTCTTCGCTCTGGCGACCCTGTGCTGCCTCCTGTGGGGCAGCGCCTTTCCGGCGGTCAAGAACGGCTACGCCCTGCTGCATATCGCGCCGGGCGACGTCCCCAGCCAGATGCTGTTCGCGGGATGGCGTTTCGCCCTGGCCGGCGCGATCCTGCTGATGGTCGCCGCCGTGATGAAGAAGCCGCTCCTGGCGCTGAACGGGCGCCAGATGCGCCAAGTGGCCCTTCTGGGCCTGGCCCAGACGACGATCCAGTATGTCTTCTTCTATGTCGGCCTGGCCCATGCCAGCGGCGTGAAGTCGTCGATCATGAACGCCACCGGCGTCTTCTTCAGCGTCGTGCTCGCCCACTTCCTCTATGCGAACGACCGGCTCAACAGCCGCAAGGCCCTAGGCTGCCTGATCGGCTTCCTCGGCGTGATCGTAGTCAATCTGGGCGGCGGCGCCTTCGGGTTTGACTTCAGTCTCCTGGGCGAAGGCTTCATCGTCATCGCCGCCTTCATGCTGGCGGCGGCCTCCATCTATGGCAAGCGGCTGTCTGCTGACATGGACCCGATGGTGATGACCGGCTGGCAGTTGTTCATCGGCGGAGCGATCCTGATCGGGATCGGCGTGGCGGGCGGCGGCCACATGGAGGGGATGGGCCTCCAATCCGGCGCCCTGCTTCTCTACATGGCCCTGCTGTCCGCCGTGGCCTTCGCGGTCTGGAGCCTGCTGCTGAAGCACAACCCCGTCGGCCTGATCGCAGCCTTCAACTTCCTGATCCCGGTTTTCGGCGTGTCGCTGTCCGCCCTGTTCCTCGGCGAATCCCTGTTGCGGTGGAGCTATCTGGCGGCCCTGGGCCTGGTCTGCGCCGGCATCTGGCTGGTGACGCGTCCATCGCGGCCGAGCAGGACCTGACCCTTGGCTCGCCCCGCCTGCGCTTTGTGCTTGGGCATGGGAGCACTTGCCGCTATGCACGCCTCCGCGCGCTGTCTCGACTCGCGCTGGACAGGTGGCCGAGTGGTTTAAGGCAGCGGTCTTGAAAACCGCCGTAGGTGAGAGCCTACCGTGGGTTCGAATCCCACCCTGTCCGCCACGTCGTCGGTCCCTGGCGACGGTTAGCCGCTCCCCTTGAATTCGCCGCTACCTGTCATGACGTCAGGACGTTCCCAGCGCCTTGCCCTGTATGGAACGGGCTTAGCCAAGGCCGTTTTGGCGCGTCGCCTCGGGAACACGGAAGACGCGCCAGCCGTTTTACAGCACCGCAAAACGTCAGACGACGTATCGAGTGTCAGGAGGACGCCATGGCCGATAGCGGAATGAACGTCACGAAATTCGAGGCCAAGTCTCACGACAGTCCCGATGAAGTGAGGACGCCCGACAAGAGCCGCATCGAGGTAGTGCGGTTCCCAGGCGTCACTTTGGGACGGTTCAAATTCGAGCCGGGCTGGAAATGGTCCGAATGCATCAAGCCCATCGTCAAGACGGACAGTTGCCAGATGGCGCATGTCGGCCACGTCGTGTCGGGCACGCTGACAGTCAAGATGGATGACGGCTCCCACAAGACGCTGGGACCAGGCACGTCCTACACGATCCCTCCTGGCCATGACGCCTGGGTGGAAGGCAATGAGCACTTCGTAGGCATCGAAGTCATGAGCGCGGAGCAGTACGCAAAGCCATCGTGACAGCGCATACGCGGCACCTGCCTGCTGCAGGTCGCTCAGGGCGCCGCTTGATGTGAAGGCGCCGGATCCACGGGGACGTTCAACAACCGGCCCGCCCGGACTGACGCCGTTCCCGAGAAGGCGGGGCGCGTGATCTGCATCGTCTTCAGGTCGATCTCGCCGTCCGCCCCCAGAGTCGTGACGCGCACCGACGGATAGTCCAGCGGTTGGCCGGGTTCAGCGCGCGGCGCGCCGTCCGGCTGGACCAGCCAGGCATAGCCGTGGCTGGCGGTGAAGAAGCGGCCGACGCCGTCGGCGTCGATGCACAGGGCGCCGTCCTCGTCGACGCCCAGGCCGACGGCTTGCGGATCACCCGAGGCCCGCACCTGGGCGACGAAGGCGATGAGGCGGCCCAGCCGGTCGCGGGCGCTGAAGTGAGTGTCGGTCACGACATGGGCCAGATAGGGCATGGTCAGGAAGTCGCTGACCATGGTGACTTCCGGTCCCATGGGATCCTTGAGCGCCGTAGCCGAGTCGATGCTGCCGCCGTCCATCGCCCCGTAGCCGGCGCCGCCGAGGATGGCCAGGCCGGCGCTGGTGCCGCCGATCGGACGGCCGCGCGCGACATGGTCGTTCAGCGCCTTCTGGACCGACGTGCCCTTCCAGAAGCGGACATACTTGGCCTGATCGCCGCCGCCCAGGAAGACGCCGTCGGCGCTCTTGAGGATGGCGAGAACGCGCGGATCCTCGGACGCCTTGCGGTCGTCGAAGATCAGGGTCCGCACCGATGCAGCGCCGCCGATGTCGCGATAGATCTCTTCGCCGCCCTCGCCGTCGCCCGAGGCGCGCAGGATGACCACATGGCCGTGTCCGGCCTTGGCCAGGAACCATCGCCACGCGCGGTAGTCCCAGTCGCCGCCGCCCATCAGCATCAGACCGGCCTCGGTCAAACCGGGCGTCGGCGCTGCCACGTCGCCGACCTCGTAATAGGTATAGCCGGACGACGAGGCGTTCGACGCCTGGGCGGGCGCCAAACCGCAGGCGAGCGCCAGAACGCTGAAGATCGCGAATACCGCCAATCGCATGAAATGCCCCCTTTCCTGCACCAAGGCGCGCATATGGGCACAGTTCATCGCTGCGGGCGAGATGAACGGTTATTTTTGTCCTTCAAAAATTGGGAGAACGTCGTCATGGTGGTCGCCGAGACATGGGGGGATTGTTCATGCGACGCATCAAATCGATCATCTGGAGTCTGGGCGCGGGGACCAGTCTCATCGCGCTGACGGCAGCGGCGCAGACCGCACCCGCCCAGTCCAGCGAGGCGGCGACCACGGTCGATGAGATCGTCGTCCTGGGTTCGCGGATCCCCCGTCAGATCGACACCGAAGGTCCGGCGCCGGTGACGACGATCACCGCCGACGACATCCTGCGCAACGGCTATCAGAGCGTGCCGGATCTGCTTCGCGCGGTGACGCAGAACGGCGGCGAGACGCAGAGCCAACAGTCCTTCTCCGGCGCCTCTTTCACGCCGGGAGCGCAGCAGGTCGACCTGCGCGGGCTTGGCCCCAACCATACGCTGGTGCTGGTGAACGGGCGGCGCATCGCCGACTTCCCCCTTCCCTTCCAGGGCCAGAGCAACTTCACCGACGTCTCCAACCTCCCCGTCGGCCTGATCGAACGGGTCGAGGTGCTGAGCGGCAGCGCGTCCGCGGTCTATGGCTCCGACGCGATCGCCGGCGTGGTCAACTTCGTGCTCAAGCCGTCCGCAGACGGCATCCGCTTCGACTTCCGTCAGGGCCTGACCGAAGACGGCGGCGGCGACTCACAGCGGTTCACCGTAACGGCCGGGGGCAACCGCGGCGGCTTCCACGGCGTCGTCGGCGTCGAACTGCTGCGTCAGAAACCCTTGTGGGCCTATGACCGCGAAATCCAGGATTCGACCAAGGACAGCCCGACCAACACCACGGCCCGCCGCGCCTACCTGCGCTTTGACGAGAACGACGACTATCTGGATCCGGGCGCGGCGACCTGCGCCGGCCTGGCCGCGCAGAACGGCGGCACGACCTATTACGCCAACCGCCCGCGCTACGGCTATTTCTGCGGCAGCGACGAATCCATCGGCTACGGCACCATCCTCAGCGACCGCAAGGGCCTGAACAGCTACGCCTCCATAGGCTACACGCTCAGCGACCGGACCGAGCTGTTCCTGGACCTGCAATACAGCCACAGCGATCTGAAGCTGTTCTCGGACGTCCAGTCCTGGCTCTATCAGGACGAGAACGGCAGCGAGGACGGCCTCTTCTTCAACGTCGACACCGGCATGGTCGAGGGCTGGCAACGCCAGTTCTCACCCGAGGAAATGGGCGGCCTGTCCAAGGGCTTCACCCGCAATCGGTCCGACAGCTTCACCATCACGCCGGGCGTGAAGGGCACCTTCGGCGACGCTGACCAGTGGGGCTATGAGGTCGCCTTCAACCACGCCGAATATCGCTCGAAGGTCCGCTTCCCGCAGATCATCGCCTCGGCGGCCAACAACTTCTTCCTTGGCCCGAAACTCGGCGTCGATCCGGACAGCGGCTACGCCATGTTCGCCGCCGGCGTGAACGCGGCGCGACTGTACAAGCCGCTGACCCCGGCCGAGTACGATCAGATCGCCCAGGACGCCGTCTATAATCCGCGCTCGCGCAGCGACAACCTGTCGGCCACCATCACCAACAGCGCCCTGTTCGAACTGCCGGCCGGCCCCGTCGGCTTCGCCGGCGTGATCGAGGCGGGCAACCAGAGCTACAATCTTAAGCCCGACCCGCTGGCTCTCACGCCCTACTATTACGGTCTGGTGGATTCCGACGGCAAGGGCGACCGGGACCACTGGGGCGTGGGCTATGAGGTGCGCGCGCCGCTGCTCAGCAATCTCGAGTTCAGCACGGCTGGCCGTTACGACCACTATGAGTTCGCCGGCAACGGCTTCGGCAAGTTCACCTACAACGCCGGGCTCGAGTATCGCCCGATCAACAGCCTGATGTTCCGCGCCGCCTACGGCACGGGCTTCCGCGCGCCGGACCTGCACTACGTATTCTCGGGCCCGGGCAACACCCACCCGTCCGGCACTGACTATTACCGCTGCGCCACCGAGGAGCCGGACGAGGACATCGGCGACTGCAGCTACTCCGACGAAGGCATCGTCGCGCATCGCAACGGCAACCGCGACCTTCAGCCCGAGACCAGCAAGTCGTTCAACGGCGGCGTGGTCTGGCAGCCTACCCGTAACCTCAGCCTATCGCTGGACTATTTCCGCGTCGAACTGACCGATCAGGTCCGCGACATGAGCATCGACACCATCCTGCGTGACGAGGCCGACTGCCGCCTGGGCGCCGCTGATCCGACCTCGCCCACCTGCGTCGACGCCGTCGCCCGCGTCGAGCGGCAAACGACGGGCCCCCTCGCCGGCAGCCTGATCGGCGTCTTCACCAATCCGATCAACATCGCCCAAGAAACCACTTCGGGCTTCGACGTCGCCGCCCGCCTGCGCGTGCCGACTGAACGCGTCGGCGAGTTCAACCTTTCGCTGGCCTACACCTATGTCGATGACCACACCTTCCAGCAGTACCCAGGCGATCCCACGATCGACAAGTTGGCGTTCGACAGCGGCTATTACATCCCGCGCGACAAGGGCACGGCCAGCATCAGTTGGGCGTTCGACAAGCTGACCACGACGCTGCAGGGCCAATACCTCGGCAAGCTGCCGAATTATGACGAGGACGCCTACATCAGCGACAGCTGGATGTTCAACGCCTCGGCCCAATATGACCTGACGGACCACGTGCGCCTGTCGATGACGGTCAACAACCTGTTCGACGAGGGGCCGGTCAAGGATCCGACCTACAGCGCCTACCCCTATTACGACATCTCCTGGTTCGACTCGGTCGGCCGCAGCTACTACTTCCAGTTGACCTACAAGTTCGGCGGCGCCGGGCTCTGACGAACACGGAGGCTCATCCGCGCCGCCGCCCCAGGAATCGGGCGGCGGCGCGGCCAAGACGTCAGAAGCTGTAGCGCAGCCCCACGCCATAGGTCGCCGGGGCGCCGACCAGCCGCGAGGCGCCGTTCAGTTCCGGGAAATAGACCTCGTCGGTGATGTTGCGGCCGTAGGCGTAAACCGCCCAGTTGGCCGCGCTTTCCAGCTCCACGCGAGCGTTGACCAGGGTGTAGGCCTCAGACGTATTGCCCGGCGCCGCGTTCAGGCGATTGCTCTCCTCGCCGTGATGCGAGACCGACACCCGGCTGTCCAGGCGCCAGCCGTTGGCCAGCATCAGACCGTGGTTCAGCGAAACCGTCGCCGTCACGTCCGGCGCACCCGGCAGGGGATCGCCGACCGTCGACAGCACCTCGGCCACACGCGCCGAACTGAAGGACAGGATCTCGGTGTCCAGGAAGGCCGCCGCCACATCCAGATCCAGCGTCTGCTTCGCCCCTTCGAACAGCAGGGCGTTGACGGCGATCTCGATGCCCTTGCTCTCGGCCTCGCCGACGTTGGCGCGACCGTTGGTGTCGTTGGCCAGGCGGGTCGTCGCCTGCAGTTCCTTGAACCTGTAGCTGAAGGCGTCCAGCGACAGCCGCAGGCGATCGGTCGTCCAGCGCAGCCCGGTCTCATAGGCGGTGACGGTCTCGGACTCGAACGGCAGGGTCTCGGCCTGGGTGAAGATCGAGGTGCCGTCGAAGCCGCCGCCGCGATAGCCCGTCCCCGCCGAGACGAAAATGTTCAGGTTCGGGGTGAAGGCGTACTTGGCCGTGACCCGGCCCGAGAGGTTGTCGTCCTCGAACGCCCGATCCCAGATGAAGGGATTGGTCGTGGCGAAGGTGGTGGTGAAGGTCGAGATGCCCCAGGGGTTCAGGTCGTCGTTGCGGCCGCTGAAGGTCGCCTCATCGCGCGTGTAGCGCAGGCCGCCCGACAGGGTCAGCTTGTCGGTCAGATCATAATCGACCTGGCCGAAAACGGCGAAGCTGTTGCGGGTCTGCTTGTGCAGGTTGTCGTACTGGGTCCGGGCCGTATAGCTGGTCCAGTGGGTGTCGAAGTCGATATCGTCCGAGACGTAGAAGGCGCCTACGATCCAGTCCAGACGACCGCCTGTGTCGTCGCTCAGGCGCATTTCCAGCGAGGTCTGGCTCAGCGTCTCGTCGGCGTCAAAGCGAGAAGCCGGATAGGGCGAACCGTCGCCATTGCCCTGGACCGAACGGGTCGTGCCCTGGACGTTTCCGATCACGGCCAGGTTCAGGTTGTCGGCCAGGCGATGCTCCAGCGCGGCCGACGCGCCGTAGATGTCGATGCTCTGGGTCGGATACTCCGACGAATAGAACTCGTACGGGTCGTCGTTCTCGCCCGCATTGGCGATGTTGCTGTCCAGCGCCGCCGAAATGCGGTCGTACTGGCGCGTATCGCCCCGGTCGCGGCTGCCGAACAGCTTCAACGTCAGACTGGTCTCGGGCGTGAAGTCCAGGGCCACGGTGGCGCGACCGGCGAACAGGTCCTTGTCGCCGAAACCTTCGCGACGGCCCGGATCGACGATAGCCGGAACCTGGGTCTGGACGACGCCGCCGATGACCGGGCGGTACCCGGCCAGGTCGCCCGCGCCCGCGCCAGTCATGAAGCCGCCGCCTTGCTCGGCCAGAACGGCCAGACGCACGCCGACCTTGTCGCCCAGCGGACCGCCGACAGCCGCCTCCATGGCGGTATAGTCATGGCTGCCGATCTCGAGGCGTCCGCCGCCCTCGACCGCTTCGCCCGGTCCCTTGGTGATGGCGTTGATCACGCCCGCCGTGGTGTTGCGCCCATACAGGGTGCCCTGCGGCCCCTTCAGGATCTCTACGCGGTCCAGGTCGAACAGGGGCATGCCCAGATAGGCGTTGGAGGTCTGATAGACGCCGTCGATATGAAGGGCGACCGAGGGGTTGCCGTTGGGCTTGTAATCGTCGGCCCCGCCGATGCCGCGGATGCTGATCAGACCATAGTTGGTGCCGCCGAAGGCGTAGTTGACCGAAACGCCCGGGACCTCGTCCACCAGGTCCGTCACGCTGTCGATGCCCCGGCGCTGCGCGTCGTCGCCGTTCAGCACCGTGACGGCCAGCGGCACGTCCTGGATACGCTGGGCGCGCTTCTGGGCCGTGACGATCACGTCCTCGATGGCCGTGACGTCTTCGGCTCCAGCGTCGACGGGGGCGACTGCAACAGAAAAGGTGCGCGCCCCGACCGGCGTCACGGTCAGGCCCGTGCCCTCCACCATGCGGCGCAGCGCCTCGGCGGGCGCCAGGACGCCGACCACGCGATTGGCGCGGCGACCGCGCACGGCTTCCGGCGCGAACAGCACCTGCACGTCGGCGGTGCGCGCCAGCGTCGTCAGCGCCTCTTCCATCGACTGGCTTTCGATGGCGAAGGAGAGGGCCGCGCCGCCGCTCGGCGACTGGGCGAGAGCGGGCGTGGCGGCGACAACCGCAACCACAGCCGAACAGGCCAGAAGCATGCGCTTGAAGGCGCCCGCGCGCGGCTTGGAAATGAACATGGGTAGCCCCTGAGATCTGGTCAGCCGCTCGTCGGCGGCTCCTCCTCAGAAACGAAAGACGCCCTGCGGACCCCCACCCCGTCGTGGAAATTTCATCAAAGCGTAGCCGCACCGTCGGCCGACCCGACCCTCGATCCGACGCGCCAGACGCCATCCGCCGTCTGACGCGCCGACAGGTTGAAACCGTGCGCCAAAGCCAAAGCGAACTCTCGCCCGCCGTCGTAGCGGAAGGAGCCGGATATGCGCACCTCGCCGGCCGCCGCGTCGTCCACAGCCAGCCGATCCGAAGCGTAGCGGTTGAAAAGATCGACCACCTCGCGCAGAGGCCGGTCCCGAACGACCAGACGCCCCAATCGCCAGGCCGTCTCGACCTCGACGTCAACGGGGGCGACCTGCAGTTCGCCGGTCCGGGCTCGGCCGCCTTGTCCGGCCGTCAGCATCAGCGTTGCGGACTCATCTCGCCGATCAGACATCCGCAGCCGCCCCTGCTCGACGACCACCTCGGACTGCTGACCGCGACAGGTGATCTGGAACTGCCCCTGGACGGCCGCCATCATCTGGTTCCCCGCGCGCAGGACGAACGGCGCGGAGTCGGGTCGGATCTGGAAATAGGCCTGGCCCGCCTCAAGCACCGCCGCGCGCCGGTCTGCTGCATAGTCGAGACGCAGACGAGACGATGGGGCCAAAGTCACCTCAGACCCGTCCGGCAAGGGCGCGGTCAGCCTCTGCCCGGCCTCCGTCGAGATCAGTGCTCGCGCCGAAGACGCGCTCGTCATCACCCATAGTCCGCCGCAGGACGCCGCGACGGCGCCGCCGGTCAGGCCGAATAGAGCGCGCCGTCGTGTGAGGCGCCGAGCCCCCGGCCCCAGATATCCAGGACCGAGAGCCGCCGATCGCAGCGCCAGAACCTCCGGTTCTCCAGCGTCCAACTCCAGCAGACGCCAGGCCAGTTGGCAGCTTCTATAGGCACGGCTGTTCTCCGGGTCTTCGTCCAGCCAGCGGCGGAAACGAATCTCATCCTCGGGGCTGACCGCCCCGCCGCTGTTCATCCGCGCGAACCAGAAGGCGGCCGGGTCGGTGTGATCGTCGTTGTCCGGTCGGCAGGAGGTGGAAGCCATCAGCAGTCCCTCTCGACCAGATCGAGCCGCAGCGCCGCCATCGCGCGCGCCATGTGTTTCTCGACCGCGCTCACGGAAATGCCCAGTCGGCGGGCGATCTGGGGATAGGTCAGGTTCTCGAACCGCCGCAGGATCACCACTTCGCGCGCCCGTGGCGGCAGGGCGTTCAGCGCCGCCAGCATCCGTTTCAACCGCTGCTTTCCGGCAATGATCTGCTCTGCGCCCGGCGCTTCGCTCTGTGCGACCAGGTCTTCAATCCCCACATGCCGACCCTGCCCCCTGGCCTGCTCGTACCGTCCGCGGTCCCGCGCCATGTTGGCGGCCGCCTCGAACACATAGCCATCGACGTTTTCAAGGCTAAGCAGGTCCGCGCGGCGCAGCAGCCGCAAGAAGAGATCCTGCACCATTTCCTCGGCGTCCGCCGGCGATCTGGCCCGGCGCAGGAAGAAATGAAAAAGCGGACCGCGAAGCCGTCGCGTCAGCCCTCCGAACCCATCGTCGGCGAGGCCCGACAATGGAAGTTCCGCGTCGATCGGTTTTCCTGACTGCTGGTTCACAGGCGGCTGATGACCTCGAAGCGTCACCATGTGATGTCGAATGAACGACAATCGCGTATCATTCCAAAGCCTCGAAACAGGCGGAAGAAACCGTCACACAGCGTCGCTATGGGCGTCCGGACATTACGGTTCTGGGGCCCATGCACATGTTCAAACGGATCGGCGCGACTTTCGCCCTGGCCTTGTCGCTGAGCGCGTCGCTCGCAGCGACGCCGGCCCCAGCCTGGGCCGAGATCTTCACCGTGGCCGTCGTCTCGGACACCCAAAACTATTCAGACATCACCCTGGCGCAGCCGCGAGGCTCGGACACCTTCGCCCAGCAGATGCGCTATCTGGTGGAGACGCGCGAAGAGAAAAATCTCGCTTTCGTCACCTTCGTGGGCGACATTGTTCAGCACGGCGACGGCCAGTTCCGTCGGGCGACCCCGGACGCCGAAAGCGGATACCGATACTTCGACACGCGCGAGGAGTGGGACATCGCAAACCGTGCGATCTCGATCCTGGGGCGCAGCGGCCTGCCCTTCGGCATGGTTCCGGGCAACCACGACTATGACAACTATTCCTGGTGGAACGAGAACGGTCCCGGCGCTTCCAGGCCGTTGACGGGCGGCCGCACGTGGAGCCTCTACTTCGGGCCGAATTCACGCCATTTCGCCGGCAAGGCCTGGTACGGCGGCGCTTCGGAAAACGACCTGAACAGCTACCAGACCTTCGCCGGCGGAGGACGGACCTTCCTGCACTTGTCGCTGGAGATGCAACCGCCGCAGTCCGCGCTGGACTGGGCCCAGGGCGTGATCGACGCTCACCCCGGTCTGCCGGTCATCATCACCACCCACGAATGGCTCAAGCCCGACGCACATGAGCGCTCCAACGGCTACGACAGCTACTTCCCCGGCGCCGACAATCTGTCGCCCGACCAGGTCTGGGACCGATTCATCCGCAAGAATGCGATGATCTTCATGGTCTTGAGCGGACACAACTTCACCCGCCCGGTCAGCGGCGTATCCAACGGCGAGAACCTCCGGATCGACCTCAATGACGCCGGGCATCCGGTCTATCAGCTGATCCAGGACTATCAGGGCAATACGGTCGGGCCGGACGGGGCGGCGGAGTCGGCCAACGGCGGCGCGGGCTGGCTGCGTTTCATGGCGTTCGACACCGACGCCCGCAAGATTCGCTTCTACACCTATTCGACTCTGCTGGGCCGCCACGCCGGCCTCAATGGCGAAGCCACCTTCGGGGTCGCTCCCGAGCGGTCCGCCTTCGAACTGGATTTCCCGCCTCAGCTCCTGCGCTGATCCGGTTGACTGTCGCGGAGGCCAAGCCTCGCTCGAGGGCGGCCTTCATTGAGAGGTTCGTTTTCCAATATGGGTGAAAGCGAGAAAAAATCTCTACGTCGGTTTCGATAGCCGGAGATGTATAGAAACTACCTCCGCGCAAAGAGGGGCATGATTTGACCTCTTAGGGAGGAAAAACAATGCTCAAAGACCTGTTCACCGAACACCCAAAATCCGTCGGCGAAACCTACTTCGAGCACATGGGCATGGCCGCGTCGTTCGGCGCCGCAATGTTCATCGGGGCGGCCGCCTGCTTTGTTCACGCCCTGATCCCGGGCCTGTGCGTCCGCACCGGCAGCGGCGTCGTGACCGATCTGCACCATCGCATGGTCACGCATCGGACCAAGTCCGCTGCCGCCAATGAGGTCGTGATCGATGTTTGATCGCCTGCCGACCGCCAAGACCGACAGCCTGATGATGCTGGGCCGGCTGATGCAGGCTGACCCCCGCGCCGACAAGATCGACCTGGGTGTCGGCACCTATCGCGACGAGACCGGCGCCATTCCCATAATGACCGCGGTCAAGACGGCTGAGCGCCTCCTGCACGCCGAGCAGACGTCCAAGGGCTATGTCGGCCCGGCCGGCGACGCCGAGTTCGCCCTGCGCCTGCAGAACGCCACCTTCCCCGAACTCTCGCCGTCGCTTCAGGCCCGGATGTCGCGCATCCAGACCCCCGGTGGGACCGGCGCCCTGCGCCTGGCGCTTCAGATCATCGTCCAGGCCAACCCGTCCGCTCAGGTGTGGATCGGCACGCCGACCTGGCCGGCCCACCTGCCGATCATCGCCGCCTGCGGCCTGACCGCGCGGACCTTCAGCCATCTGAGCCCTGACGGGGGCCTGAACCGGCCGGCGCTGGACGAAGCCCTGGCCCAGGCTGCGCCGGGCGATGTCGTCCTGCTGCACGGCTGCTGCCACAATCCCACGGGCGTGGATCTGGATCGCGACGCCTGGCGCGCGGTCGCCGAGATCGCGACCGCCAAGGGGCTGCTGCCCCTGATCGATCTGGCCTACCCGGGTCTCGGCGACGGAGTTGAAGAGGACGTGGCCGGCGTTCGCATCCTGCTAGAAGGCTGCGAGAACGCCCTGATCGCCCTGTCCTGCTCCAAGAGCTTCGGCCTTTATCGCGACCGCACCGGCGCCCTGCTGATGCTCAGCAACGCAGAGGCCACTGCGGCCAACCTGGCCCAGGTCGCGGCCGGCCACGCCCGCCTGCTGTGGTCCAACCCGCCGGACCACGGCGCCGCCCTGGTTCGGATCATCCTGTCGTCCGACGAACTGACCGGGCTATGGCGCGCCGAACTCGACGCAATGCGCGTCCGCGTCAACGCCCTGCGGGCGCAGCTGTCGGCGCTGGCCCTGCCCAGCCTGGACCTGTCCGACCTGTCGCGGCAGCGCGGGATGTTCGCCCTGCTGCCCCTGTCGGAAGCCTTGGTCGACCGACTGCGCCAGGACCACGGCGTCTATATGGATGCGTCGGGCCGCATCAATGTCGCCGGGCTGAACGACGCCAATTTCGAACGCTTCGCCCAAGCCCTCCGGGCCCTGGGCTAGGGATCGAAATGAGGGGGCGTCTTGCGACGCCCCCTCCCGATCAATCGGCTTCCTTCTGAAGCAGATCGCCGGCGGCATGAGCCCTGCTTGCCCCTCGGCGCCGACGCCGCTGCTATTGCAACCCATTGCATAATGACGAGACCGCGATACTGTTTATGCAACTGAATGCATAAAGACCGAGCCCATGCCTTATCCCGAGTTGCTGAAGCCCCTCGACCTCGGCTTCACCACCCTGAAGAACCGGGTGCTGATGGGCTCGATGCACGTCGGTCTGGAGGAAGTCGAAAACGGCTTCGAGCGCATGGCCGCCTTCTACGCCGAACGGGCGCGCGGCGAGGTCGGCCTGATCGTCACCGGCGGCATCTCGCCCAATGAGCGCGGCCGTCCCATGCCCTGGGGCGCCAAGCTGACGACCGAGGAAGAGGCCGAACATCACCGCCTCGTCACCAACGCCGTCCACGCCGAGGACGGCAAGATCGCCCTGCAGATCCTGCATTTCGGCCGCTACGCCTATCACCCGGATCTGGTCGCCCCTTCGGCCATTCAGGCGCCCATCACCCCCTTCGCCCCCCACGCCCTGACCGGCGAGGAGGTCGAGCAGACCATCGAGGACTTCGTCCGCTGCGCGGCTCTCGCCCAGTCCGCCAGCTATGACGGCGTCGAGGTCATGGGGTCCGAAGGCTATCTGATCAACGAGTTCATCGCCGCCCGCACCAACCAGCGCGACGACGAATGGGGCGGCTCGTACGAGAACCGCATCCGCCTGCCGCTCGAGATCGTGCGCCGCACGCGTGAGCAGGTCGGCCCCAACTTCATCATCATCTACCGCCTGTCGATGCTGGACCTGGTCGAGGGCGGCTCGACCGCCGAAGAAGTGGTGCAGCTGGCCAAGGCCATAGAGGCGGCGGGCGCCACCATCCTCAACACCGGCATCGGCTGGCACGAGGCCCGCATCCCCACCATCGCCACCAGCGTCCCGCGCGCGGCCTTCGCCTGGGTGACGAAACGGCTCAAGGGCGAGGTCTCCATCCCCCTGGTCGCCACCAACCGCATCAATACGCCCGAGGTGGCCGAGCGCCTGCTGGCCGAGGGCTATTGCGACATGGTGTCGATGGCCCGCCCCCTGCTGGCCGACCCCGCCTTCGTGCGCAAGGCGCGCGAGAACCGCGCCGACGAGATCAACACCTGCATCGGCTGCAACCAGGCCTGCCTGGATCACACGTTTGCGGGCAAGATCACCTCCTGCCTGGTCAATCCGCGCGCCTGCCACGAGACCGAATTGGTCATCGCCCCGACGGACGCCGCCAAGCGGATCGCCGTCGTCGGCGCCGGCCCGGCGGGCCTCGCCTTCGCCGTCACCGCCGCCGAACGCGGCCACGACGTCACCCTGATCGAGGCCTCCGGCGAGGTCGGCGGCCAATTCAACATCGCCCGCAAGATCCCCGGCAAGGAGGAGTTCGGCGAGACCCTGCGCTACTTCCGCAAGCAGCTGGACCTGACCGGCGTCACCGTCCGCCTCAACACCCGCGCCGAGGCCGAAGCCCTGGCCGACGAAGGCTTCGACGACATCGTCCTGGCCACCGGCGTCAGCCCGCGCACGCCCGAGATCGACGGCGTCGACCACCCCAAGACCCTGTCCTATCTCGATGTCCTGCGCGACGAGGTTCCCGTCGGCAAGACCGTCGCCGTCATCGGCGCGGGCGGCATCGGCCACGACGTCAGCGAATATCTGGTCGAACGGCACGAGCCGCCGTCGATCGACCGCTTCTTCCGCACCTGGGGCGTCGATCCCGACTACCGCACCGCCGGGGGCCGCACCGCGCCCCAGGTCGAACCGGCGGAGCGTCAGGTCTTCCTCATGCAGCGGTCGACCGGCAAGGTCGGCGAGCGTCTGGGCCGCACCACGGGCTGGATTCACCGCGCCGCGCTGAAGATGCACGGCGTCGTCACCGCCAGCGGCGTCGCCTATCACCGCATCGACGACGAGGGCCTGCACGTGACCATCGACGGCGCCGACAAGACCCTGCCGGTCGACCACGTCGTCCTCTGCGCCGGTCAGGAACCCTTGCGCGACCTGCACGACGCCCTGGTCGCGCGCGGCTGCTCGGTTCACCTGATCGGCGGGGCCGACGTGGCCGCCGAACTGGACGCCAAGCGCGCCATCGACCAGGGCGTGCGCCTGGCCGCCGCCATCTAAGGGAGGAAAGCCCATGACGCTGAACCTGCACCCCGCCGCCGCCGCGTCTCTGGACAAGTGGCATCAGATGGTCGCCGCCCAGGATCTGGGGGCCTTGCGCGCCATCACCCACCCCGACGCCGTCTTCCGCTCGCCGGTCGCCTACAAGGCCTATCAGAGCGCCGACGCCGTGGTCCTGGCGGTCAGCACCGCCGCCAGCGTCTTCACCGACTTCGCCTATCACCGTGAGGCCGCCACCGCCGACGGCCTCAGCGTGGTGCTGGAGTTCAGCGCCAAGGTCGGTGAGCGCAGCGTGAAAGGCATCGACTTCATCCGCTTCGATGACGACGGCCAGATCGTCGATTTCGAAGTCATGATGCGTCCCCTGAACGGGGTTCAGGCCATGGCCGAGGAGATGGGCAAGCGCCTCGGCGCCCTCCTGCCCGCCTTCAAAGCGTCCTGACACGACAGCTTCTACTCGCCGTCCCGACCGGCTATCGAAGCCCCATGTCCCTGCCCCATGCCCTTCTGACGTCGTTGGCCGAACGCCCCGGCTCGGGGTCCGAGCTGGCCAGCCGCTTCGACCGCTCGATCGGCTATTTCTGGCAGGCCACCCATCAGCAGATCTATCGGGAACTGGCCCGTCTCGAAGCCGCCGGTTGGGTCGAGGCCGCGCCGGTCGAGGGCGCGCGCGGGGGCAAGCGCCGTTTTCAGATCCTGCCGCCCGGTCGCGAAGAACTGCAGCGGTGGGTCAATGATCGCCAGGAGCCGCCGGCGATCCGCGACGAACTGATGGTGCGGCTGCGCGCTGAAGCGATTGTCGGCCCAACCGGCCTCGCGGCGGAACTCGTGGAGGTCGCCAATCAGCACCGCGACAAACTCGCATCCTATATGCGGATCGAAGTGCGGGACTTCCCGGGCGAGCCGACGTCGCGTGACCAACAGCTGCAGCGTCTGGTCCTGAAAGCCGGCATTGAGTTTGAACGTCAACGCATCGCCATTTGCGAGGAGGCGATCTCGATCCTGCGGGACTCGCGATAGACCAGCAGGCGTCGATCAGATCGGCAGCGCCGTCGTGAACTTGATCTGTTCCATGGCGAACGACGAACTCACGTCGACCAGGGGGGCGATCTCGATCAGGCGCTTATAGAAGCGGTCATAGGCGGCGATATCGCTCACCACGACCTTGAGCAGATAGTCCGTCTCGCCGCTCATCCTGTAGAATTCCACCACTTCCGGCATGGCCGAGGCGCCCTGGGCGAAACGCTCCAGCCACTCGCTGTCATGGTGGCGGGTGCGAATGGCGACAAAGACCACAAGAACCAGGTCCAACTTGTCGCGACTAAGCAGGGCCACGCGGCGCTCGATGAAGCCTCCTTCTTCCAGGCGCCTCACCCGCTTCCAGCAGGGCGTCTGGGAAAGACCCACGCGTTCCGCCAACTCCACAATGGTGAGCGAACCATCGCTCTGCAGCTCGCGCAGAATTCGCAGATCAGAGGGGTCGAGAGAATGCTTCACTAGACTGCGCTCACCAAGCCTTGCACCACGACAGCGCCCAGGCATCTAGGGAAAATAGGGACGGCGCAAGAGCGCCAGTTGCGCCTGCGCCCCATCAACCGCTGCTGTCTGAAGGAAGGCCGCTCGCGCCGTCTGTTTCAGCCCACCAGGTGAAAAAGGCGCAGCACGGCGTTGGCGACAGCGAACAATAAGCCCAAGCTCGCGATCATTCCAAGGATCAGAACGACCTTGAAATGCCTGTGCAGAAAATAGAGGATTTCACCTGCCATCTGCGTCTACCCAGTGATTGCGACCCATATTGGCACAATACTGGATAAACGCTGCAACAACCGTGCGTGAGCCGAGCCCTTAGACCAGACGGCTCTGCACCACGGCGGCGCCGATGAAGCTGGCGAACAGCGGGTGCGGCGCGAAGGGACGGCTCTTCAACTCCGGATGGTACTGCACGCCGATGAACCAGGGATGGTCCGGGCGCTCGACTGTCTCGGGCAGGACGCCGTCGGGCGACAGGCCGGCGAAGACCAGACCGGCCTTCTGCTCAATCGCGTCGCGGTAGTTGATGTTCACCTCGTAGCGGTGACGATGACGCTCACTGATTTCGGTCGCGCCGTAGATCTCGGCAATCTTCGATCCGGCGATCAGCGTCGAGTCATAAGCGCCCAGGCGCATGGTGCCGCCCAGGTCGCCGCCCTGCTGACGCAGGACGCGCTGGTTGCCTTGGGTCCATTCGGTCATCAGGCCGACGACGGGTTCCTCGGCCGGACCGAACTCGGTCGAAGTCGCCTTGGGGAAGCCCGCCAGGTTCCGCGCCGCCTCGATCACCGCCATCTGCATGCCGAAGCAGATGCCGAAATAGGGAATCTTGCGCTCGCGAGCGAAGCGCGCCGCCTCGATCTTGCCCTCAGCGCCGCGTTCGCCGAAGCCGCCGGGGACCAGAACCGCGTGGGCGCCCTGCAGACGCTCCTGACAGGCCTGGGGGTCGCCCTCGAAGGTGTCGGCCTCGACCCAGTCGATATTGACCTTGACGTTGTTGGCCACGCCGCCGTGCTGCAGGGCCTCGATCAGGGACTTATAGGCGTCCTTCAGGACCGTATATTTACCGACCACGGCGATGGTGACTTCGCCGTCCGGGTGCAGACGACGGCGCACGATCTCCTGCCAACCGGTCAGATCGGGCTGAGGCGCATCGGTGATGCCGAAGTGGGCCAGGACTTCGCTGTCCAGACCTTCCTGATGATAGTCCAGCGGCACGGCGTAGATGTCGGCCGAGTCCATGGCCTGGATCACGCCGCTTTCGCGCACGTTGCAGAATTGACCGATCTTGCGCTTTTCTTCCGCCGGAATCGGCTGCTCGCAGCGGCACAGCAGGATGTCGGGCTGGATGCCGATGGAGCGCAGTTCCTTGACCGAGTGCTGCGTCGGCTTGGTCTTCATCTCGCCGGCCGTCTTGATGAAGGGCAGCAGGGTCAGATGGACAAAGCAGGACTGGCCGCGCGGCAGATCCTGGCCCAGCTGGCGGATAGCCTCGAAGAAGGGCAGACCCTCGATGTCACCGACGGTGCCGCCGATCTCGACCAGGACGAAGTCCACGTCCTCGCCGTCGTCGGTCTTGGCCGGGCTGAGGCAGAACTGCTTGATCTGGTCGGTGACGTGCGGAATGACCTGAACGGTCGCGCCCAGATAGTCGCCGCGACGCTCCTTCTCCAGGATGGTCGAATAGATGCGGCCCGTCGTGACGTTGTCGGACTTGGCCGCCGACACGCCGGTGAAGCGCTCATAGTGACCCAGATCGAGGTCGGTCTCGGCGCCGTCGTCGGTCACGAAGACCTCGCCGTGCTGATAGGGGCTCATCGTCCCCGGATCGACGTTCAGATAGGGGTCCAGCTTGCGCAGACGGACCTTGTAACCTCGGGCCTGCAAAAGAGCGCCGAGAGCGGCGGAGGCGAGGCCTTTTCCTAGCGAGGAAACCACGCCGCCGGTGATGAACACATAGCGAGCCATGGGCGGACACCTTACTCCATGATTCGCGGCGGGAGCATGGCCCGACGCAAAACA
>NZ_DASWXW010000046.1:0-3295 GCF_036405315.1 Brevundimonas sp. | reverse complement strand
AACGCGGTAAGGTTCATGGCCAGGCAGACAAGCCAGGAGGTTGAGCGCATCGCTTGCCTCTGGGCGGCGAAGCTTGACGACGGACCCCTGTCCCCGGCGGATCAGGCGGAATTGGACGCCTGGCTGGAGGGCGACGAGCGGCGTCTGGGGGCCTTTGCGCGGGCGCGGGCCGTGGCCGTGCACAGCCGCCGGGCGGCCGCGCTGGCGGGCGGGGCCACTCCGTTCACGCGTCCGATGCCCAAGCCGGTTATCAGCCGACGCGGTCTGATCGCGGCCTCGGTTTCTGTGGTCGCGGTCGGCGGCGCGGGCGCGCTGGCGGCCTTGCGCACCCGGGCGCAGCCGTTCGAGACCCGCATGGGCGAGACCCGGGTCGTGCCGCTGGACGACGGTTCGGTGATGACGCTGAACACCCTGTCCGAGGGCGATGTCCGCTACAGCCGCAGGACGCGCGAAATCGTGCTGACCACGGGCGAGGCCCTGTTCAACGTGGTCGCCGACGCCAGCCGCCCCTTCGTGGTGCGCTCGGGCGAGGCGGCGGTGATCGCCAACGGGGCCAGCTTCCTGGTGCGACGGCTCGGCAAGGCGCCGCTCCAGGTCGTCTCCTTCGGCGGCGAGGTCGAGCTGAACGGCTCGCACGGCCAGGGGCTGGAGCTGGCGGCCAACACCCGCGCCTTCCTGTCCGACGGCGCGCCGCCGGTCCATGTCGGCGAGATCGACGCCGACCGCGAACTGGCCTGGCGGCACGGCCGCATCCAGCTGGAAGACGAGACCCTGATGCGGGCCGCGCGGGAGTTCGCGCGCTACAATCCCACCCGGATCGTGCCCGCTGATCCCCTGGTGGCGGGCATGAAGATCACCGGCCTGTTCGTGGCCAACGACCCCGTCAGCTTCGCCCGCGCCGCGGCCGGAAGTCTGGATCTGGACGTGGCCGTGAACGCCGAGGAAATCAGGCTGAGCCGTCGTCTGGTCTAATTTCAGACCACGAATTGCTTTTTTTCGGAGGATTCCGGCGCGCCCCGCGTCTTGGAGGTGATCCGTCGCACGGCGGACGTCCAAAAAAGAATCAAGGGTCGGGGTAATGAGAGCGTCTTGGAAGCAGGGCCTGGCGGCGAGCGCCGCGGGATTGGCGCTGTTGTGTGCAGTGAATGGGGCTCAGGCGCAGGATCGGACGTTCAACGTTCCGGCCCAGCCGATCAGCCAGGCGATTACGGAACTGGCCCGTCAGGCCGGCGTGCAGATCTCGGCGCCGACGGCGCATCTGTCGGGCGTTCGCGCCCGCGCGGTGACCGGCGTCATGGACGTCGAGGCGGCGGTGAACCTTCTGATCCAGGACACGGATCTGGAGATCGTCAGCCGGGAGGGAAGCACCTTCGTTTTGCGCCAGCGCCCAAAGGCGGCGGACGCGACCCAGGTGGACGAGGTCGTGGTGGTCGGCAGCCGCATCAAGGGCACGCGCATCAATGAAGCCTTGCCGGTCACGGTTCTGGGCGCGCAGGACATCGACGCGGCGGGCGCCGTGGACGGCGACGACCTGTTCCGGTCCATCTCCCAGGCGGGCGACGTCAACTTCAATGACGCCGACACCGACAACGGCGGCATCAACAACGCGCGCGGCGACGTGGCCTCGATCGACCTGCGCGGTCTGGGGACGGGCAACACCCTGACCCTGCTGAACGGCCGCCGTCTGGTGAACCACCCCGGCACCCAGGTCGAGAACTACGTCCCCGTCACCACGGTCAACACCAACGCCATTCCGGTCATGGGCGTGCAGCGGGTCGAGGTCCTGGCCGACGGCGCGGCCGCCCTGTTCGGCACCGACGCCGTGGCCGGCGTGGTCAACACGGTTCTGAAGAGCAACTTCACCGGCTTCAGCACCCAGGCCGGCATGGGCCGCGACGAAGGCGGCATGGAGGAGTATTCCTTCAGCTTCCAGGCGGGCAGGGACTTCAACGACGGTCGCACCAACATCTCGGTCATGGGCGACTACCTGACCCGCGACGCCCTGTTCATCTGGGAGCGGCCCTACGCCTCGGTCGAAGGTCGCGCCGCCCGGTTCGGCGATCGCGCCACGGGGCTGGACTACGTCACCTACAGCTCCATCACGGCCTGGGCCGAGGGCCTGCGCCTGAACCCGACCACCTATCAGCTGGACAAGACCGCCGCCTCGGTCAACGGCAAGCGGCTGACCAGCACGGCCGGCGCCTTCCATGTTCAGCCGGGAACCAATCCGGGCTGCATCACCGACGGATTCCGCGCGGGCACCTGTTTCGACGACGGCGTCCTGTCGCTCAGCGGCGCCAATGAAGACGCCAACCTGCGCTACGACCTGGACACCATGCGGACGATCAGCTCGGCGGTCGACCGCGCCAACCTCTTCACCTTCATCAACCACGAGTTCGACAACGGCGTCGAGGCCTTCGGCGAGATCGGCTACTACTGGGCCAACACCTGGTCGCAGCGTCAGCAGGACACGCCGCTGGGCTATCAACGCGTGCTGATGTCGCCGACGGCCTACTGGAACCCGCTGGGCGCCGCGGGCGTCACCGCACGTCTGCCGGGCCTGACCTCGGTGCCGCTGACGGGGGCGGCGGTCGAGCTGCAGGACTTCCGCTTCGCCGACCTGGGCTTCCGCAACGTCGATGTCGAGAACACCTCGACCCGCCTGGTCGGCGGTTTGCGCGGCCAATGGCGCGGCTTCGACTGGGAAACCGGCCTGCTCTACTCCCAGGCCACCACCGAGGACGTGATGGACGCTGTCAGCATGACCAAGCTGCAGGCCGCCATCAACCGCACCACGCCGGACGCCTACAACCCCTTCGCCGGCGGCGACCTGAGCAGCCCCAAGGACGGCGACTTCACCGCCAACAGCCGTGAAACGGTCGAAAGCGTCATGGTCAAGGCCAGCCGCACGGCCGAAACCGAGCTGATGCAGTGGGACCTGCACGTCTCGAAGGCCGACCTGTTCCAGCTGCCGGCCGGCGATGTCGGCCTGGCCGCCGGCGTGGAAGCGCGCCGGGAGACCTTCAAGGAGACGCGGGACGACCGCCTGAACGGCACGATCAACTTCACCGACCTGACCGGTGAAACCTTCCAGAGCGACATCATGGGCGTGACGTTCACGCCCGACAGCTCGGGCGCGCGCAACGTCTATTCGGCCTTCGCCGAACTGGCCGTGCCGGTCGTCTCGCCCGAGATGGAGGTTCCCTTTGTCAAGTCGATCGACATGCAACTGGCCGGACGGGTGGAGCACTATTCCCTGTTCGGGTCGGTCGCGGCGCCCAAGGTCGCCCTGGCC
>NZ_DASWXW010000045.1:0-5922 GCF_036405315.1 Brevundimonas sp. | reverse complement strand
GGCCCGAGGCGTCGAACATGCGCGCGCCCGACCGGGTCATGGCGACGTAGTCGCCTTCCTCAAGGTAGCTGATCTTCTGGGTGAAGGGACCGACGGCCAGGGCGTCCGAACCCAGATACATCTCGCCCTCGCCCCAGCCGACGACCAGGGGGCTGCCGCGGCGGGCGCCCAGGATCAGCTCGTCCTCGCCCTCGATCAGGACGGCCAGGGCATAGGCCCCGGTCAGACGGTCCAGGGTGGCCTTGAAGGCGTCCAGAGGGGCCAGGCCCGCCGTCAGCTTGTGATCCAGCAGGTGGGCGACGACCTCGGTGTCGGTCTGGCTCTCGAAGACGCGGCCCTCGGCCTCCAGCTCGGCCTTCAGCTCGGCGAAGTTCTCGATGATGCCGTTGTGGACCAGGCAGACGCGGCCGGCCTTGTGCGGGTGGGCGTTGGCGGTCGTGGGGGCGCCGTGGGTGGCCCAGCGGGTATGGCCGATGCCGATGGTTCCGGCCAGGGGATCGGCGGCCAGCACGGCCTCCAGCTCGCGGATCTTGCCCTTGGCGCGGCGGCGTTCGATGCGGCCGTCGACGACGGCGGCGATGCCGGCGGAATCATAGCCGCGATATTCCAGCCGCTTCAGGCTCTCGATCAGACGAGGAACGACGGCGCCCGCGCCCGTGATGCCGATGATGCCGCACATATGGTCTGCTCCGGTGAAGGGGCCGGGTGGTCGCGCTTTGCGCGAGGCCGCCGTAAGAGGTAAGCGAGAGGGTTCCGCCCGTCTCGCCCTTTGATTTTGATCTAGGGGAAGCCAAGGCCGGCGACATCAAAAAATGGGTTTCGGAAGGTTTCTTTGCAAACCCGCCGGGGCCGCCAGCGAAGGACGACGCCCTTGGGCGAGAGAAAATACTTCGGCACCGACGGCATTCGCGGTCGCGCCAATACCCATCCGATGACGGCCGAGGTCGCGCTGCGGGTCGGGTTGGCGGCGGGCAAGCTGTTCCGCACCGACGACGACCGTCGCCACCTGGTGGTGATCGGCAAGGACACGCGCCTGTCCGGCTACATGATCGAGCCGGCGCTGGTGGCGGGTCTGGCCAGCGTGGGCATGGACGTGCGCACCTTCGGCCCCCTGCCGACGCCGGGCGTGGCCATGATGACGCGCTCGATGCGCGCCGATCTGGGCATCATGATCTCGGCCTCGCACAACGACTATGCGGACAACGGCATCAAGCTGTTCGGGCCGGACGGCTACAAGCTGTCGGACGAGATCGAGCTGAAGATCGAGGCCATGATGGACGAGGGGCTGGATCAGGATCTGGCCCCCGCCAACAAGCTGGGTCGGGTCAAGCGCATCGACGACGCCCCGCCGCGCTATATCGAGATCGCCAAGTCGGCCTTCCCCAAGCGGCTCAGCCTCAAGGGCCTGCGCATCGCCATCGACTGCGCCAACGGCGCCGGCTACCGCGTGGCCCCGACCACCCTCTATGAGCTGGGGGCCGAGGTCTTCCCCGTCGGCGTCGAGCCGAACGGCCTGAACATCAACGCCGAGTGCGGCTCGACCCACCCCGAGGCGGTGTCCGAGGCGGTCAAACGCTATCGCTGCGACATCGGCATCGCCCTGGACGGCGACGCCGACCGGGTCATCATCTGCGACGAGAAGGGCCATGTGGTCGACGGCGACCAGATCATGGCCCTGATCGGCCTGGACTGGGCCAGGCGCGGTCGCCTGAACGGCAAGGGGGTGGTGGCCACCGTCATGTCCAACCTGGGTCTGGAGCGGAAGCTGCAATCCGAGGGCCTGACGCTGGAGCGGACCAGGGTGGGCGACCGCTACGTCATGGAGCGGATGCGCGCGGGTGGCTTCAACATCGGCGGCGAACAGTCGGGCCACATCATCCTGAAGGACCACGCCACGACCGGCGACGGCCTGATGGCGGCGCTGCAGGTGCTGGCGGTCCTGGTCGAAAAGGGCGTGCCGATGAGCGAGCTGGCGCGTCAGTTCGAGCCGGTGCCGCAACTGTTGCAGAACGTACGCTACACCGCCGGCAAGCCGCTGGAAGACGCCAAGGTCAAGGCCGCCATGGCCGAGGCCGAGGCCGCGCTGAACGGTTCGGGCCGCCTGCTGGTGCGTCCGTCCGGCACAGAAAAACTGATCCGCGTCATGGCCGAGGGCGACGACGAGGCCCTGGTCAAACGCGTCGTCGCCGACGTGGCGGCGGCGGTGAAGGCGGCGGGCTGACGGGATCGGCGGGCGCCATGAACGGCGCCCGCCTCTCGCCTCAGATCGAAGCCAGGGCCTGATCCAGATCAGCCCAGAGGTCCTCGACGTTCTCGATGCCGACCGACAAGCGCACCAGGTTGTCGCCGATGCCGCTGCGCGCCTTGGCCTCGGGCGTATAGTCCGAGTGGGTCATGCTGGAGGGGTGAGAGGCCAGGCTCTCGGCCCCGCCCAGGCTGACGGCCAGCTTGAACAGCCGCAGGGCGTTCAGCATGCGGAAGGCCTCGGCCTCTCCGCCGGGCAGCTCCAGCGAGAAGGTCGAACCCGAACCCTTGCACTGGGCCTCGAAGATGGCCTGCTGCTCCGACGAGGCGTCCGGTCCCCCGGCGGTCAGGACGGCGCTGACGCGCGGATCGGCGCGCAGGCGTTCGGCCAGGATCAGGGCGTTTTCCTGGGCCCGCTCCATGCGGATGTGCAGGGTCTCCAGGCTGCGCAGCAGCAGCCAGGCCGTGTGCGGATCGGTGTTGGTGCCGCAGATGGTGCGCATTTCGCCGACCCGCGCCATCAGCTCGGCCCCGCCCATGCAGCCGCCGGCGATCAGGTCGGAATGGCCGCCGACATACTTGGTCAGTGAGTAGAGGACGAGGTCCGCCCCCAGCTCCAGGGGGCTCTGCCACAGGGGGCCGAGGAAGGTGTTGTCCACCGCCACGACCGGCCGCTCGGCCTGATCGACGGCCCTGGCGCCGGCCACGGCGCGGGCGATGTCGACCAGCTGGTTGGTCGGGTTGGCCGGGGTCTCCAGATAGACGGCGGCGAGGCGCCCGCCGGTCGTCTTCGCCTCGGCGGCGGCGGCGATCATGGCGGCGTCCAGGGCGTCGGCACCCTCGGCGGCGGGCACGCTGATCGCCTTGACGCCGTAGCGAGGCAGGATGCGGTCGAACAGGTATTCGGTGCCGCCATAGGCCGGGGCCGTGTAGAGGATGACGTCGCCGGGCCGGACCAGGGCCAGCATGGCGGTCGAGATGGCGGCCATGCCGGTCGAGAAGACCAGGGCCTTGTCGGCCTTGTCCCAGACCGCGAGGCGGTCCTCGAGGATTTCCAGGTTGGGGTTGTTGATGCGCGAATAGATCAGGCCCAGGGCCTCGTCCGGGTCGCGCTGGCGCAGGCCGTAGGCGACCTCGAAGAAGCGTTTGCCGTCCTCGGCCGACTTGAAGACGAAGGTGGACGACTGGAACAGGGGCGCCTTGATCGCGCCCTCCGACAGGGTCGGGTCATAGCCGTAGCCCATCATCAGGGTTTCAGGTGCGAGGGTGCGAGCCCCAAGAACGCGGGTGCGGTGACGGTTCATTTTTATGTTTCCTCTCCTGTCCCGGTGATAGCCGACCCGGGAAAGGCCCGCCAGACGCCAAGGCGTTGAGGCAAAGGCGCGCAGCATTGAAAGTTTCGACCGCCGCCATTCGGCGGGGTCAGGCCGTCAGGGCGCGGGCGAGGGTCTCGATCCGCTGGCGGATATCGGGCACGGCGATGGTCTCCCACAGCGCCGCGCGGGCGGGCGGGCCGAGGAGGAAGAGGTCGGGGTCGGCGGCGCCGTCGGCGTGCAGGACGCGGCCCGCCTCATCGAGGTCGAGGCCCAGCTTGAGCGGATCGAGGCGGGCGCGGCCTGCGGCGATCAGGGCGGCGGTCAGGGGCGTCGCCGCCGCGTCATGGCCGGGGCCGGTGCAGTCGATCAGCCAGGCGGCCGTCAGCGTCTGCGCTGCGCCGCCCGGGGCGCTGACGGTCAGGGTCACGATGTCGGCGGAGACCTCGGTGGCGCTGACGCGGCCGGCGCGGACGCTCAACCGGCCCTCGGCGATCAGGGCGTCCAAGGCGGCGGCGATCTCGGGGGCGATGCGGTGGCGGTGGACGTCCCACCAAGGGCGCAGGTGGCGCAGGAAGCGGGCGCGCTCGGCCGTCGTCGCGGCGCGCCATAGCCCGGCGGTGATGGGACGATAGCCCTCCATGAGGCGGCGCCAGCCGTGCTCGCGCGCCAGCTTTCGGGCCGCGGCCAGGCGTTGCGACAGGGCGCCGCTCAGGGCTTCGGGCGGCAGGGCCGCGGGCGCGTCGTGATGGTCGCCGTGGGCGCGGGGCGTCAGGCCCCGTCGCGACACCGCCGTCGCTCGACCGCGCCAGCCCCGCGCCTGCAGCGCCAGAACCACGTCGACCATGGTCAGGCCGGAGCCGAGGATCAGCACCGCGTCGTTCGGTTGAATCCGGTCGAATGCGCCGGGCGCCCAGGGATCGGGCAGGATGCGCGGGCTCTGTCCCGCTGCGGCGGTGCGCGGGGCGGGGTTGCCGGTGGCCAGGACCACGGTGCAGCCCTCGATGCGGCGTCCGTCCGAGAGGACGACGGACCGCCCCTCGACGGCGAGGGCCTCGCCCTTCACCCGCTGGATCAGGCCCTGATGCGCCGCTTCGACCGCCGCGAGCCGCGCGGCGACATAGAGGCCGTAGAGGCGGCGCGGGGGAAAGCCGTCGGGGGCGGCGTGGTCGGGATGATGCGCCTTCAGCCAGTCGGCGAAGTCGCCGGGCCGGTCGGCCAGGGCGCTCATCCGCTCGGCGCGGACGTTCAGACGGTGGGCGTCCAGCGTCGCCGAATAGGCCACCCCCGGGCCGAAGGCGTCGCCGCGCTCGATCAGCGCCGACGCCTGTCCGCGCTCGGCCAGCCGGGCCGCCAGCATGGCCCCCGAAAAGCCGCCGCCGACAATGACCACGGTTAGGGAGGAGGCGGCGTCGTTCATCGGATCACCTCGCCAGAGGCGGGGGGAGAGGTCAATCATCTGATTTTCCTCCCCACGCGTGGGGAGGGGGGCCACGGAGTGATGGAGGGGGCAGCGTGAACCTCGGCCGTCGAGTCGCCCCCTCCGTCACGTCGGCTGCGCCGCCGCGCCACCTCCCCATGGAATGGGGAGGAAAGACGCATCAGATTTCCTGATTGAAGGCGCCGATTTCCGGGTGAGCGGCCAGGCGCGGCTTGACCTCTTTCCTGAACAGGTCGCGCATGTCGTCGGCCGACCTCATGCTCTCGACCACCACCACCAGTTCCGGCTTGTTGCTGGAGGCGCGGACCAGGACCCAGGAGCCGTCCTCCAGGTGGACGCGCACGCCGTTGACGGTGATGGCCTCGACGATCCTGCGGCCCAGGATCGAGCCGCCAGACGCCGCCAGATCCTCGTATTCCTTCACGATTTTCGCCAGCACGTCATACTTCAGTTCGTCGTCGCAGTGCGGCGACATGGTCAGCGAGGTCCAGGCGTCGGGCAGGGCCGACTTCAGCTTGCTGAGCGACTTGCCGGGATTGCGGTCCAGCATGGCCAGGACGGCGCCGGCGGCGACCAGACCGTCGTCATAGCCGTGGCCCAGATCGCCCGAGAGGAAGAAGTGGCCCGACTTCTCGAACCCGGCCAGGGCGCCCAGTTCGGCGGTCTTTCGCTTGATGTAGGAGTGGCCGGTCTTCCAGTAGACGGTGGTCGCGCCGTTGGCCTTCAGCACTTCGTCGGTCTTGTAGAGGCCGGTCGACTTCACATCGACGACGAAGGTGGCGTTCGGGTGCAGGGCCGACAGGTCGCGGGCCAGCATCAGGCCGATCTTGTCGGCGAAGATCTCCTCGCCGGTGTCGTCCACCACGCCGCAGCGGTCGCCGTCGCCGTCGAAGCCCAGGGCCAGGTCGGCGCCGGTTTCCTTCA
>NZ_DASWXW010000044.1:0-6499 GCF_036405315.1 Brevundimonas sp. | reverse complement strand
GCCCCTGTCGGAATGGATGGTCCGCACCTTCCACGAGAAATACGGCGTCCAGATCGTCAACTATTTCGGCTCCAACGAAGGCGCCTCCTTCCCCAGCGCCCAGAAGGACGTGCCCGACGCCGCCGAACGCGCCGTCCTGTTTCCGCGCCTGGGCGACGGCTTTGAATGGAAGGCCCTGCTGCACGACCGCATCTTCACCCGCCTGGTCGATCCCGAGACCGAGCAGGAGATCACCGAGCCGGGCCTTCCCGGCGAGCTGCGGGTCAAGGGCGCGACGGTCTTTTCCGGCTATTGGCGCGCGCCCGAGATCAACGCCCGCGCCTTTGACGGCGACGGCTGGTTCCGCACCGGCGACCTGTTCGAACTGGCCGGCGACCGGCTGCAATTCTATCGTTTCGTCGGGCGTCTGAAGGACGTCATCATCCGCGGCGGGATGAACATCTCCTCCGAGGAGATCGAGGGCCATCTGATCGGCCACCCGGCCGTGGCCGACGCCGCCGTGGTCGGCGCGCCCGACCCGAACCTGGGCGAGCGTCTGTGCGCCTTCGTCGTCTTCAAGCCCGGTCAGAGCGCCGACCTGGGCGACATCAACCGCTTCCTGACCGGCGACAAGCACGTGGCCGTCTACAAGCAGATCGAACGGCTGGAGGTCATAGACGTCCTGCCGCGCAACCCCGTCGGCAAGGTGCTGAAGCGCGAACTGCGCCAGTCCCTGGGCGACCAATCCGGACACCTGAAATCCGCATGACCACCTTCCCCCACCCGATGCGCCTGCCCGTGATCGCCGCGCCCATGTTCCTGGTCAGCGGGCCGGAACTGGTCATCGCCGCCTGCAAGGCGGGCGTCGGCGGCGCCTTTCCCACCCCCAACTGCCGGACAGTCGCCGACCTCGACGCCTGGATGGGTCAGATCACCGACGCCCTGACGCCCGGCGACGGCCCCTGGGTCGCCAATCTGATCACCCACTCGACCAACGCCCGTCTGGCCGAGGATCTGGCCCTGGTGGCCCAGTACAAGCCGCCCATCGTCATCACCGCCCTGGGCTCGCCCAAGCCGGTCATGGAGACGGTCAAGGCCTATGGCGGCCTGGTCTTCGCCGACGTGGTCAACATGGCCCTGGCCAGGAAGGCGGCGGACGCGGGCGTGGACGGCCTGGCCTGCATCAGCGCCGGCGCCGGCGGCCACACCGGCCACCTGTCGCCCTTCGCCTTCGTCTCGGCGGTGCGCGAGTTCTTCGACGGCTGGCTGACCATCGGCGGGGGCATCGCCGACGGCGCGAGCGTGGCCGGCGCGATCGCGGCGGGAGCCGACATGGTCTATATGGGCACCCGCTTCCTGGCCGCCGCCGAGAGCCGGGCGCAGGACCCCTACAAGCAGATGATCGTGGATTGCGGGCCGGACGACCTGATCGTCTCATCGGCCATCACGGGCACCCCCGCCTCGTGGTTGAAGCCCAGCCTGCGCGCGGCGGGCATGGACCCGGACGCGCTGGGCGGCCCCATCACCCGCGACTATTCCGGCGACGCCGCGCACAAGCGTTGGCGCGACATCTGGGCCGCCGGTCAGGGCCTGCAAAAGGTCGGCGCCGTCGAGCCGACCGCCGTCGTGGTGGACCGGCTGGAGGCCGAATACCGCACCGCCGCCGCCCGCTTCGCCGGGCTGACCGCGCCCCGGAGCCCCGCCGCATGACCGCGTCGCCCCCGATGATCCAGCCGCCCGCCTTCGCCCTCGACCCGGCGCAGAGCGGGCTGGAGCTGGCGCGGCGCTGGATCGAAACCGTCTGGCCGGGCGGCTTCGTCAACCGCCTGGCCGCCCGTCCGGTCGAGGCGGCTGAAGGCTTCATGCGGGTCGAGTGCGACATCGACCCCGGCCACTCCAACTTCGTCGGCCTGGTCCATGGCGGGGTGACGGCGGCCCTGGTCGACATCGTCGGCGGCGGGGCGGCCATGACCCTGCTGAAGCCGGGCGAGTTTCTGCTGTCCACCGACCTGTCGATGCGCTTCCTCAACGCCGCCCCGATCGGCTGCGGACGGCTGATCGCCGAGGGGCGCGCGGTCTATGCCGACCCGCGCAAGGTGGTGGCCGAGGTGACGGTCTCAACGCCCGAGGGCCTGACCATCGCCCACGGCTCCGCCGCCATCGCCATCCGCGTCCGGCGTCGGGACGGCTGAGCCCCCCCGAGGCCTGAGGCTTCAGTCGCGGCCGATCACCAGGCTGACGGTCGTGGTGGTCGAGCCGCCGATGTTCAGGGTCTGGACGTTACGCGCCCCCTCGACCTGACCGCCGCCCGCCGTCCCCGTCGTCTGGCGGAAGGCGTCCAGCGCCATCCGCACCCCGGTCGCCCCGACCGGATGGCCGCAGCCGATCAGACCGCCCGACGGATTGATCGGCAGGCGTCCGCCGATCTCGATATCCCCCGCCTCGACCGCCTTCCAGCTCTCGCCCGGCGCCGTCAGGCCCAGATGGTCGATGGCCATGTATTCGGTCATGGCGAAGCAGTCGTGCGTCTCCACCGCGTCGATCCCGTCCAGCGACAGACCGGCCCGCGCCCGCGCCTCGTCGATGGCGCGTTTGACCTGCGGGAAGACGTAAGGCGCTCCGGCGCTGGCCTCGACCTTGCGGGCATAGCTGATCGGTCCCGAGCGATGGCCCCAGCCCTTGATGCGCGGCAGGCTGTCCAGAGGAATGCCGCGCCGCCGGGCGTAGTCCGCCGCCCGCTCGGCCGAGGCCAGGACCACCATGGCCGCCCCGTCCGTCACCTGGCCGCAGTCGCTCTTGCGCACCCGCCCCTCGATCACCGGATTGGCCTCGTCGTCGGCCGAGAAGCTGGCGTCATTGAAGACATAGTCGCGCGTCTGGGCATTGGGGTTCAGCCTGGCGTTGGCGAAGTTGATCTGGGAGATTCGGCGCAGATGCGCCTCGTCGATGCCGTAGCGACGGTCATATTCGTCGGTCAGTTCCGAAAAGGCGCGCGGCCAGACATAGCGCGCACCCTGATACTCATGCCCGACCCAGGCGGCCGCCCCCAGATAGGCCGCGCCCGTCTCGCCCGGCACATTGCGCATCATCTCCAGCCCCAGCACGGCGGCGGTTCCATAGCGACCGGACTCGATATCCGTCATCGCCGCCAGCAGGGCGATGCTGCCCGAGGCGCAGGCCGCTTCGTGCCGCGAGGTCGGCAGGCCGTCGAAGGCCGGCTCGGCCATGGCGAAGAAGCCGCCCAACTGTCCCTGTCCCGAGAACAGGTCGCCGACGAAGTTGCCGACATGGCCGACCTCGATCTCGTCCGGCGCCATGCCCACGGAATCGAGCCCGCCGTGCAGGGCCTCGGCAAAACCGTCGCCGATCTCCAGTCCCTCGCGGGCCCAGTTGCGTTTGAAGTCGGACTGCCAGCCGCCCAGGATATAGACCATCGGATATTCTCTCTGTTTCAGGCGACGACCACGCCCGGCCCCGGCGGCTCGGCGTAGAGGGCGTCGACCTGGGCCTTGCGGTTGTCGATGACGGCGCGGCGGTTGATGGTGGCCTTGTCCGACACTTCGTGGGCGTTCGGATCGGGCGGCGTGGTCAGGAAGGCCAGCCGGGCCATGCGGGCGCTGGCGCCGTGGGCCGAGGCGTTGTGTGCGGCCAGTCGTTCCCGCGCCGCCTGCGCCAGAGCGCCCGAGGTCAGGGCCTCGGCGACCTCCATGTCCAGCGCCGCCTTGATCCCCGCGGCCGAGGGCCAGGCCAGAACGCCCAGCCACGGCCGGTTGTCGTCGCACAGCACCACCTCGGCGGCCAGGGGCGCCAGGGCCTGCAAGGCCGCCTCGCGCATCTGCGCCCCGAACACCCAGGAGCCGGTCGACAGCTTGAACTGATCCGCCAGCCGCCCGGCGAAGAAGACGCCCTGGGCCGGATCGCCCACGTCGGTCAGGGTCGCCAGATCGCCCATCCGGTAATAGCCGTCCGCGTCGAACGCCTCGGCGGTCCGCGCCGCGTCGTCGTAATAGCCCGCCATGACGTTGGGGCCGCGCACCCGCACCTCGAACTTGTCGGCGTCATGCGGGACCAGCTTCACTTCGACGCCCGGCACCGGCAGGCCCAGTCCCAGTCGGTCGGTGTACTGATGCACCACCATGAAGCCCGCCGTGGTTTCGGTCGCGCCATAGGCCGAGGTCAGCATGATGCGATGGCCGGTTTCCTGCACCGCCATGGCCTGAATCCGGTCGCTGACCGACTGGCTCAGGGCCGCGCCGCCGAACACCATGACCCGCAGGTCCGAGAAGAAGGTCCGGCGCAGCTCGGCGTCAGCTTCCAGCGCGTCGCTCAGCATGGCGTAGCCGGTGGGGACGTTGACGTAGTAGCGCACCGGCAGCTCGCGCAGGTTGCGGATCGAGGCGTCGAACAGACCCGCCATGGGCTTGCCGTCGTCGATGTAGAAAGCCCCGCCCGCCAGCAGAACGGCGCGCAGCACCGCCGCCCCGGCCACATGGTTCCACGGCATCCATCCCAGCATCTGTCCCGACCAGGCATAGCCTTCGCCAATCACCTGGGCGGCCTGGGCGGTGTTGGCGGCGATCGACTTCAGGCTCAGAGGCACGACCTTGGGCAGACCGGTCGAGCCCGAGGTCATCATGAACTGGGCGACCTGCTCAGGGTGCAACCCCTCGATGCTCGCGGCGACATCTGGGCCAGGCCGTGTCGCCATGACCTCGGCCAGAGGCAGGCTGGGGCGGGTCAGCGCCTCGGGCGTCGCGGTGATGACGATGGCGTCGCCCAGGTCCAGGGCGTCGATCGCGCCCGCTACCATGCGCGCGTCCTCCACCAACAGGATCGACGGCTTCAGACTGCGAATGACGTGGTTCAACCGCCCCAGATCGCCGCCCAGCAGGGCGTAGTGGGCGCTGACCGGCGCGGTCGGCACGCCCGCCGCCATGGCCCCGAACAGGAAGGCCGCCATGACCGGGCTGTTGGCGCCCATCAGCATCAGCGGCCCGCCGGTATGCTGCGGATGATCCAGCAGCCACTGGGTCACGGCGTCCATGCGGCGCTTCAGACCGGCGTAGTCCAGCGTGGACCAGGCCCCGCCCTGGGCCGGATCGCGCCGCGCCAGGGCCGTCTCCGCCCCCCGGCGCGCCGCTACCCCGGCAAAGGCGCGCGGCAGGTTCCAGTCATGGTCGGCCAGAGCCACGCGCGAGCGCATCACCAGCGCCCCGTCCGCCTCGCGCCGCACGTCCAGATCGACGGGCATCAGTCCCGCGTCGCGAAAGCCTGCGGTGCGCCACTGCTCCGACACCTGATCCGATGCGTCCATGAAAGCCTCCCGGTCGCCGCCTCAAGACGGTCTGCTAATAAAAGCAAGATGAGACGCAGAACGACGCTGGGTCAAGCCGCGTCGGCCGCGCCTGCCTCAGCGGTCAGGAAGCGGCGGTCGGCCCAGCAGGCGTGGGTGCCGGAACTGATCTTGTGCGGCAGGGCGATGCGGCAGACGGGGCCGTCCTCGAACCGCTTGCAGTCGATCAGGATGCACTCCGACCGGCCCGCGTTCTCGTCGATGATGAAGCTGACCAGATAGCCGTCGTCCTCGTCCGTCGCCCCGATGCGCGGCGCGAACGGCGCCTCGCTGGCGTAGCGCCCGTCGGGCAGGGTCACGGTCCAGGATTCGCCGGTCTTCAGGTCGTGCTTGATGAAGCCGTTGAACAGGAACCAGCCCGGCTTGGTCGTGGTGCTGAAGGCGTAGCGATAGGGCTGGCCGGCGAACTGCTGATTGATGGTGCCGAACTCGACCAGCCGGTCGTCCAGCCGCTCTTCCTTGGTCGTCCCGTCGGCCAGATTGAAGCGCCAGCGGTGCAGTTTCGGACGGAAGCTGTTCTCGTCGACGAAGGCCATCATGTGGGCGTGCTCGGCGTAGATCTCGGGCAGGTCGCCCAGCGGGTCCGGCATAGGCTTTTCCTGGAAATAGCCGTCCATGACGATCTCGTCGCCCTCCTCATAGGCGTTGAGGAAGTGCAGCACATAGGTCGGCGCCGCCTCGAACCAGCGAATGTCCTTGGCCTCGCCATAGCGGGGAATGACGGCGAAGCGCGACGGCATGTCGGGGCGATAGCGCACGGCGTGATAGCCCGCCTTCAACGCCTTCTCGTCCCAGAACAGCGGGAAGTCGTTCAGGATCGTGTAGTTCTCGCTGAAGATCATGTCGTGCGGCAGACGCGCGCCCGGCAAGGGGATGGGCGTGTAGTGCGTCCGCCGCCCGTCCCGGCCGACCACGCCGTAATACATGTAGGGCGCGTGCTTCGAGTAGTTGAAGAACAGCAGCTCGCCGGTCCGCTCGTCCACCCGCGCATGGGCCGAGACCCCGTCCAGCGGCGCCCAGGGCGCTACGCCCTGATCCTCCAGCGAGGTCGGGTCCAACTGATAGGCCTCGCCGCACTGGTAGAAGGTCGCCAGCGCCTTGCCCGCATGGACCACCACGTCGGTGCTGGCCGAATCCTTGATGCCGCCATGGGCGCCGAAGCCGGGG
>NZ_DASWXW010000043.1:0-5803 GCF_036405315.1 Brevundimonas sp. | reverse complement strand
ATGAACCGAAAATAACGGCGAGGCCGGGGGAGCCTTCAGCTTCGCCGGGGCATTGTCCTCCTCACGACACTCGATGACAGGAGAGAGACATGTCGAAGTTCTTCAAGGCGGGTCTGGCCGCCACCGCTATGTTCGCCGCTCTGGGTTCGGCCGCCGTGCCGATGACCGCCAGCGCCATGCCGCAAGCCAACGGCGTCACCAACTGCGACGCCCCGGGCGGCCGTCAGCGCGCCGGCGCCGCGATCGGCGCCGTGCTGGGCGGTCTGGCCGGCAGCCAGGTGTCCAAGAATGAGCGCGCCCTCGGCGCGGTGGTCGGCGCGGGCGCCGGCGCCGCCGCCGGTTCCTACATCGGCTGCAACCAGCAGCGCGCGCGTTCGGCCAATCAGGCGGCCGCCAACTCCTACCGCGCCACCTCGAACCTGCGCATCCGCACGGGGCCGGGCACCAGCTATCGCCAGACCGGCAGCCTGTCGGCCGGTCAGCCTTTCACCGCCGTGGGTTCGCAGGGCGAGTGGGTCCAGATCGCCGGCGGCGGCTGGGTGAATGCTCACCACGTCGCGCCGAACTAAGCGACTGACAGTTTGAGTGAGAGAGCCGTCCCTGACCCGGGGCGGCTTTTTTATTTTTTGGGGTGCTATCGGCCGGTCGGCCTACTTGAGCAGCATTTTTGGCGCGCTATCGGTCTTCGGCCTGCTTGAGCGCAGGATTTTGAGCGCAGGCCAGCCTACTGGCTGACCCAGAGGATGCGGGCCATCCACAGAATGTCACGGCGGGGCAGGGCGCGGGGCGGATAGGCGGGGTTGATCGAGGCCAGGGTCACGTCGCGCGCGTTCATGGCCGCGATCTCCTTGGCCAGGGTCTCGCCCGAGGCGGTGCGTACCGCCACCCGATCGCCGCGCCGCACGTCCGACGCCTCCAGATCCACGATCACCCGGTCGCCGGGGCGATAGAGCGGCGCCATGGAATCGCCGTCGATGGTCAGGCTGAACAGGCTGTCCTTGCGGGTCGGCAGGTCAGTCTGATCCCAGCCCTCGGCCAGCGGCAGGCCGGCGTCATCGAAGAAGCCGTCGGCGCCCGCCCTGGCCAGGCCCAGCAGGGGAATGGAACGGTCCTCGGTTGGGGCGTCGTCGGCCAGGGCGGCGAAGGCGCCGAGGGAAATGCCCGTCGCCTCCAGTACCCGGGTCAGGCTTTCGGTCGAGGGCCAACGCGGGCGGGGCGGCTCGCCGGGGCCGAAGCGTTTGGACGGATTGAAGCTGGTGGCGTCCAGGCCCGCGCGGCGCGCCAGACCGGACGGCGACGTGCCTTCGCGACGCGCCAGGGCGTCGAGGGCCTTCCAGAGCTTGGCGTGGGACAGGGGCATGGCCCCGGAAGTCTATCGAGAAGCGATAGGAATATCCACCTAGTCGATGTCAGCGCCGATGGCGCGGCGTTCCTGCCAGGCCCAGAAGGTGCCGATGGCGATGGCCAGCATGATGCCGTAGCCGGTCATGTTGACCACGGTGTAGAAGGCCGAGATCGGCGTGCGCAGGTTCAGCATGATCATGACATGGCTGGTGACGACCAGAAGCTGCAGGGCGCAGGCCCAGACCGGCCACGACCGCGGCGCCTTCCAGACCATGGCGCCGAAAATGATGAGCATCACGACGTCGATGGCGAAAACGCCCCACTGGATGCCGAAATAGCCGCCGGCGGTTTGAGCCATCAGGGAGGCGAACCAGCCGAACAGAAAGGCCCCGGCACCGATCTTTTCAGGCTCGCCGCCTTTGAGGAAGGCGAACAGCCCGACCGCCACGACGAAGGCAGCGCCGACATAGCCTGCAATGGTCTCTAACAACGAAAGCCCCCATCGTCGCGACGACAATGGGGGCCAACATAATGCAAAGCCTTCAGGAACCGGAGAGCCGATCCCCAAGATTACCGTTATTTCACGCGACGCGCAGGTGGTCGGCCTTGCGGGTCATCGGGCGGTCGTCCCATTCGTCCGGCTTGTTGAGCGGACCGACGGCGTAGGTGCCATAGCCGAGGCGACGGTGGTCCTTTTGCAGTTCGGCGTGGCAGGCGACGACGGCGTCGCGTGCGGTGCTGAGCGCCATGATGGCTTCGACGGCCTTAGCCTGCGAACCGGCGCCGGCAACCGGCGAGATCGACAGGGCGGCGCGGGCGCCGATCATCGACTGAACCAGGGTGGTGGCGTGGGTGATGGCGTCATCCACCGCTTTTTCGGTGGCGTAGAGTTCGCCGGCGACGCTGGCGATCACTTCAGTGCGGTCCATGACTTTACCCCTCAATAAAGAAACACCGCCGTTTCTTAACGCGCATTAAGGGAATTTGGTAGCGATTTGTTTACCAATGGTTACGATTCAACCAGTGGTTAATGCGCATTAACTATCTCGGGTTGATTCGTCGACGTCATCGAGCAGGAAGTGGGCGGTCAGGGCGGCGATCGGCTGATCGCGGCTTTCCTGCCAGGCCTCGGCCACGACATGGGCGACGCGGCGGCCGGCCTTGTTGATCCGGGCGCGGGCGTAGACGTCCCTGGGCCGGCCCGAGCGCAGATAGGCCACGGTGACGTTGATCGGGCGCGGCAGGCGCAGCCGAGGATAGGTCAGCGACACCTGGGCGACGGCGGTCATCTCCAGCAGGGCCGCGGTCGAGCCGCCATGCAGGGCCGGCAGCATGGGATTGCCGATCAACCTGTCGTGGAAGGGCATCACGATGGTCAGTTCGTCGCCGTTGACCTGGGTTCTGAGGTCCAGAAAGCGGGCGTAGGGCAGGCTGTCGAGCAGGGCGGCGGTCATGCGGCGGCTCCGGCGGCGCGGGCCGCGCGCAGGTTGGCGCCGGCGCGATGATCGCCCTCGGCGCTGATGACATAGGCGGATTGGGCGGCGGCGACCGGATCGGTCGGGTCGTCCTCGAAGGCCCAGGCGCGGACGAAGCCGAGGGTGCGCGTCAGCCGATAGCAGCGCGCCTCGGCGATCAGATCCCGGCCGGGAACGGCGGCGCGCATATAGTCGACGCGCAGATCCAGGGTGGCGATCGGCTGATAGGTCTTCAGCGCGACCCAGACCGCCAGGCCGCCGACATGGTCGAGCAGGGTCGTGACCAGCCCGCCCGCGAGGACGCCCGTTTCAGGGTCCCCCACCAGATCGTCTCGGTAGGGCGCGCGAATCCGCACCCGGTCGCCGTCCAGGCCTTCGTAGCTGAAGCCGAGGGCATGGGTGTGTGCGGCGCCTGAGGCCAGTTGGGGCAGGAGGGTCGTCAGAAAGGCGTCGGTCATCAGGGCGTCCTGTCTTGGCCGACGCCGGGGCGGGCGTCGGATCGGCTAGATCTTCGTGAACCCGCGCGTGCGGCCTTGTCCAGCCGCGTGGTCGGGGCGGGCTCTCGTCGTATGGTGCGAAGGCTGGAGCGTTGGTCGCGCGAGGAAGGCCGCGCGCGAGGCGTCAGGCGACGTCGCGTTCACGGGCGACGTCGGCCTCGCCCTGATCAGGCGCCAGCGCCGCGTTCATCGCCATGCGCAGCCGTTCCGGCTTGATCGGCTTTTCGACCACGGCGGCCATGCCCGCCGCCAGATAGTGTCTGGCGTCGTCGGGATCGGCGTTGGCGGTCAGGGCGATGATGGCGATGTTGCGGGCGTCGCCGCTGAGGGCGCGGATGGCCTGGGTCGCCTGGACCCCGTCCATGCGCGGCATCTTGATGTCCATCAGGATCAGGTCGAACGGACGCGCCTTGACCGCTTCCAGCGCCTCCTGGCCGTCCTCGACGGTTTCGGAGGTGCAGCCGAACATCTCGCACAGGGCCTGGGCGACGACGCGGTTGGTGGCGTTGTCGTCGGCGATCAGGACATGGGGGCGGGCCTGGAGGTGCAGTTCGTTCAGGTCCGAGACGTTGGACGGTTCGTCCTGCTGAATGATGGCGCGCGGCGCCGACAGGTCGAAGGCGAAGGTCGAGCCGCGGCCCGGGTTGTTTTCCGCCCAGATGCGGCCGTCCATGCCCTGGATCAGGTGGCGGCAGATGGCCAGGCCCAGGCCGGCGCCCTCGAAGCCGGCGGCATGGTCGAAGACCGTGTCGATCCGGGCCGGGTCCACGCCGGGGCCGTCGTCGCGTACGCGGGCCTCCATGCGGACCTGGTCGCCGACGACGTGCGCCTTAAGGCTGGCCTCGACGATGCCGTTGCGGGCGAATTTCAGCGCATTGCCGATCAGGTTGTTGAAGACCTGCTTCAGGCGCGGCCCGTCGAGCACCGCGGCCAGCTCGGTGTCGCCCTCATAGCCGACCATGAGGGTGACGCCGTCCTGGGTGGCGCGCGAGGTCCACTGCGTCTGCACCTCGTCCATCACGGCCCGAAGGGGGGTGGGGGACGGGCTCAGCGCCAGTTCGCCGGCTTCCGCGCGGGCCAGGTCCAGAGCGTCCTGGAGGGTGCCCAGCAGGGTTTCGGACGAGTCGATGATGGTCTGGACATGGGCGTGAGCGGCGTCGTTCAGCGGCTGGCGGCGCAGAAGCTCGGCAACGGCCAGCACGCCATTCATCGGCGTACGCAGTTCGCTGTTCATCAGGGCCATGAACTGGGCCTGGGCGCGTCCGGCGATTTCGGCCCGCCGCTCGGCGTCGTTCAGGGTGCGGACCTGCTCGGTCAGATCGCGGTTCTGCTGGCGCTGGATGTCGTTGACGCCGCGCAGCAGGGCCACCGCCGTGCCGACGCCGCGATAGGCGCCGTTGCGGGTGACGATGAAGCCGCGCATCAGGGCGCCGGGGCCGCTCTTCAGGATGATGTCGGAAAAGGCGTCGATGCGGACCCCGGCCTCGACCACGGCGGGTTCGGCGTCCATGACGTGGGTGACTTCGCGGGCGCCGTACAGGCTTTGGCCCAGCGGCCCGGCCAGCTTCATCAGGAAGTCGCCGCGTTCGATCAGGCCCAGGGGGCGTTCGCCGTCGACGACCGGGATGACCAGGGTGTCCGGCTCGCCTTCGAAACGAGCGAAGACTTCGCTCGCCATGGCGGCGGCGGTCACCGGCTCAACGCGCTCGGTCAGCACTTCGATCGTCGGCATACGGCCGGCACTCCAATATGGAGTTTTACATTTGATGAGAACGCTTTGCGAAAGGGTTAAGGGCGAACCGAATTTGCTCAAACTGACGAAAAGGGGCGATCCGTCGTGTTTTGCGACAGGCCGCCGACTGGCGTATAGGAGGCTCTGATCCGATCTTCCCCTGTTCCTTCTGGATGCGCGCGGCCGCTGGCCGACCGCAGGTTCGTCATGAGCGTCACGCCGCAAGCTTCTGAAAAATCGGCCCTTGTCCTGTTTTCGGGCGGGCAGGACAGCGCCACCTGCCTGGCCTGGGCGCTGGAACGCTATGACCGGGTCGAGACCATCGGCTTCGACTATGGTCAGCGCCATGCGGTCGAGATGTCGGCGCGCCAGAGCGTGCGCCAGCAGATGGTGAACGTCCTGCCGCAATGGGCCGACCGGCTGGGGCCGGATCACGTGGTCGATCTGACCGGCTTCGGGGCCATCGGCGAGACGGCCATGACCACGGATCGCGCCATCGAGGCCGACGCGCGCGGCCTGCCCAACACCTTCGTGCCGGGGCGCAACCTGATCTTTCTGGTGGCGGCGGCGGCCCTGGCCGACCGACGGGGGCTTCAGGTCCTGGTCGGCGGCATGTGCGAGACCGACTTCTCGGGCTATCCCGACTGCCGCAACGACACCATTCAGGCCATGAGCCACGCCCTGACCCTGGGCCTGGCCAGGCCGTCGCCGATCGAGACGCCGCTGATGTTCCTGACCAAGGCCGAGACCTGGGC
>NZ_DASWXW010000042.1:0-1721 GCF_036405315.1 Brevundimonas sp. | reverse complement strand
GCGGGCGACGCCGGCCGCGGCTTCGCCGTGGTGGCCTCGGAAGTGCGGGCCCTGGCCCAGCGCTCGGCCGAAGCCGCCAAGGAGATCAAGACCCTGATCTCGGCCTCGGGCCAGCAGGTCGGGGCGGGCGTGACCCTGGTCGGCCAGACGGGCGAGGCCCTGCAGCGCATCGTCAGCCGCGTGGCCGAGATCGACGGCCTGGTCTCGGAAATCTCGGCCTCGGCCCAGGAGCAGGCCACCGGCCTGCAACAGGTCAACACCGCCGTGAACCAGATGGATCAGGTCACTCAGCAAAATGCTGCGATGGTCGAGCAGTCGACCGCCGCCAGCCACTCGCTGTCGCAGGAGGCCGACGTCCTGGCCGCCTCGGTGTCGCGCTTCCGAACCGGTCAGGCCGCCGCGCCTGTCGCCGCGAAGAAGCCGGCCCCGGTCCGCGCTCCGCAGCCGGTGGCCCAGACGGTGGCCGCCCTGCGCAGCGGCACCCGCAAGCCGTCTCTGGTGGTGGTCTCAGACGGCTGGGAGGAGTTCTGAACCTTTGCGACGACGGCGGGGGCTGACACGGCCCCCGCTTTCGCCTATATGACCGCTCACATCGTTAGACCGGCGTCCAACGGCGTCGTTTCAAGCGGCGGCCCGGACGGACCGCCGCTTTTGTATTTGGACCTGACCCTTGCGCGCCAAGACCGCTGAAGACCGCGCCCTGCTGGAGATGATCGACCCCGTGGCCGAGAGCCTGGGGCTGGCCGTCGTGCGCGTGCGCCTGATGGGCGGCACCCTGCGTCGCCGTCAGCAGATCATGGCCGAGCGCGTGATCGACAATGACATCTCGGTCGAGGAATGCGCCCGCCTGTCGCGCGCCGTGTCGGAAGTGTTCGACGCCGCCGATCCGATCTCGGGCGAGTACCTGCTGGAGGTCTCGTCGCCCGGCATCGACCGCCCGCTGACCCGCCTGATCGATTTCGACCTGTTCGAAGGCTATGAGGCCCGCCTGGAAACCGACCGCATGGTCGAGGGGCGCAAGCGCTTCAAGGGAATCCTGGCCGGGACCGAGGGCGACAACGTCGCCATCGATCTGGATGGCGAGGAGGACACGGCCCTGATCCCCTTCGAATGGATTGCGGACGCCAAGCTGGTGCTGACCGACGAACTGCTGAAGCGGGGCGCGGCCCTGCGCGCGGCGCGCGGCGAACCTGAAGACGACGGCCTGCCGGAAGGTGCGGCTGAAGACGAACAAACCACCCCGACCTCGACCAAGGACAAAGCCTGATGGCCGTCACCGGTATTTCCGCCAACCGTCTCGAACTGCTCTCGATCGCCGACGCCGTCGCGCGTGAGAAGAACATCGACAAGGAAATCGTCATCGAGGCGATCGAGGAGGCGATCCAGAAGGGCGCCAAGTCGCGTTACGGCGCTCACCACGACATCCGCGCCAAGATCGACCACAAGACCGGCGAACTGTCGCTGACCCGCCACGTCACCATCGTGCCCGACGACTGGCAGCCGGAAGACGAGCTGGAAGAGTTCAACGACAGCGCCATGGTGCGTCTGCGCGACGCCTCCAAGCGCGACCCGGAAGCCGAGGTCGGCAAGGAATACGTCGAGGTCCTGCCGCCGTTCGAGTTCGGCCGCGTCCAGACCCAGATGGCTCGCCAGGTCGTGACCGGCAAGGTCCGCGAGGCCGAGCGCGCCAACCAGTACGAAGAGTTCAAGGATCGCGTCGG
>NZ_DASWXW010000041.1:0-5746 GCF_036405315.1 Brevundimonas sp. | reverse complement strand
CGCCGCATCGTCAGCTTCGTCCTGCCGCTGGGCTATTCGTTCAACCTCGACGGCTCGATGCTCTACTGCACCTTCGCCACCATGTTCATCATGCAGGCGCACGGCGTGCACCTCAGCGTCTCGCAGCAGGTCTTCATGCTGTTGCTGCTGATGGTGACGTCCAAGGGCATCGCCGGCATCCCGCGCGCCTCTCTGGTGGTCATCATGGCGACCCTGACCTACTTCGGTCTGCCGGAGGCCTGGATCGCCATCGTCCTGGGCGTCGACCACCTGCTCGACATGGGCCGCTCGGCCACCAACGTGGTCGGCAACTCCGTCGCCGCCGCCGTGGTCGCCAAGTGGGAAGGCGAACTGGACGACATCCCCGAGGGCGGCCCCTCGGACGATCCGGCCAAGGCGCTCGCCTAGGTCTCAGACCTCTCGGGTCAACCGCTGCGCAATCGCCGTCCTGGGGGTCCAGGGCGGCGATTTGTCATTGGGGGCAGGCCTGGCGCTTCGGCGACGACTCCGGTCGTGCGGAACGCTGGGGGGCGTGCTGTTCCGCGTCGAGGCCGTCGCGCCGAAGCGCCCATGTTTGAACGAAAGCGCGATCGTGCTCCCGTCCGGCCCGCCCTTTGCCGCGTCGATCCCGCAAACGCGGTGGTGGCGATCGGCGCGCCAGGGTCTGAATTCTACGCCGCGCGCCGGCAGCGTCCCGGCGGGGCAAGGCTGGTCGGACGCCCTGGGCGAGGCGCGCCGAGAAATCAAAGCAATGTCTTGTCGATCGGCTCCGGAACGCGGTTCGCAACGGCGTCTTGCGGGCGGTCGGCTGTGGGCGTTTTTGAAAAAATTATCCTTTTTCAACATCTTGAGTTGTTAACTTTTTATTAGTAATCACTGTTTCATTTGAATTGCTCCGTTTTTGCTTAAATCTTAAGATTTAATACTAGTTATAGAAAGTAATGCATTCGCAAATGATTGTTTCGGTCTTGTAATAATAGGTATATTTTGTGTCTTGGCGTATCACCAATCTGTGGGATGCGAAGGTGAATATTTTGAGGTATGTTGCCTCGGTTCAGGGTTGAGGTTCGCGTGACGAAAGGGGGCTAACCGGGTCGGACGGGGACGGCCAGAGCTGGGAGGCTTGGTGTGGGACAGGGGTTTGTGGAGGCGGGAAGCTCTCGCGGGCTGACGCAGGAACCGTTCTGGTTTTCATCGGATCGCCGGGTGTCGCATGATCGGCGCCGGCCGATCTCGGTCGCGGATGAGGATGACGAGCCGGGCGCCGCCTGCGGCCGGGCCTTGGCCAACTGGATCGACGGCGAACGGCGCGCCCGTCTGATCGTGACGCGCGACCTTGATGTCCTGTGGCTGAACGAGGCGGCGCGCGCCTTGCGCGACGACGGCGAGGCGTTCGAGGTCTGCGACGGGCGGCTGACGCCGCGGTCGCCCATCATCAGCAGTCTGGTGGCGGCGGCCCGGCCGGAGGAGGCGGGCTGCGCGGTGGTGCCGGGCGAGGGCGGGCGCCACTGGGTGGCCTGGGCGCGCGAGGTCTGCGGACCGCCCGACGTGCTGATCGGCCTGACCCTGCAACGGGCCCGCAGCGAAATCCGCTTTCAAGCCTTGATCGAGAACCACCTGCTGACGCCGTCCGAGGGCCGCATCATCGAAATGCTGCTGGCCGGCGTCGAGACCGGCCGCATCGCCCAGACGCTCGACATCTCGATCGAGACCCTGCGCACCCATCTGAAGCACGCCTATCAGAAGCTGGGCGTGCGCAGCCGCGGCGAACTGTTCGCCGAGGCTCTGAGCTTCATCGGCCCCTAAGGGGCCGGCGTCGAGGCGGCGGGAGGCGATACGCCGGGCGCGGCGTCGGCCGGCTGGACCAGCAGGGGGCCGAGGGCGAAGGCGGCGACGGCCGCGCCCGCCGACAGGGCCAGAACCGCGACGATGACATAGGCGGCGGCCGAGCCCGACCGACGGCGGCGGATGCCGCCTGTCTTGACGCCGCGGATGATCACGAACGGGCGTTGGCTGAAGGCTTCGGAGCCGATGATATTATGCTGGGACAAGAACGCGCTCCCCGACTGTCCAGGAATGGATCAGTTCAGAGAGCGGTCCGATAAGGCCAAAGGATGGCGAACGCCGATCCCCGGCGCCGTTCAACTTCCGAGGGTGACGTTGATCATACGCCCGCCCCGCGTCTGGACGCGCTTCATCACCACCATGATGTCGTCGCCCGCCTTGACCGGCGAGATCAGGAACCAGCTGCCGTCGGGCAGACCGTTGAAGCGGAAGGCGTCATTGGCGCAGGGCTCGGCGCGCTCGAAGGCCCGGTAGTCGGCGCCCTGTTCGCCGGCCGAGCGAGCGCGCACAACGGCGGCGGGGACGGCGGCCCGATCGGTTGAGCCGTAGAGGCGTTGCATCCGGGCGCGAGTGTAGCCGGTGTCGGGGATCAGGCCGACGTTGCCGACGCAGTTGAAGGTCTTGCCGTCCTGGGCGAAGGCGACGCGGCCCTCGATCGAGGCCTGACCGGCGCGAGTCGACCAGGCGAAGGCGTCGGCGCTGAACTCGGTCGAGCCGGCGCTGATCCCGCCGCCCATGGGCGTGGTGGCGCAGGCGCTGAGCGCCAGCCCGCCCGCGAGGGCGGCGGCGAGGGCGAGGGAAGGGCGGCGGTTCGACATGAAGGGGCTCCGAAACTCGTTTCAAGCGCTACCGGCATGGCCCCCCGTGATGCGATGAGTCAAGGTTGCCCGCCGTCGCGGCCTGCGCCACAAGAGCGCCGGAGACCGGGCGCAGAGACCGGCCGAGAAACGTTTTCAGGGACTTCATGACCGTCACCATCGACGACATCCGCGCGGCGCAGTCCCGCATCGCCGGTCAGGTCGACCGCACGCCCGTCCGCTATTCGCGTCGCCTGTCGCAGCTGACCGGCGCCGAGATCTGGATCAAGTTCGACAACCTGCACTTCACCGGCAGCTTCAAGGAGCGTGGGGCCCTGAACCGGCTGCTGCAGCTGACGCCGGACGAGATGAAACGCGGCGTCGTCGCCGCCTCGGCCGGCAACCACGCCCAGGCCCTGGCCTACCACGGCGGCCGCCTCGGCGTGCCCGTGACCATCGTCATGCCCGAGGGCACCCCCTTCGTGAAGGTGGACGGCACCCGCGCCCACGGGGCCAATGTCGTCATCCACGGCCTCGACTTCTCGGCCTCGACCGAGGAGGCCAAGCGGCTTCAGGCCGAGCACGGCTACGTCTTCGTCTCGGCCTTCGACGACGAGGGCATCGTGGCGGGGCAGGGGGTCTGCGGCCTGGAGTTCATCGAGGACGCGCCCGATCTGGACGCCCTGATCATCCCCATCGGCGGCGGCGGTCTGATCGCCGGCAGCGCCATCGCCGCCAAGGCGATCAAGCCGGACATCAAGATCTTCGGCGTCGAGGCGGCCCGCTATCCCTCCTTCACCGCCCGCCGTCGCGGCGAGCCGGCCAGGTGCAGCGGCCAGACCATCGCCGAGGGCATCGCCATCAAGGCCGTGGGGGAAATTCCCTTCGCTTTGGCTGACGCCCTGATCGACGAGGTCTTCGTCTGCGAGGAGGCCGATTTCGAAAAGGGCGTGGCCCTGCTGGCGACGCTGGAGAAGACGGTGGCCGAGGGCGCCGGCGCCGGCGGTCTGGCCGCCATCCTGGCCAATCCGGAACGCTTCAAGGGCATGAAGGTCGGCGTCGAGCTGACCGGCGGCAATATCGACGCCCGCATGCTGGCCGTGGTGCTGAACCGCGAAATGGTCCGCGAGAAGCGCCTGATCGTCTATCGCATCCTGGGCGACGACCGCCCCGGCATGCTGTCGGCCATGGCCGCCGTGATCGGCGGGCTGGGCGGCAACATCATCGACGTCGTGCACAACCGGCTGGCGCTGGACGTGCCGGCCAAGGGGGCGGAGTTCGACATCATGGTCGAGACCCGCGACGCCCGACATGCCGAGGAAATCGGCGAAGCTCTCAAGGAACGTGGCTATGAACTTCGCATGGGCTAAGCCCGCATTTGCCGCGGCGGCCGTCGCCGCCCTGCTGGCTACGGCCGCCTGTAATCGCCAGCCCGCCGCACCCAGCGCCGATCTGGCCAAGAATGCGGAAGAAGCCGCCGCCTTCATGAAGACCAACGCTTCGGCGGAGGGGGTGCAAACCCTGCCGTCGGGCCTGCAGTACAAGGTGGTCGCCAGCGGTCCGGCGGGCGGCGTCCGTCCCGATCGCAACGATCTGGCGCGCGTCGACTATGAAGGCAGCCTGACCGACGGGACGGTCTTCGACAGCTCGTTCAAGCGCGGCTCGCCCGCCGTCTTTTCGCCTGAACAGGTCGTGCCCGGCTGGACCGAGGCCCTGCAACTGATGAAGCCTGGCGACGAGTGGCTGCTCTATGTCCCGCCCGAGCTGGGCTACGGCGAAGCGGGCGGCCCGCCGCTGATCCCCGGCTACGCCGTCCTGGTGTTCCGGTTGAAGCTGCTGGACGTGGCGCCGGTGCCGGGCGGCGGTCGCGGCGTGGGTTCGGCTGACGTCTGAACTTGTTGCCGTCATCCCGGACGGCCGTCAGGCCGATCCGGGACCCAGGCGGTTGCTTCAAGCACGGCCTCGTCCCATCGATCTCAACTGTCTGGGTCCCGGATCTTCGGCTCGCTTCGCAAGCCTTCGTCCGGGATGACGGCGGTTAGAGCCACTCCGATCTAACCGTCTCGTCGGTTTCCGCCGCTAGCCGCTCTTGGCGCAATGCCGCGAACCGCTCGCCATCCAGCCGCGACAGGGCCCAGACCGCCGCCCCGCGCACCACGGGGGCCGGATCGTCCAGCAGGGCCTCGACCGGCGCGATCAACGCGGCGTCGCCGGAGTTCCCCGCCGCATAGAGCACGTTGCGGATGAACCGATCCCGGCCGATCCGCTTGACCGGGCTCTTGGCGAACAGGGCGCGGAAGGCGGGATCGTCGAGCGCCAGCAGGTCGGCCAGCCGCGGCCCCTTCAGACTGTCGCGGGCGTGCAGGCGGGCCTCCGACGCCCCTTGCGCGAACTTGTTCCACGGACAGGCGCCCAGGCAGTCGTCGCAGCCGTAGATGCGCGGCCCCGCCGCGATGCGGAACTCGACCGGCCAGGGTTCGGCATATTCGATCGTGAGGTAGGAGAGGCAGCGCCGGGCGTCGATCTGGAAGGGCGCGGGAAAGGCCTTGGTCGGACAGGCGTCGAGACAGGCGGTGCAGCGCCCGCAATGCTCGGTCTCGGCCTCGTCGGCCTCGATCTCGGCGGCGGTCAGGATGACGCCGAGAAACAGCCAGTTGCCGTGGGTGCGGCTCAACAGATTGGTGTGCTTGCCCTGCCAGCCCAGACCGGCGCGCTGGGCCAGGGGCTTTTCCATCAGGGGGGCGGTGTCGACAAAAACCTTCACCTCCTGCCCCAGCCGCGCCGCCATCTGACCGGCCAGGATCTTCAGCCGCCCCTTGATGACCTCGTGATAGTCGTCGCCGCGCGCATAGACCGAGATATAGCCGGCGGACCTGTCTTCCAGTTCGGGCAGGGGGTCGGCCTCGGGACCGTAGTTCATGCCGAGCACGACGGCGGTCCTGGCCCCGTCCCACATGGCGGTGGGGTGGGCGCGGCGCTCCAGCGTCGTCTCCATCCAGCCCATGTCGCCGTGACGGCCCGCTTCGACAAAGTGGGCCAGCTTCTCGCCCGCGCTCCACGGCTCGCTGGCCGAGGCGAAGCGGCACACGCCGAAGCCCAGTTCG
>NZ_DASWXW010000040.1:0-5743 GCF_036405315.1 Brevundimonas sp. | reverse complement strand
GTCATCGGCCGCGACGAGGAGATCCGCCGCACCATCCAGGTCCTGGCCCGCCGCACCAAGAACAACCCCGTCCTGATCGGCGAGCCCGGCGTCGGCAAGACCGCCATCGTCGAGGGCCTGGCCCTGCGCATCGTCAACGGCGACGTGCCCGAAAGCCTCAAGGACAAGAAGGTGCTGGCGCTGGACATGGGCGCCCTGATCGCCGGGGCCAAATACCGCGGCGAGTTCGAAGAACGCCTCAAGGCCGTGCTGAACGAGGTGGCGGCCGCCGAGGGCGGCATCGTCCTCTTCATCGACGAGATGCACACCCTGGTCGGCGCCGGCAAGGGCGACGGGGCCATGGACGCCTCCAACCTGCTGAAGCCCGCCCTGGCGCGCGGCGAGTTGCACTGCGTCGGCGCCACCACGCTGGATGAGTACCGCAAGCACGTTGAGAAGGACGCGGCCCTGGCCCGTCGCTTCCAGCCGGTCTTCGTCGCCGAACCCACCGTCGAGGACACGGTGTCGATCCTGCGCGGCCTGAAGGAGAAGTACGAGGTCCACCACGGGGTGCGCATCAGCGACAGCGCCATCGTCGCCGCCGCCACCTTGTCGAACCGCTACATCACCGACCGCTTCCTGCCGGACAAGGCCATCGACCTGATCGACGAAGCCGCCAGCCGCGTGCGCATGGCCGTCGATTCCAAGCCCGAGGCGCTGGACGAGATCGACCGCCGTCTGGTCCAGCTCAAGATCGAGCGCGAGGCTCTGAAGAAGGAGAGCGACAGCGCCTCGCAGCAGCGTCTCGAGAAGCTGGAGGACGAGATCGCCGATCTCGAGGCCCAGTCGGACGAGATGACCGCCCGCTGGAAGTCGGAGAAGGCCAAGGTGGGCCAGGGCGCCCAGCTGCGCGAGACCCTGGACCGCTTGCGCGCCGAACTGGCCGCCGCCCAACGGGCCGGTGATCTGGGCCGCGCCTCGGAGATCGCCTACGGCCAGATTCCGCAACTGGAGCGCCAGCTGGCCGAGGCCGAAGCCGCCGAGAAGCCGGCCGAGGGCCCGCTCACGCCGGAAGTCGTCGACGCCGAGCAGATCGCCGCGGTGGTCAGCCGCTGGACCGGCGTGCCCGTCGACAAGATGCTGGAAGGCGAGCGCGAGAAGCTGCTCAAGATGGAAGAAGAGCTGGGCCGCCGCGTGGTCGGCCAGGACGAGGCCCTGGCCGCCGTCTCCGACGCCGTGCGCCGCGCCCGCGCCGGTCTGAACGACCCCAACAGGCCGCTGGGCAGCTTCCTCTTCCTCGGCCCCACGGGCGTGGGCAAGACCGAGCTGACCAAGGCCCTGGCCGGCTATCTGTTCGACGACGACAACGCCATCACGCGCATCGACATGAGCGAATACATGGAGAAGCACAGCGTCTCGCGTCTCATCGGCGCCCCTCCGGGCTATGTCGGCTATGACGAGGGCGGCGCCCTGACCGAGGCCGTGCGCCGCCGCCCCTATCAGGTCATCCTGTTCGACGAGGTCGAGAAGGCCCACCCCGACGTCTTCAACGTGCTTCTGCAGGTGCTGGACGACGGCCGCCTGACCGACGGTCAGGGCCGCACCATCGACTTCAAGAACACCCTGATCATCATGACCTCCAACCTGGGCAGCCAGTATCTGGCCGACCAACCCGAGGGCGAGGACATCGAGGCCGTGCGTCCCCTGGTCATGGAACAGGTCCGCGCCCACTTCCGGCCCGAGTTCCTGAACCGCATCGACGAGATCATCCTGTTCCACCGCCTCGGCCGCGAACAGATGGGCGGCATTGTCCGCATCCAGCTGGCGCGTCTCGAAAAGCTGATGGCCGACCGTCGCCTGACCCTGGCCGTGGACGACAGCGCCCTGACCTGGCTCGCCGACAAGGGCTACGATCCCGTCTACGGCGCCCGCCCCCTGAAGCGCGTCATCCAGAAGGAACTGGTCGACCCCATGGCCAAGAAACTCCTCGCCGGCGAGATCGAGGACGGGTCCGTGGTGGCGGTGTCAGCGGGCGCGGACGGGCTGGAGATCGGCAAGGCGCGGATGCATTGAGCCAGCGAACCTTGCTGTCATGATCAGGGAAAGGGGCTGCGATATCGCGGTCCCTTTTTCTTTCGTCATTGCGGCCTCTTCCTTCTCCCCTTGAGGGAGAAGGTGGGCGCCGGAGGCGCTCGGATGAGGGGTGTCAGCGCCAGCTCTTCAGGGAGAAGAACAGCGGCGCCTGGGCGATCAAGCGGCGCCGCCGTCACTCCTCATCCGTCATGCTCCGCACGACACCTTCTCCCAGAAAGAGAGAAGGAAGAGCGCGCTCAGGTCGCGAAGGTCCGCGACCTGAGCATAGCGCCCTTAGATGTGAATGGCGTGGCCCAGTGCGCGCAAGGACGCCTCGTGGAAGGCCTCGCCGAGGGTCGGGTGGACGTGGATGATTCCGGCCACGTCTTCCAAAACGGCGCCCATTTCCAGCATCTGGGCGAAGCTGTTGGACATCTCCGAGACGTGCTGGCCGACGGCCTGGACGCCCAGGAGGCGGTGGTCGGTCTTGGAGGCGATGACGCGGACGAAGCCGCCGTCCTCGCCGGCCTCGATGGCCAGGGCGCGGCCGATGGCGGCGAAGGGGAAGACGGCCTGGATCACGTCGTCACGGCCCTTGACGTCGTCGACGCCGAGGCCCGCCGAGACGATTTCCGGCTCGGTGAAGCAGACGGCGGCGATGGCAGCGGGATCGAACACGCGGTCATGGCCCGCGATGATCTCGGCCACGACCTCGCCCTGGGCCGAGCCCTTGTGCGCCAGCATGGGTTCGCCGGTCAGGTCGCCGACGGCCCAGACGTTCTTCATCGAGGTGGCGCAGCGGTTGTCGATCTTCACGAAGGGGCCGTCCATGGCGACGCCCATGGTCTCGAGGCCCCAGCCCTTGGTGCGCGGACGACGGCCGACCGTGACCAGCACCTTGGCGGCGTCCAGCTGCATCGGGGCGCCGTCCTTGTCGGTGACGTTCAGCTTGCCGTCGTCGAAACCGCCGGCGCGGGCGCCGAGGAACAGCTCGACGCCGTGCTTCTCGAGCCACTTGGCGACCGGGTCGGTCAGGGCCTTGTCGTAAAGGGGCAGCAGGCGGTCGGCCATCTCGACGATGGCGACTTCTGCACCGAGTTTGCGGAAGGCGATGCCCAGTTCCAGGCCGATATAGCCGCCGCCGACGACGACCAGCTTCTTGGGCACCTCGGACAGGTTCAGGGCCTCGGTCGAGGAGATGACGTCGCCGCCGAACGGCAGGAAGGGCAACTCGACCGGTTCGGACCCCGTGGCCAGGATGACGTGTTCGGCGGTGATGACGATGGGGCCGTCGGCGGTCTCGACGCGGCAGGTCTTGGCGTCCGAGAACTCGGCCCAGCCCTTGATGACCTTGACCTTGGCCTTCTTCAGCAGGGCGGCGACGCCGGCGTTCAGCTTCCTGACGATGCCGTCCTTCCATTCGACCGTCTTGGACAGGTCGATGGCCGGGGCCGAGGCGGTGATGCCGAGCGTGCCGTCGCCGGCGGCTTTCAGCACCGTCTCATACTTGCCCGCGGCGTGGATGATGGCCTTGGACGGAATGCAGCCGACGTTCAGGCAGGTCCCGCCCAGGCCGTCGCCGCCGTCCACCAGCACGGTGTCCAGGCCGAGTTGGCCGCAACGGATGCCCGCGACATAGCCGCCGGTGCCGGCGCCGATGATCAGGACTTTGGTCTTGAGGGTCTGCATGGCGATTCCGGGGCAGTTATGGTTGTGTAACGTTGATCAATAGGAGGGTGTGATGAAGGTCAAACGTCTAGCGACGCTCGCCGTCATGCTGGTGCTCGCGACCTTGGCGAGTTGCGCGCATCAGCCGGAGCCTGCTGCAAGCGATGTGCCCGGCTTCTTCGTCGCACTCTTCCATGGCTTTTCAGCGCCAGTCACCTTGTTGCTTGGTTGGCTTTGGGAAGGGCGTATCTATGCGTTTCCCAATAGCGGATGGTTCTACGACCTCGGCTTTATGATCGGTCTTTCGGTCTGGGGAGGGGGAGCGGCCGCCTCAAGGTGATGGCGACACGCTCCTGATCCGCCTCAGTTCATCCAGAGCGTGGCCGGGTGCTCCAGCAACCCCTTGATGCGCTGCACGAAGACCGCCGCGTCGTGGCCGTCGACGATGCGGTGATCGAAGCTGGAGCTGAGGTTCATCATCTTGCGTACGACCATCTGGCCGTCCTTGACCACCACGCGTTCGGCGATCTTGTTCGGACCGACGATGGCGACCTCGGGGTGGTTGATGATGGGCGTGTGCACCACGCCGCCCAGCGTCCCCAGCGAGGTGATGGTGATGGTCGAGCCGCTGAGTTCCTCGCGCTTGGCCGAGCCGTCCTTGGCCGCGCCCGAGACGCGAGCGATTTCCAGGGCGGTGGCGTAGGGGTCCAGCGCCTCGGCGTGGCGGACGACCGGGACCATCAGGCCGTTCGGCGTCTGGGCGGCGATGCCCAGGTGGACGGGCGCGTGCGTCGTCAGCACCCCGGCCTCGTCGTCATAGTGGCTGTTGATGGTCGGTTGGTCGCGCAGGGCGACGACGATGGCGCGGGCGATGAAGGGCAGGACGTTCAGCTTGGGCTGGTCCTTGGCCTTGGTGGCGTTCAGGTGGGCGCGCAGCTCCTCCACCGCCGTCATGTCGATTTCCTCGACATAGGTGATGTGCGGGATGCGACGCACGCTCTCGGCCATCTTCTCCGCGATCTTGCGGCGCAGGCCGATGATCTTGACCTCGGTGGCGCCTTCGGCGCGGGCGTAGGTCGAGGCGGCCGATCCGCTGGCGGCGGCGGGCAGGGAGCCGCCGCGCGCGACATAGGCGTCGAGGTCGGCGTGTTCGATGCGGCCGGCGGGGCCGCTGCCCGGCACGAAGACCAGGTCGACGCCCAGATCGCGGGCGCGGTTGCGCACGGCGGGCGAGGCCAGGGCGCGCTCGCCCGGCTGGCGGCCGGTCAGGGCCGGGACGGGTTTGGCGTCAGCCTTGGGCGCGGCGACCGGAGCGGGCTTGGCGACCGGAGCCGGCGCGGCCTTCTCGGCCTTGGCGACGGGGGTTGCGGCAGCCGGAGCGGCGGCGACATTGCCCGCGCCCTCGACCTTGAAGCTGACCAAGGGGCCGCCGACGGCGATCTGCTGGCCGGCCTCGCCGTGCAGGGCGACGACCACGCCGTTGATCGGGCTGGTGATCTCGACGGTGGCCTTGTCGGTCATGATGTCGGCGAGGATCTGATCCTCCTCGACGGCGTCGCCGACCTTGACGTGCCAGCCGACCAGTTCGGCTTCGGCGGTGCCTTCGCCCACGTCAGGCAGCTTGAAGACGTAGTTGGCGCCGGCAGCGGCCATTGCGCCGGATTGGGCGCTGACCGGGGCGGCCTCGACCTTCGGCGCTTCGACAGCGACCGGGGCGGGCTCGGATTTGACGGCTACAGGAGCAGGCGTCGGCTCGGCGTCGGACGCATTGCCCGCGCCCTCGACCTCGAACTCGACCAGCGGGCCGCGCACCGGCACCATCTCGCCGGCCTGGCCGTGGATGGCGAGAACCTTGCCGCTGACCGGGGCGGTGATTTCGACGGTGGCCTTGTCGGTCATGACGTCGGCGACGATCTGGTCTTCCTCGACCATGTCGCCGACCGCGACGTGCCAGGCGACCAGTTCGGCCTCGGCGGTGCCTTCGCCCACGTCGGGCAGCTTGAAGACGAAACGACCCATATCA
>NZ_DASWXW010000039.1:0-16489 GCF_036405315.1 Brevundimonas sp. | reverse complement strand
CTCTCGAAGAGACCCTGCACCGCGCGGTCCACTATGCGAATGAGCGCCGGCACGAGTACGCCACGCTTGAACACCTGCTGCTGGCCCTGATCGACGATCCCGACGCCTCGGGCGTGATGACGGCCTGCAACGTCGATCTCGCCGCGCTGAAGACCGCGTTGACCCTCTATGTCGACAATGATCTGGCCGCCCTGGCCACGGCCGACGGCGACGACGCCAAGCCGACGGCGGGCTTCCAGCGGGTGATCCAGCGCGCGGTCATCCATGTCCAGTCGTCGGGCAGGGAAGAAGTGACGGGCGCCAATGTCCTGGTCGCCATCTTCTCGGAGCGCGAAAGCCACGCCGCCTACTTCCTGCAAGAGCAGGACATGACGCGCTATGACGCGGTCAACTTCATCGCCCACGGCATCGCCAAGAAGCCGGGCGCCAGCGAGACCCGCCCGGCCAAGGGTTCGCCCGAGGAGGCCGAGGACGCCGCCGCCGTCAAATCGGGCGGAGAGGCGCTGGAGGCTTATTGCATCGACCTCAACGAGAAGGCGCGCAAGGGCAAGATCGATCCCCTGATCGGCCGCACGGCCGAGGTCGAGCGTTCGATCCAGATTCTGTGCCGCCGGACCAAGAACAATCCGCTGCTGGTCGGCGACCCCGGCGTCGGCAAGACCGCCATCGCCGAAGGTCTGGCCCGCAAGATCGTCAACGGCGAAGTGCCGGAGGTCCTGAAGGACGCCACCATCTATTCGCTCGACATGGGGGCGCTGCTGGCCGGCACCCGCTATCGCGGCGACTTCGAGGAACGGCTGAAACAGGTCGTCAAGGAACTGGAGACCCACGAGAACGCGGTTCTGTTCATCGACGAGATTCACACGGTGATCGGCGCCGGCGCAACCAGCGGCGGCGCCATGGATGCGTCCAACCTGCTGAAGCCGGCCCTGGCCTCGGGCAGCCTGCGCTGCATGGGCTCCACCACCTACAAGGAGTATCGCCAGCACTTCGAGAAGGACCGCGCCCTGGTGCGTCGCTTCCAGAAGATCGACGTCAACGAGCCGACGGTCGAGGACACGGTGAAGATCCTCAAGGGGCTGAAGACGACCTACGAGACCCACCACAAGCTGCGCTACACCGACGCCGCCATCCGCACGGCGGTCGACCTGTCGGCGCGCTACATCACCGACCGCAAGCTGCCGGACAAGGCCATCGACGTGATCGACGAGGCGGGGGCGTCGCAGATGCTCCTGCCGGAATCCAGGCGCAAGAAGGTCATCGGCCAGAAGGAGGTCGAGGCCGTCATCGCCAAGATGGCCCGCATCCCGCCGAAGTCGGTCAGCAAGTCGGATACGGAATCCCTGCGCGAGCTGGAGACCGATCTGAAGCGCGCTGTCTTTGGTCAGGAACAGGCCATCGATCAGGTCTCGGCGGCGATGAAGCTGGCGCGGGCGGGTCTTCGCGATCCCAACAAGCCCATCGGCGCCTTCCTGTTTAGCGGACCGACCGGCGTGGGCAAGACCGAGGTGGCCAAGCAGCTTGCCGCCACCCTGGGCATCGAGATGCAGCGTTTCGACATGTCGGAATACATGGAGCGCCACACGGTCAGCCGCCTGATCGGCGCCCCTCCGGGCTATGTCGGCCATGACCAGGGCGGCCTTCTGACCGACGCGGTCGATCAGCACCCCCACTCGGTGGTGCTGCTGGACGAGATCGAGAAGGCCCACCCCGACGTCTACAACATCCTGCTGCAGGTGATGGACAACGGGACCCTGACCGACGCCATCGGCAAGAAGGTCGACTTCAGGAACGTCATCCTGATCATGACCACCAACGCCGGGGCCGCCGACAACGCCCGCGCCTCCATCGGCTTCGGCCGGGGCAAGGTCGAGGGCGAGGACGACAAGGCCATCCAGCGCCTGTTCGCGCCGGAGTTCCGCAACCGTCTGGACGCCATCGTGGCCTTCAAGCCGCTGGCCGCCGAGACGATCCGCTCGGTGGTCGGCAAGTTCATGATGCAGTTGGACGCCCAACTGGCGGACCGCAACATCACTATCGAACTGACCGACGAGGCGACCGACTGGCTGGCCAAGAACGGCTTCGACGAACTGTACGGCGCGCGGCCTCTGGCCCGCGTCATTCAGGAGCACATCAAGAAGCCGCTGGCCGACGACATCCTGTTCGGTCGCCTGACGCGCGGCGGACACGTCAAGGTCGAGCTGAAGGACGGCAAGATCGCCTTCGACATCACTCCGACCAAGGGCGCGGCGGTGAAGGAAGAGGAAGAAGAAACGGCCTGATTTCGCTCAGGTTTGCAGTCGGAGGCCCGGGCGGAAACGCCCGGGCCTTCTCAATTCCGCTCATCCCCGCGGAGGCGGGGACCCAGTGCTTTGGCTATAGGCGCGGGCCCGGTCGCGGTGCGGGTGGCGCTTACTGGGTCCCCGCTTCCGCGGGGATGAGCGGAGAGCTAGGGTCTGCTCTGGTGGAGGGACGGATGATGGGCGCAGTGCTGACGGAGCGGCAGAAGAAGTGGTTCGCCACGGTTCAGGCCAATCTGGAGAAGAACACCGGCAAGCCGCTGGCCGACTGGGTCGCCATCATGAAGGCCTGTCCCGAGACCGCGCCGCGCGCCCAGGCGGCCTGGCTGAAGGCCGAGCACGGCGTGGGCCAGAACCACGCGGCGCAGATCCTGGACGCCTGCCGCCCCGCCGACAGCCTCGGCTGGGACGAACCCGAGGTCCTGCGCGCGGCGCTGTGGAAGGACCCGGCGTCGCTGGCGCTCCTTGAAGCGGTCGAGCGGGTCGCGGACGGCGCCGAAGGCGTCATCTCGGGCCAGCGCAAGGGCTATACGTCCTTCTCGCGCAGCGTGCAGTTCGCGGCCATCCGCCCGCTCAAGGGCGGTCGGGCGCTCTTGGGTTTGAAGCTGGCGCCGGAGGCCTCGTCGCGCCTGTCGCCGTCGGCGCGGCGCGAAAGCTGGTCGGAACGGCTGACGGCGACCATCGAGCTGGAGGCGGCCGATCAGGTGGACGCCGAAATCGGCCGCCTGTTCGCACAGGCGGCTGACAATGGGTGAGGTCTAGCGTTTACGACCCAGCGCGCTTAGCAGCACCGCCGCGCCAGCCAGGATGCCGGTGGTCAGCAGGGGTTTGCGACGGGCGAAGTCCAGGCCCTTGCGCGCCGGTTCGCGCAGATCGGCGGGGGCCTTGTCGACCATGCCGTCCAGACCGTCGATGACGCGGCCATAGGCGTCCAGCGCCTTGCCCTTGACCTCGTTCAGCTTGCCTTCGACTTGGAGCTTGCTGTCGCCGGTCAGGCGGCCGAGGCCGTTCTGGGCCTTGCCCTTCAGCTCCGTCGCGACGCCTTCGATACGTTGATCGGTCATGGTGATTCCTGATGTGAGGAGGAGACTCACAGGGGAAGCGTATTGCGACGCAGCAAGTTCCGTAGAACTTCGCGATGCGACGACCTGTCAGCGAGCGCGATAGGGCGACAGGTCGGCCGTCATCGCCGCCATTTCAGCCTCGACCGCCGGGCGCTCGTTGTCGAGGTAGCGGGCGACCGGGTCGCGCAGGGCCGGATCGGCGATCCAGTGGGCGCTATAGACGGGGGAGGGCAGATAGCCGCGCGCGATCTTGTGCTCGCCCTGGGCGCCCGCCTCGACGCGGGACAGGCCGCGCGCGATGGCGAAGTCGATGGCCTGATAGTAGCAGAGCTCGAAATGGAGGAAGGGGACCTCCTCCAGCGCGCCCCACTGACGGCCATAGAGGGCCTCGCGGCCGATGAAGTTCAGGGCCCCGGCGATGGGCGTGTCGTCGCGGAAGGCCATGACCAGGGCGATGCGGTCGGCCATGCTTGCGCCGACGCGAGCGAAGAAGTCGCGCGTCAGATAGGGCCGGCCCCATTTGCGGTCGCCGGTGTCCATGTAGAAGTCGAAGAAGGCGTCCCAGTGGGCCTCGGTTAGATCGGCGCCGGTCAGGACGCGGATGTCGAGCCCGGCTTGCGCCTCGCGCCGCTCGCGCCGGATGGTCTTACGCCGATTGGACGACAGGGCGGCGAGGAAGTCGTCGAAGCTGCGATAGCTCTCATTGCGCCAGATGAACTGGATGTCGCGGCGCGGCAGCAGGCCCGCCTCGGTCATGGCGCGCCACTCAGGCTCGGCCGGGAAGTTGACGTGCAGGGACGAGACGCCCAGCCGCTCGACCAGGGTCAGCGCGCCTTGCAGCAGGGTCTCGCGCACGGTTGCTGCGTCGGTGTCGGGCGCGTTCAGAAAACGCGGCCCCGTCGCGGGCGTGAAGGGCACGGCGCCCAGAAGCTTGGGGTAGTAGCGCCCGCCGGCGCGTTGATAGGCGTCGGCCCAGGCGTGGTCGAAGACGTACTCGCCCTGGCTATGGCCCTTCAGATAGAGGGGCATGACGCCGATCACGGCGCCGTCTTCGTCATGCAGGGACAGGTGGCGCGCCGCCCAGCCCTGGGACGGGACGGCGCTGCCGGACGCCTCGCAGGCGTGCAGGAAGTCGTAGGAGACGAAGGGATCGCCGGTCGGGGCCGCGCAGGCGTCCCACGCGTCCCGGCCTATCGCGGCGATCCCGTCGTGAACCTGGAGCGTGAAGCTCACTTCACCTCGATGATGGCGTCGATCTCGACGGCGAAGCCAAGCGGCAGCTTGTAGACGCCGACGGCCGAACGGGCGTGCTTGCCCGCGTCGCCGAAGACCTGGACCATCAGGTCCGAGCAGCCGTTGACGACGGCCGGGATGGCTTCGAAGTCCGGTCCGGCCTGGACGAAGGCGCCCAGTTTGACGATGCGAACGACGCGATCCAGGTCGCCATCGACGGCGGCGTTGATCTGAGCCAGCAGGTTGATGCCGCACAGGCGGGCGGCTTCGGCGGCCTGCTCCGGGGTCACGTCGACGCCGACGGTGCCCTTGATCCCGCCGTTGGCGTCGTTCGACAGCTGGCCCGAGATCAGGACCTGGTTGCCGGTGCGGACATAGGAGACGTAGCTGGCGACGGGCTTGGCGGGCTCGGGCAGGGTGATGCCGAGTTCGGCGATGCGGGCGTGAATGCTCATGTCGGAGACTCCGTTGAGGGGTTGGGGCGGGGTGTAGCGCGCCAGACGAGCGGCGTCATCCGGGCTTCTTGAGCGCACGGCCCGCGACCACGGCGGCCGCCCCGAACTTGGCGCGCAGGGCGTCGATGGCGGTTTCGGTCTTCAGGGCCCGGGTCTCGGCGGTGGCGAACAGTCCGGCGGGGGCGGCGCCCGCCTCGGCGATTTCGGCCAGGCCGATTCCGATCAGGCGATAGGGCTCGCCCAGTTCGGGCTTCAGCAGGTCGCGCCCCGCGGAAAACAGCACCCGCGCCGTCTGCACCGGCTCGGCCAGGGTGATGCGGCGGGTGATGATCCTGAAGTCGGCCCTGCGCAGTTTCAGCACCACCACCCGGCTGGCCACGCCGTCCTGTCGCGCCTTGGACGCCAGCTTCTCGCACAGGGGCCAGAGTTCGGCCTCCAGATCCTCGGCGGACGTCAGGTCGTCGTTGAAGGTGGTCTCGGCGCTCATGCCGCGCCGGTCGTGGTCGGGGCGAACGGGCCGAGCGTCGCGGGCGTGGCTGAGGTCGTAGAGGCGCAGGCCCGTCTCGCCGTAACGCCGCACCAGATCCTTGACGTCGGCGGCGGCCAGATCGCCGACCGTGGCGAAGCCGTCGGAGCGCAGGGTGCGCCCGAACACCGGCCCGACGCCGGGCAGGATGTTGACCGGACGCGAGGCCAGCAGGCCTTTCGCTTCAGTCGCGCCGATGACGGAAAAGCCGCGCGGCTTGTCCAGTTCCGACGCGATCTTGGCCAGGAAGCGGTTGGGGGCCAGGCCGATGGAGACGGTCAGGCCGGTCTCCTCCTCGATCCATTTCTGCAGGCGGATCAATTGAAACGCGGGCGGGCCGCCGTTCAGACGCTCGGTGCCCTTCAGGTCGATCCAGGCCTCGTCCAGCGACAGGGTCTGGACCAGGGGCGTCAGCTTGCCGACCGCGCCGAAGATGCGCTCACTCTCGGCCACGTACTTGCGGAAGTCGGGCTTGATGACGACGGCGTCCGGGCAGGCCTTCAGCGCCTTGAACATGGGCATGGCCGAACCCACGCCGTGCAGGCGGGCCACATAGCAGGCGGTCGAGACCACGCCGCGCTTGCCGCCGCCGATGATGACCGGCTTGTCGCGCAGTTCCGGCCGGTCGCGCTTCTCGACCGAGGCGTAGAAGGCGTCGCAGTCCAGGTGGGCGATGGTCAGCTCGCCCAGTTCGTCGTGGGCGATCACCCGGCGCGAGGCGCAACTCGGACACCGCTCGACCTTGCGGTCGCCGGTCCACAAGCAGTCGCGGCAGACGGCCTTCAGGCTCAAAAGCAACTCCGTCGGCGCTCAAGCAGCGCGCAGCGCGATAGCGCAATGAAAAATGGCAGCTTCATCTCAACTTAAGACTGCGCGCGTCACAGTGCATCCGAAGAAGGCGAAAAGCCCTGCGCACGTGCGCAAATTGTTGGCGAAACAGCCGGGTGGCGGATGTCCAAGAAAGTCCTCATCGTCGAGGATAACGAGCTGAACATGAAGCTTTTTCATGATTTGCTCGACTCCCAGGGTTATGAGACCCTGCAGACCCGCGAAGGGCTGCAGGCGCTCGCCCTTGCGCGCCAGCATCGCCCCGACCTGATCCTGATGGACATTCAGTTGCCGGAGATTTCCGGTCTGGAAGTGACCAAGTGGCTGAAGGACGACGAGGAACTGAACCATATTCCCGTCATCGCCGTTACAGCCTTCGCCATGAAGGGCGATGAGGAGCGAATCCGGCAGGGCGGCTGCGAGGCCTATATCTCCAAGCCCATCTCGGTGGTGTCGTTCCTTGAGACCGTGCGCAAGCATTTGGGGTAGGCGATGAGCGCGCGCATCCTGGTGGTGGACGACGTCGAGGCCAATGTCCGCCTGCTCGAGGCCAAGCTGACGCTTGAGTATTATGAAGCCCTGACCTGCGGCGACGGCCTGACGGCCATTGAGATGGCGGCGTCGGAACAGCCGGATCTGATCCTTCTGGACGTCATGATGCCGGGCATGGACGGGTTCGAGACCTGCCGTCGCCTGAAGAACGAGCCGAGGACGCGGCATATCCCGGTGGTGCTGGTGACGGCGCTGGACGGGCGCCATGATCGTATCCGCGGCCTGGAAGCCGGCGCCGACGACTTCCTGACCAAGCCGCTGGACGACGTCATCCTGATGGCGCGGGTCAAGAGCCTGACCCGGCTGAAGATGGTTATGGACGAACTGCGCGAGCGCGAGGAAAGCGGGCGGCGAGTCGGCGTCGACACCGCCGGCGTGGCGCGGCTCAAGGGGTCTGGCGGGCGGGTTCTGGTCGTTGACGACAATGAGCTTCAGGCCGCCAAGGTGGCGCAGGAACTGGCGGTCGAGCACCGTCCCCTGATCGAAACGGCGCCCGAGGCGGCGTTGGAGGCGGCGCGCGGGCCGGTGGACCTGATGATCGTCAATGTCACCTCCGAGGGCTTTGACGGGCTGCGCCTGATCGCCCAGGCGCGCTCGAAGGAACCGACGCGGCGGCTGCCGATCCTGGCCCTGGTCGATTCGCACGACCGCCCCCGGCTGCTGAAGGCGCTGGAGTTGGGCGCCAACGACATCCTGACCCGGCCGGTCGATCCCGAGGAACTGTCGGCGCGCGCGCGCACCCAGGTGCGGCGCAAGCGTTACGGCGACTTTCTGCGGGAGAAGCTGGATTACAGCCTGGAGATGGCTGTCACCGACGCTCTGACCGGGCTTCACAATCGCCGGTATATGTCGAGCCAGCTTCAGGCCCTGGTGGCGCGCGCCAACACCGGCGGCGAGCCACTGGCCGTGCTGGTGCTGGATATCGATCACTTCAAGGCGGTCAACGACGGCTTCGGCCACGACGCCGGCGACGAGGTGCTGCGCGAGTTTTCGGTGCGGCTGGCGACCAATGTGCGGGCGGTGGATCTGCCGTGCCGATTCGGCGGCGAGGAGTTCGTCGTGGTCATGCCGGGCACGACGCTGGAGGACGCCAAGCGAATCGCCGAGCGAATCCGTCGCGACGTGGGCGCGGCGCCGTTCCGCGTCATGGGCGGCCGCGAGCATCTGAACATCACCGTCTCGGTCGGCGTGGCCGCGACCACGGGGGCTGACGACACGCCCGAAGCCCTGCTGAAGCGGGCGGACGAGGGGGTCTACGAGGCCAAGGCCTCGGGCCGAAACAAGGTCGTCGCCCGCGCGGCCTGACGCTGCCTTCTCATTGATCGGACAACGAAAAACGCCCGGCTGAACAGCCGGGCGTTTCGAATTCTGCAGTCAAGCGAGCCCTGAGGCTCGGGGCGGTCAGGCCCTTACTTGATCTTGCCTTCCTTGAACTCGACGTGCTTGCGGACGACCGGGTCGTACTTCTTGACGACCATCTTTTCGGTCATCGTACGGGCGTTCTTCTTGGTCACGTAGAAGAAGCCGGTGTCGGCGGTGGAGTTCAGGCGGATCTTGATGGAAGCCGGTTTGGCCATCGGAATTACCTTTGCGACGGCGAAAGCCGCATGAAACGAGAGGCGCGGAACATACTCAGGCGGAGATCAAAGTCAACGCCCGCGATGTCGCGTTGAGGAATGGCTCCTAAAGGCTAGGGTGATGAAATGAAAGCCCTGACCTCGCTCGCCCTCGCGGCCGTCGCCCTGACCCTGTCGTCCTTGCCCGCCGCCGCGCGCGCCGAGACGCCCCAGGATGCCTTCTTCAAGAACCTGAGCGCCCTGTGCGGCCAGAGATTCGAGGGCAAGGTCGTCACTACCGACGCCGCCGATTCGGATTTCGCCAGCCAGCGTCTGCTGATGCATGTGCGCGACTGCTCGGCCGAAGAGATTCGCATTCCCTTCTGGGTCGGCGCCGACCGGTCGCGCACCTGGGTGGTGACGCGCACGGCGACGGGGCTGCGGCTGAAGCATGATCACCGTCACGACGACGGCACGACCGACACACTGCACTGGTACGGCGGCGACACGGCGGGCGCGGGCGCGGCCGAGCGCCAGGAATTCCCGGTCGATCAGGAATCCATCGACCTGTTCAACGCCAACAACGCCTCGGTCTCGACCATCAACACCTGGGCGATGGAGGTCCATCCGGGCCAGATGTTCGCCTATGAGCTGCGTCGCCCGAACCGCCACTTCCGCGTCGAGTTCGATCTGAAGAAGCCCGTCGCTCAATAGGGCCTAGAGCGCCTTCCACGGTTTCAAGGGGCGGACGGTGGCGCAGGCCGGGCTGCCGTCCTTTGCACGACCCGGTAGGCGGACTTCCAGCGTGCGGCCCTGACGCGCGACCTCGAGCAGGTCGGCAGGGATGTCGTGGACGTCGATCTTGGCTCGGCGGTCCCAGTTGCTGTCCGGGGCGCCGGCGTGCTTGCCGATGCCGATATAGACGAAGCGGCGCTCGGTTCCTTCCCGCCGCACGAAGGGGCCGCTCAAGCGGTTATCGTCATTCAGGACGACGGGCGCGTTCAGTGACAGCGGGGCCTCGGTTGCGGTCGCGGCGTCGATGGGTTCGCCGTCCTTGCCCTGTAGGCTGTAGCAGACGCCCGGCACGGGGTCGTTGATGGTCAGGCGAAGGATGATCGTCCGCTTGGCCACAGCGTCAGTCCCTGTGTTCGACCACATGCTGGCCGCGCACCATGCGCACGAAGGGCAGGGGGCGGTCGGGATGGCTCAGCCGTTCGGCGACCTCGCCTAGGACGAAGCGGGTGATGGCGGGCAGGTCCAGGGCCTGGGCCTCGTCCAGCGGCAGCCAGGCGATCTCGTCCAGTTCGCCCGAGCCTTCGATCCGGTCGGGATCGCGCAGGGCCTCGACCGGGGCCATGAAGAAGCGGGCGTCGAAACGGCGCGTGCGTCCCGGCGGGGTGATGGCGCGGGCCACATAGGACAGGGCCGACAGGTCGGGCAGGGCGCCCGCCTGACGATACTCGCGCCAGGGCCCGGCGACCGAGGCGGGCGGGGCGGGCAGGCCCAGAATCAGCCCTGTTTCCTCAAAGGTCTCGCGCACGGCGGTCAGGGCCAGGGCGCGGGCGCGACGAGCAGGCATCTCGGCCTCCAGCCGCCGGGCGACGTCTGACGACAGTTCGCCGGTCGAGGCGGCGGTGAAGTCGGAACGGTCGATGCGTCCGCCGGGAAAGACCCACTTCGAGGCCATGAAGACGTGGCCGGGCGCACGCCGTCCCATCAGCACCTCAGGGCGGTCCCCGCCGCGCGTCAGGATCAGAGTGGCGGCGTCCTTGGGCTTCTGGCCGCCGCCCGTGCGCGGAGCGTCGGCCAGGTCCTGAGCGGCGTCGAAGGGCTGAGGCTTCACTTCCGCTTGCCCTTGCGAACCCCCTTGAGCCCGCCCGACGGCTTGCCGCCGTTGCGGGGCTTGGGACCGCCGGGGCGGCCTTTTCCACGCATCGGCGGGCGATCGCCGCCGCGTCCGCGGATGCCGTAGCGCGGGGCCGGGGCGTTGGGGTCGCGCGGGTCCGGCTCGGAGATCATCTCCAGCACCAGACCGCCAGTGACGGGCGTGGCCTCCATCAGCTTGACCTCGACGCGACGGCCCAGGGTGAAGCGTTTGCCGGTGCGGTCGCCGACCAGGGCGTGGGCGCGGTCGTCGTGGGTGAAATACTCGCTGCCCAGGGTAGATACCGGCACCAGACCGTCGGCGCCCGTCTCGTCCAGCCGTACGAACAGGCCGAAGCGGGTGACGCCGGTGATGCGTCCGGCGAAGGTGGCGCCGACGTGGTCTTCCAGGAAGGCGGCGATGTAGCGGTCCATGGCGTCGCGCTCGGCGGCCATCGAGCGGCGCTCGGTGCTCGTCACCTGCTCGGCGATGGCGGTCAGTTCGGCGATCTCGCGGTCCGTCAGACCGTCCGAGCCCAGGTTCAGGCCACGGATCAGGCCGCGGTGCACGATCAGGTCGGAATAGCGCCGGATCGGCGAGGTGAAGTGAGCGTAGCGTTCCAGGTGCAGGCCGAAGTGGCCGACGTTCTCAGGCGAATAGATCGCCTGCATCTGGGTGCGCAGGACCACCTCGTTGACCACTTCGGCGTGGGGGCCGTCGCGCGTCTCGTCCAGCAGCTTGTTGAACCGCTTGGTGTTCGGCGCCTCGCCCTTGTTCCAGGGCATGGCGATGGTGTGCAGGAAGTCGGCCAGGTTGAAGATCTTCTCCTGGCTGGGGGCCTCGTGGACGCGATAGATCAGCGGCGTGCGCGTCTTCTCCAGCGTCTCGGCGGCGCAGACGTTGGCCTGGATCATCATTTCTTCGATCAGGCGGTGGGCCTCCAGCGACTTGCGCGGCTCGATGGCGCCGATGCCGCCGCCGGGGTCCATCAGCACCTTGCGTTCCGGGCTTTCGATGGCCAGGGGGCTGCGGCGCTCGCGGCCCTTCAGCATGGTCGAATAGGCGTTCCACAACGGATAGAGGACGGCGTCCATGATCGGACCCGTCACATCGTCCTGCTGGCCGTCGATGGCGGACTGGGCCTGTTCGTAGGACAGTTTGGCCTGCGACCGCATAAGGCCGCGCATGAACTTGTGCCCGGTCTTCCTACCGTCCTTGTCGAAGATCATGCGCACGGCCATGCAGGCGCGGTTCTCGCCCTGTTTCAGGCTGCACAGACCGTTGGACAGGACTTCCGGCAGCATGGGCTCGACGCGGTCGGGGAAGTAGGTGGAGTTGCCCTTGTCGCGCGCCTCGCGGTCCAGCGCCGAGTTGGGGCGGACATAGGCGGCCACGTCGGCGATGGCGACCCAGACGACCCAGCCGTCGGGGTTTTTCGGGTCCGTGTCCCGCTCGGCGTAGACGGCGTCGTCGTGGTCGCGGGCGTCGGCCGGGTCGATGGTGATGAAGGGCACCTCGCGCAGGTCTTCGCGCCCCTTCAGCGTCGGCAGGGCCTGATCCTCGGCCTCGCGCTCGACCTGCTCCGAGAAGCCGGTCGGCAGGCCGTGGGCGTGGATGGCGATGATGGAGGCGGCGCGGGGATCGTCCTCGCGGCCGATGGATTCCAGGATCTTGCCGCGCTTGGGCCCGTAGCGGTGGTCGCCCTTTTCGATCGAGGCCAGCACCAGATCGCCGTCGCGCAGGTCGCCAGCCTGAGCCGAGGGGATCAGCAGCACGTCCTTGGAACGCTTGTCGACCGGCTCGACGCGGGTTTCGCGCGCCGACTTGCGGATCACGCCCAGGACGCGGTTGGTCCCGGCGTCCAGCCGCTTGACCAGACGGGCCTCCCAGCCCTCGGCGCCGCGCGAGAACTTGACCAGCAGACGGTCGCCGACGCCAGGCGCCGGGCTCTTGCCCTCGCGATCCGGCAGCAGCAGGGCGCGCGGCGCGTCCTCGCCGCCCTTGACCAGCTCGACGTAAAGCTCGCCGTCGGCGTCGCGATCCACCACGTCGGCCACGCCGACGGGGGGCAGGGCGCCGACCTCGGAAAAGCCTTTGCGGCCGCGCTTGCCCAGGGCGCCTTCGGCCTCCAGCGTCTTCAGCATTTCGCGCAGCTGGCGACGTTCGACGCCCTTCAATCCGAAGGCGCGGGCGATGTCGGCCTTCTGGGCCTCGCCGGCTTCGCGCAGGAAGGCGATCAGGGTCTCTTTGTCGGGCAGGCCCGCGGCGGGGCGTTTCGGCGTCTTGGTCATTGCGTCCTATGTAATGCGCTTCGAGCCAAATGGGTGAAAACTTGCGTGAGTTGACCAAGCGTGCGCCGACGCCCAGCTTCCGCCCCTGAACACGCCTTTCCCGGAGCCTTCCGCATGTCGATGTCCGACGCCCCCGTCCTGATCCGCCCTGTGGGATCGCTGCTGGACCTGATCGGCAAGACGCCGATGGTCGAGGTGACGCGGATCGACACCGGCCCCTGCCGCCTGTTCCTGAAACTGGAGAGCCAGAACCCCGGCGGTTCGATCAAGGACCGCATCGCCCTGTCGATGATCGAGGCGGCGGAAAACGCCGGCTGGCTGAAGCCGGGCGGCACCATCGTCGAAGCCACGGCGGGCAACACCGGCCTGGCCCTGACCCTGGTGGGCAAGCAGAAGGGCTATAAGGTCCTGCTGGTCATCCCCGACAAGATGTCGAAGGAGAAGATCCAGCATCTGCGCGCCATGGGCGCCGACGTGCGCCTGACCCGCTCGGACGTGCCGCACGGCCACCCCGAATACTACACCGACATGGCCGAGCGCCTGGCCCAGCAGATCCCCGGCGGCTACTTCGTCAACCAGTTCGCCAACGACGCCAACACCGCCGCCCACTTCAAGACGACCGGCCCGGAAATCTTCGAGCAGATGGACGGCGACATCGACGCCTTCGTCGCCGGCATCGGCTCGGGCGGGACGATCACGGGCAATGCGCAATACTTCAAGTCGCAGGGCTCGAACGCCAAGATCATCCTGGCGGACCCGGTCGGCTCGGCCCTGGCGGGCCTGATCAACGAGGGCGTGGCCGGTCCGGACGGCAGCTATGCGGTCGAAGGCATCGGCCAGAACTTCATGCCGGACACCGCCGATCCCGACCTGATCGACATGGCCTATTCGATCCCGGACTCGGAGGCGATCGCCACGGTGCGCGAGCTGCTGCTGAAGGAAGGCATCCTGGCGGGGTCGTCGTCCGGCACCCTGATCGCCACGGCCCTGCGCTGGTGCCGCGAGCAGACCGAGCCGAAGCGGGTCGTGACCTTCGTCTGCGACACCGGCGCCAAGTATCTGTCCAAGGTCTACAACGACGCCTGGCTAGCCGATCAGGGCCTGACCCAGCGCGAACTGCACGGCGACCTGTCGGACCTGATCACGCGCAAATACGCCAACGGCGACGTGGTGATCATCGGCCCCGACGACACCCTGGACACCGCCTTCAAGCGGATGAAGGGCGACGGTGTGTCGCAACTGCCGGTCATTCAGGACGGCCGCCTGGTCGGCATTCTGGACGAGAGCGACATCGTCCACATCATGAACACCGACGACATCACCCGTCAGGAACGCTTCGCCAAGCCGGTCTCCTCGGCCATGACGCGCGATCTGGACACCCTGCAGGTGTCGGAGTCGCTGGACGCCCTGATCCCGATCTTCGACCGCGACCGCGTGGCCATCGTTCTGGACGGCGAGGCCTTCGTCGGCCTGATCGCCCGCACCGACCTGATCAACCACCTCAGCCTGAACCGGTAAGACCATGGCAGACCTGAAGAACAGCCAGGGTTTCTCGACCCGCGCCATCCACGCCGGCCAGAAGCCCGACCCGACCACGGGCGCGGTGATGACGCCGATCTACGCCACCTCGACCTACGCCCAGGAAAGCCCGGGCGTGAACAAGGGGTATGAGTACGCGCGCGGTAAGAACCCGACGCGTGAGGCCTTCGAGGCCTGCATCGCCGACCTTGAAGGCGGGGTTCAGGCCTTCGGCTTTGGCTCGGGCATGGCGGCGACCTCGACGGCGCTGGAACTGCTGGACGCCGGTTCGCACATCGTCACCGGCGACGACCTCTACGGCGGCTCGTGGCGGCTGTTCGAGCGGGTGCGGCGTCGGTCGATGGGGCTGGACTTCAGCTACATCGACCTGACCGATCTGGCGGCGGTCGAGGCGGCGATCACCGACAAGACGCGGATGCTGTGGGTCGAGACGCCCACCAACCCGCTGATGAAGCTGGCCGACATCGAGGCCTTGTCCAAGATCGCCAAGGCCCACAAGCTGATCCTGGTCGTCGACAACACCTTCGCCACGCCGTGGAGCCAGCAGCCGCTGGCCCTGGGCGCCGACGTGGTCATGCATTCGGCGACCAAGTATCTGAACGGTCACTCTGACATCGTCGGCGGGGTTCTGGTGGCCAGGGACGCCGAGATGGCGGCTCAGCTGAAGTTCCTGCAGAACTCCATCGGCGGCGTCATGGGTCCGTTCGACGCCTTCCTGGCCAACCGGGGCCTGAAGACCCTGGGCCTGCGCATGAAGGCGCACAACGAGAACGCCCTGGCCGTGGCGCGCTGGCTGGAAGACCGGGCTGGCGTGGCCAAGGTCATCTATCCGGGCCTGATCAGCCACCCGCAGCACGAGCTGGCCGCGCGCCAGATGAACGGCCGCTTCGGCGGCATGGTCACGGTGCTGATCGACGGCGATCTGGAGCGGACCAAGCGCGTGCTGGAGCGGGTGCAGGTCTTCACCCTGGCGGAGTCGCTGGGCGGGGTCGAAAGCCTGGTGAACCACCCGGCCATCATGACCCACGCCAGCGTGCCCAAGGACGTGCGCGAGGCCGGCGGCGTCACCGACAACCTGATCCGTCTGTCGGTCGGGGTCGAGGATATCGACGACCTGATCGCCGACCTGGATCAGGCCCTACGTTGAACTGAAGTCAGGCCGTCTTGTCGGGCAGGGCGGTCTGATGGCCCGTGACGGGCGCCGGCTTCTTCTTGGGGGCGGCGCGCTTCTTGGCCGGTGCGACGGGCTTGGGCGCGGCGGCGATTTCGGCCAGTCGGGCGTCGATCAGCGGCAGGATATCGGCTGCGGTCGTCACCTGAACGGCAGAGCCATGCTCGACCAGGCGTGCGGCGTTGGCGCGCAGGGCCTTGAGGTCGACTTCGCTCAGGGCGGGGATCTTGTCAGCAAGCGTGGTCATCGGCGTCTCCGGGGAGAGCGTCAGGGCCGGCGCACGAGGCGCCAGCCCTTCAACTGATTGAAGGCGATCTCGACGACGACGCGGTCGCCGATCAGGCTGACGTCCGTCGGTTTCCCGAGGGACGCCAGCACCGTCACCAGATGCCCGTTGTTCAACCGCACCCGACGACGGCCCAGGGGGAGCAGCTTCACCACTTCGCCTTCGAAGGCGATGGCGTGCTGGTCGCGCTGGGCGGCCGTGTTCGGCGTCAACTCCGGGGCGGTATGGTCGGTGTCGGCTTAGTCAGCCGCCTGAAGCCGGCCAGCGGATTCCTTGCCGCTGCGGCTGTCGCGTTCGATTTCGTAGGAGACTTTCTGGTTTTCGTTCAGCGAACCGAGCGAAGAGACCTCGACGGCCGTTGCGTGGACGAAGACGTCCTTGCCGCCATCATCGGGCTGGATGAAGCCATAGCCCTTGGTGGAGTTGTACCATTTGACAGTGCCGGTAGCCATTTTCAGGACTCCCCGTTTGAGTGGCCGCAGGAAGGATGTCCTGGCAGCCTGTCGGGTCTGAATGGGATTGGCTTTGGACCTCGGTGCGCGATGCAAAGGGGCAGCAGCGTTTCGCAGAGAGATCGACGAATACAAAGATGGGCGCTTTGCCGCCCATTAGCAAGGGCAGGGGCGCAAAAGCCATAATTGGGCGCCGCAAACGAAAACGGCGGCGACAGCCGAAGCCGTCGCCGCCGTTCGAAATCCGCGCCGAATGAACGGCGCGAGAAATCAGCCTTCGGTCTTCAGTTGACCGGCCGATTCCTTGCCCGAGCGACGGTCGCGCTCGATTTCGTACGAGACCTTTTGGTTCTCGTCGAGGCCACGCAGGCC
>NZ_DASWXW010000038.1:0-5573 GCF_036405315.1 Brevundimonas sp. | reverse complement strand
GGCGAGGAGCACAAGGATGGCGGCGGCGGTCCGCTCGTGGAACGCGCGCTCCGAGGCGTTCTCCCAGATGTAGATCAGCGAAGGCAGGGCGCCGACCGGCTCGTCGATGGCGTGCGGCACGCCGGGGACGAAGCTGATCATGCCGATCAGCAGCAGGGGCGCCGTCTCGCCAAGGGCGTGGGCCATGGCGATGATCGAGCCGGTCATGACGCCCGGCATGGCCAGGGGCAGGACGTGGCCGAACACCGTCTGGGTGCGGCTGGCGCCCATGGCCAGGGCGGCCTCGCGGATCGAGGGCGGCACCGCCTTCAGCGACGAGCGCGTGGCGATGATCACCGTCGGCAGGGCCATCAGGGCCAGGACCAAACCGCCGACCAGCGGACTCGCGCGCGGCAGGTGCAGGAAGTTGATGAACAGGGCCAGGCCCAGCAGGCCGTAGACGATCGACGGCACGGCGGCGAGGTTGTTGATGTTGACCTCGATGATCGCCGTGATGCGGTTGCGCGGCGAATATTCCTCCAGCCAAACGGCGGCGCCGACGCCGACCGGAATGGCGATCAGGGCCGTGACCAGCAGCATCAGGGCCGAACCGACCACGGCGCCCAGCAGGCCCGCCAGTTCCGGTTGGGTCGAGTCGCCTTTGGTGAACAGGGTCGAGTTGAAGTGGGCGCGGACGGAACCCGACGCCTTCATCCGGTCCAGCCATGCCATCTGCTCATTGCTGATGCGGCGCTGATCCTCGGGCGTAGCCTTGGAGATTTCGCCCTTCAGATAGAGGTCGGCGTTGTCCGACAGGGGGGCGGTGACGGGCACGGTCTGACCCAGCAGGCCGGGCTGCCGTGCGATCATGCCCGCCGCCTGGAACTTCAGCTCCGAGGAGAACAGGGCCTTCATGGCCGCGGCCTTGGAACCTTGCGCGTCGTCCTGGATGCCCAGGCGGCGCAGCTGCTGCTCCGCGACGATCTGCTCGAAGTTCGCGCCCTGCGGATAGGAGCGGTCGATGCGCGACGCGTCCATATAGACCGGCAGGGTCACGCTGTGGCTGTAGAAGGCCGTGCGGCCCTGCATGATGATGCTGCCCAGCAGGATCACCAGGAAGACCAGGGCCACGCCGATGGCCGCACGGCCATACCACTTGAAGCGGGTCTCGCGGGCGTAGCGGCCGCGCAGCCTTGCTTGAAGACGCTGGGTGCGCGGGCTGACGGCGCTCGGGTTTTGGGCGGCGTCAGTCATACTGTTCCCGATAGGCTTGCACGATGCGCATGGCGACGATGTTGAGCAGCAGGGTGACGACGAACAGGGTCAGGCCTAGGCCGAAGGCGGCCAGGGTCTTGGGGCTGTTGAACTCCTGGTCCCCAGTCAGCAGGGTGACGATCTGCACCGTGACGGTCGTGACCGTGTCCAGCGGGTTCAGCGTCAGCTTGGCGGCCAGGCCGGCGGCCATGGTCACGATCATGGTCTCGCCGATGGCGCGCGACACCGCCAGCAGGAAGGCCCCGGCGATGCCCGGCAGGGCGGCTGGCAGCAGCACCTTCTTGACCGTTTCCGACTTGGTGGCGCCCATGGCGTAGGAGCCGTCGCGCAGGGACTGCGGCACAGCGTTCATGATGTCGTCGGACAGGGAACTGACGAAGGGGATCAGCATGATCCCCATGACCGCGCCGGCCACCAGGGCCATCTGGTTCTGCACCAGCAGCAGGTATTGGCCCACGCCGTCCAGCGGTCCGCCGGCCATCCAGCCGCCGATCGTATTGAAGAAGACGCGGAAGGCCGGACCGACGGTCAGGGCGGCGAAGAAGCCGTAGACCACGGTCGGAACGCCCGCGAGCACCTCAAGCAGCGGCTTGACCACGGCGCGGGTGCGGCGACCGGCGTATTCCGACAGATAGATGGCCGAGAACAGGCCGATCGGACCCGCCACCAGCATGGCGATCAGCATGATCAGGAAGGTGCCGGCGAACAGGGGCACGGCCCCGAAGGCGCCGGACGAGCCGATCTGGTCGGCGCGGATCGCCATCTGCGGGCTCCACTTGGTCCCGAACAGGAATTCGGTGATCGGCACCGAGTTGAAGAAGCGCAAGGAGTCCCACACCAGGGAGAAGATGATGCCCACGGTGGTCAGCACCGCCACCGCCGAACAGGCGAACAGGACGAGGCTGATCCAGCCCTCGACCTTGTTGCGCGCGCGCAGGTCGGGACGGATGCGAACGAAGACAAAGACCCCGCCCAGGATCGCGGCGATCAGGGCCGCGACGCCGCCGCCCCAGTTCAGGGCCGACGAGATGCTGTGAGCGCGACGGCCCTCGGCCGGCAGTTCCTCGGCATAGGGGGCGGGCCAGATCTGCTGGGCTTCCAGACCGTCGCCTATGCGGCGCGCGTCCGAGAAGAAGGCCTCGCGACGGAATGGCTCCAATTGAGTGACGCTGTCGGGCGCCCCGGCGGCCAGCATCTGACGCTCCAGCGGCGCCGAGAAGATCGAGGCCGCGATCAACACGACCAGGGCCGGCATGCCGACCCAGATAAGGGCGTAAAGGCCGTGCTGGCCGGGACGCGAGTGGGCTCGGGCGCCGGCGCTGCGGCGCGTCGCCAGGGCGCGCCCGCCCAGATAGGCGAGCCCGGAGAAGGCGATCAGCAGTAACAGGAAAATCCAGATCATCCGGGTCCGTGCACGCGTGAATCATTAACGTGCCGGGTCCGGCGCGTTTCGGCCGGGAAACTGCCTGCGATTGGCGAGCGGATTAAGACGGCTGCGTGACAGTTCTGTTACGGCGCCCTTCCTCCGTGTCGCAGCCTATGTCGCAGGGCCGCCCAAGGGGTCCGCCTCGCGCGCGGGAGCCAGAGGGAAGCAGGCGGCGAAGATCGCGCCCTGGCCCAGGGCGCTGTCCACGCTCAGGCCGCCTCGGTGACGGATGATGATGTGCCGCACGATGGCCAGACCCAGGCCCGTGCCCTGACGCTCGCCGCTTTTCTGGCCCTCGACGCGATAGAATCGCTCGGTCAGCCGCGGCAGGTGCTCGCGCGCCATGCCGGGGCCGTGGTCGCGCACGGTGACGACGGCGTATTTCTGCCCCGCCTCGCGGTCGGGCGTCTCCAGCGACAGGCGCGTCCCTTCCGGCATGCGCGCGGCCATGGCCTCGTCCAGGGTGCGGCCGCGATCGATGGACAGCTCCACCACCCCGCCGTTGCTGGAATATTTCAGGGCGTTGTCGACCAGGTTCTGAATGACCTGAACGATCTCGTCGCGATCGCCGGTCACGGTCGCGCCCCCCTGCCCCAGGTCGGCCTTGATGGTTACGCCGCGCTCGCGCGAGATGACGCTGACGGCGTCCACCACGTCCGAGGCCGCGCGCGCCAGATCAACCCGGCCCAGGGGCGCGATGTGCTCGTTCAACTCGATGCGGCTCAGCGACAGCAGGTCGGCGACCAGGCGCCCCATGCGGTCGGCCTGGATGGCCATGATGTCCAGGAATTTGTCGCGCGCCTTGGGATCGTCCTTGGCGTGGCCCTTCAGCGTCTCGATGAAGCCCGACAGGGAGGCCAGGGGCGTGCGCAGCTCGTGGCTGGCGTTGGCCAGGAAGTCGACGCGCATCATCTCCATGCGGCGGGCGTCGGTCTCGTCGCGCAGGGCCAGCAGGGCCAGGGCGCCGGCGCCCCACAGATGAGCGTCCCGCTCGGGCAGGGGCCGGACGAAGGCGCGCCAATGGCGCTCCTGCGCGCCGCCGCCCACATAGTCGACCGTGTTGCTGACGGCGCCGAACAGAGCCTCGTCCACAGCCTCCAGCACCTTGGGATCGCGGATCACCGAAACCAGCAAGCCGCCGCCCGCCCCGTCCAGCCGAAACAGCTCGCGCGCGGCGGCGTTGGCCAGGGCGATTCGCCGCCCGGCGATGTCGTCCGCCTCGCCCCCGCTGACGATCAGGATGGGATCGCCCAGGGCCTCGAAGACATCGCCCAGCAAGGCGCCGTCGGGCGCCAGATCGGCCGCTCCGCCGCCGTCAAGTTCGCTGATGCTGACCGGGGCCGGCCGCCGCCGGTTGACCAGCCAGGTCGCCGTCGCCACCGCCACGGCGCCGATCGCCAGCCAGCCGGCCAGTTCCGGCTTCATCACCGCCAGAACCGCCATCACCAGAATCGCCACCCCGCCGCTGGCGCCGGCGGTCCACAGGCGCGACGAAGCGGTGGGGGCGACTGGAGAAGGCGAATGCTCGTACGGCATGATGATCGGCGTTATCTCATTATTTAGCGGACACGCGATATGTCCCTAGCGACTCGACCGTGCGGGGCGACCGTCATCAGCAAACCCCGCGCTTAGCGTATTTTCTTCACCGATTTGCGGCAGTTTGCATCAACGGCGCGCGGGGGCTTCAGACGTGAATACGATCCTGAACTGTCTGGTTCAGCAACACGACTGGCGGATCGTGCCTTTCGCGGCCCTGGTGTCGATATTCAGCATGTTGATCGCCGCCAGCCTGTTTGATCGGGCCCGTAGCGTCGCCCGCCGCTCGCGTCGGGTCTATCTGGTCGCGGTGCCCCTGGTTGGGGGCGTCGGCGTCTGGGCCACCCACTTCATCGCCATGCAGGCCTACGACGTCGGCGCGCCGGTCCGCTACGATCCCGGCGAGACCGTGGCGTCGCTGGCCATCGTCCTCATCGCCTTCTTCTTCGCCACCGTCCTGGCGCTTGCGTCCGAGTCGAGACGCTGGCGTGTGCTGGCGGCGCTGACCGGCGGCGCCGGCGTGGCGGCCATGCATTTCGTCGGCATGGCGGCGCTGCGCGTTTCCGAAGCGACGCTGGCCTGGAACGCCCCCCTGGTGGCGGTCGCCGTCGTCGGCGGCCTGGCTCTGGTCTGCGCCCCCTTTCTCGCGCCGCGCCTCGGCGGCTTGAAACGCATCATCACCACCGCCTTCATCGGCGCGTTGAGCGTGTGCTGGCTGCACTTCGTCGCCATGAGCGCCGTTGTTCTGGTTCCCACGCCCGGCGCGCTTCTGCCGACGGCGGCGGCGCCCGAGACGGCGATCGCCTTGTGGGTCGGCGTCAGCGTCGCCTTCCTGGCCATCATCGCCGCCTTCCTGACCGGCATGATCTGGTGGTCGCGGCACAGCGCCCTGGGCCAACTGCGGGAGGCCATCGAGGCCATGCCCGACGGCCTGGGCTTCTATGACGCCGACGACCGGCTGGCGATCTGGAATCGTCGCTACACCCAGATCAACCCTGAAGTGACGGCCGCGTTGAAGGTCGGCGTCACCTTCCACGAAGTCCTCATGGCCGGGATCAAGGCCGGGCTCTATCCTGCGGCCCGCGGCCGCGAGGAGGCCTGGATCGCCGAACGCATGGCCAATCGACGTCGACCGATAGGCGCCATGGAGCAGCAGGTCGGCGAGCGTTGGCTTCGGGTGCAGGACCGCAAGACGGCGGAAGGCGGCACGGTCACGGTCTGCTCCGACATCACCGACCTGAAGCGCGACGCCCAGGCCCTGGCCGAGGCGCGCGACGCCGCCGACGCCGCCAACCGCGCCAAGAGCCAGTTCCTGGCCAATATGAGCCACGAGATCCGCACGCCCCTGAACGGCGTC
>NZ_DASWXW010000037.1:0-15019 GCF_036405315.1 Brevundimonas sp. | reverse complement strand
CAGCGCCCGCCGGGGATGCGCAGGGCGGCCAGCCCTTGCGCCGACAGGCCGGTCACGCCGTCGCCCCACAGGCCGCCCAGGCCCGCCGCCAGCGGCCACCTGGCCGGCGCGGCCAGGGCCGAGAGGGCGGCGGACAGCAAGAGGACGCCGGCGATCGAGCAGAAGACCTTGAAGGCGGTCGGCTGCAGCCGGTGCTGCAGGGCGTCGCCGATGGCCACCGCCAGGCCAAAGGCGATCAGCAGCAGGACGGCGGGCCAGGCGGCCAGCCCCAGCGACTGCATCATCAGGTCGGCGAAGGTCGCCCCCGTCCCGCCCAGCCAGTTGGTCGGCCCCTGCGTCGAGGCGGCGTTGAGGCTGGGGTCCGCCGGGTTCCACGAGATCATGGCGACCAGCAGAAGGCTGGCCAGCAGGGCTTGCAGGACGCCGCGGAACCGCACGGCGAAGGGCGCCGCCCAGACGATGCGGGCGGTGGACCAGGCGCGTTGGCCGAGCGCGAGGGCGACGGACATGAAGGCGAACCTCAGAAGACTAGGTCTTCCTTGTCGCGCGACAGGGTTAAGGGGCTGTTTACCAGGCGACGATCCGGCGTCCGCGACGTCTGGCCTCTGGACGCGGGCGGTCATCGGCGCGACACAGGCGGCATGGCTCAGACCGATTACGACATCATCATCGCGGGCGCGGGACTGGCGGGGGCGACGTTTGCCCTGGCGGCGGCGCAGGGCGGGCTGAAGCCGGTGCTGGTCGATCCCCAGCCCTTCGACGCCCAGCTGGCGCCGACCTTCGACGGGCGCTCGACCGCCATCGCCTATTCGACCTTCCGCATGCTGGACGCGCTCGGTCTGGGCGAGAGCCTTCGTCCCCACGCCTGTCGCATGGACCGGATTCTGGTCACGGACGGCAAGCGGCCGGGCGCCGCCAGTCGCCCGCCGTCGCCGGCCTATATCCGTTTCGACGCCGACGAGATCGGCGACCGCAACGGCGGCGAGCCCCTGGGCTACATGCTGGAGAACCGCCGCATCCGTACGGCCTTGGCGCAGGCCGTCACCGCCGCCGGGATCGAGGTCCGGGCGCCCGCCAGCGTGGCCGGGGTCGAGGTCGGGCCGGGTCTGGCGACCGTGAAACTGAAGGACGGCGCGACCCTTCAGGCGCCCCTGGTCGTGGGCGCCGAGGGGCGCGGCTCGACCGTGCGTCAGGCGGCAGGCATCGACACCTTCGGCTGGGGTTACGGCCAGAGCGGGGTGGTGGCGACGGTCAGGCTGGGCCGCGACCACGGCAATGTCGCCCACGAGTATTTCCTGCCCGACGGCCCCTTCGCCATCCTGCCCCTGACGGAACAGCGGGCCAGCCTGGTCTGGACCGAGAGCACGCGCCGGGCCGAGGCCCTGAAGGCGGCTTCGGACGAGGCCTTCCACGCCCACCTGATGCGCCGCTTCGGCGAGTTCCTGGACGGGGTCGAGGTGGTGGGGCCGCGCTTCGTCTATCCCCTGTCGCTGCAACTGGCGGAGAAACTGACGGCGCCGCGCATCGCCATCCTGGGCGACGCCGCCCACGGGGTGCACCCGGTGGCGGGGCAGGGTCTCAACATGGGGCTGAAGGACGCCGCCGCCCTGGCCGAGGTGCTGACCGACGCCGTGCGGATCGGCGAAGACATCGGCTCGGAGCTGGTGCTGGAACGCTACGCCCGCTGGCGCCGCTTCGACAATGCGGCTTTGGCGGCGGGCTTTGACGGCTTCGTGCGGCTGTTCTCCAATGATCTGCCGCCGGTGCGGCTGGCGCGCGACCTGGGCATGGCGGCGGTCAACCGCATCGCCCCCCTGCGCCGGGCCTTCATGCACGAGGCCGGCGGCGCGACGGGGGACCTGCCCCGCCTCTTGCGAGGCGAGAGTCTTTAAGGGGCCTATCGCCCTTCGGGCTACTTGAGGCCGCTTGAGCTTTCCTCCCCACAAGGTGGGGAGGGGGACCACGTAGTGGTGGAGGGGCGACGCAGAGGGCTGGCGTCGAGACGCCCCCTCCGTCACGGGCGCTGCGCGCCCTGGATCAGTCGTGGGTGTGCAGCAGTACGTCGCCCCCGTCGCGGCGGTCCGCCTCTTCCACCGCGCAGCGCAGGGCCGAGGCCCGGGTCTGGAACAGGCCGAAGAAGAGGCCGTCCGAGGAGGCCAGGCGCCAGACCCGGCCCAGGCGGCGGATTTCAAACAGGATGGGCGTGGCGGTCATACGCGGGCCTCGGCGTGGTGCAGGCGGTCGGCCTGGCGCTGAAGCTGGCGGGCGATGCGCAGGGCGGCCTCGCGGTCCTTGAAGGGCCGGGTGGCGCAGTCGTCCAGGGTGACGCACCAGCCGCCGTCGCGAGCGACGACGCCATAGGCGCGGCAGCGGTGAGGCGCGGCCAGGGATTGGGCTGGGCGCGCGTCGGGATAGCCGGTCATCATCGCGAGCGGCTCCGGTCGCCGGGGTCGCGGGGCGTGCAGCCCAGATAGAGGGCCAGAACGGTCTGGGTCATGCGCCAGACGCCGGGAGGATTGGCGCTCGGTGGAGCGGCGGAGTTCAGGGACTGGTTCAGCAAAGCGCGGCGGCTCATGGGGGTCTCCTTCATGAGGTGAAGAAGACGCCCAAGCGGCGTAAGGGCGCGATGCGGAAAGCGGGCCGCCGTCTAAGCGCGGCGTAAGGCCCGGTTCCTTGAAATCAGTCCAGCGGACGGGCGTCCTCGACCAGCATGATCGGCACGCCGTCGCGAATGGGGAAGGCCAGCTTGGCGCCCGCCGAGACCAGTTCGTTGCGCTCGCGGTCATAGGTCAGGCGGCCGCGCGTGACCGGGCAGACCAGGACCTCCAGCAGGCGGGGATCGACCGAGACGGGGGTGTTGAAGGCGTCGCTCATCATATTTGTTTCCTATCGCTCGCGCCGCGGGCGCTCGCTGCTTGAGGAAGCCGGTCGCCCGTAAGGTCCGCCGTATGCGGTTGCCGGTTCATAGCGCCAGGTCGGGGCGGCGCCTACTGCATCGCCGGGCCGTCGTCGTCGTCGCTGGCGGCGGCTTCGATGCGCAGCAGGGCGGTCAGGGCCTCGGCGCGGGCTTCCAGCGTCTGGGCTTCCAGCAGGGCCTGCTTCTCGGGCGGCTCGAAGGGCAGGGCCATGGCCAGGCTGTTGATCAGGGCCTCCTGAGGCGCGGCTTCGGCGGTGTCCCAGTCCACGTTCAGACCCCGGTGTTCCAGATAGGGGCGCAGCGCGTCGAGGAAGCCGTGGCGGTCGAACTCGGCGGCGGGATCGGGGGCGCGCAGGTCGGCCTCGAAGGCGGCGAAGTCGGCACGGACCTGGCGATAGGGCGTCTTGACCTGAAGCTCGCCGGTTACGTTGAAGCGGCAGATTCCGGTCAGGGTGATCAGATAGCGCCCGTCGGAGGTCTCGTTGAAGCTGGTGATGCGCCCGGCGCAGCCGACGCGGGCCAGGGGGGGCTGGGGCCCGCTGGCGCCGGTCAGGGGCTGGATCAGGCCGATGATCCGGTCCCCGGCCATGGCGTCGTCGACCATGTTGAGATAGCGCGGCTCGAAGACGTTCAGCGGCAACTGGCCGCGCGACAGCAGGATCGACCCCGGCAGGGGGAAGACCGGGATCACCTGGGGCAGCTCGATCGCCTTGATATAGCCCTGGGCCATCGCCGCTCTCCGATCAGGCGAACAGGATGGAGGACAGGCGGCGGCGGCCGTCGCGGGCGACCTCGCTGGTCGCGCCCGCCGCCTCGAACACGGTCAGCAGCTGCTTGCGCGCCGCCTGGTCGTTCCATTCGCGGTCGGCCTTGACGATGGCCAGCAGCTGATCGACCGCCCCGTTCAGGTCGCCCGCCGAGGCGAGGGCCAGGGACAGGTCGTAGCGGGCCTGATGATCGTTCGGATCGGCGGCGATCCTGGCCTGCAGTTCGGCGGCGGCGCCGGTCGGGGCCGAGGCGGCCAGGGCCAGCTGGGCGCGCACGCTCTGGACCATGGGATCGGCGGAGTCGGCCGGGGCCATGGCGATGGTCTGGCGCGCCTGTTCGGCGTCGCCCTCGGCCAGATAGACGCGGGCCATGCCGGCGATGGCCTTGGGGTTGTTCGGCTCCATGGTCATGACATGGGCGAAGGCCTGGGCCGCGCCGCCCAGGTCGTTCAGCGACAGGGACTCCTCGCCCAGCGACAACAGCTGTTCGACGTCGGTGTTGACCCCGGCGCCGCCGGTCAGCTTGTCGATGAAGGCCTTGATCTGGCTGTCGGGGATGGCGCCCTGGAAGCCGTCGACCGGCTGGCCGTTGACGAAGGCGTAGACGGTCGGGATCGACTGGACCCGCAGCTGGCCCGCATAGGCCGGGTTGGCGTCGACGTCGATCTTGACCATCTTCACCGCGCCCTTGGCGCCGCGCACGGCCTTTTCCAGCGCCGGGCCCAGCGTCCGGCACGGGCCGCACCAGGTGGCCCAGAAATCGACGATGATCGGCTGATGCTTCGAGGCCTCGATCACGTCGGCCATGAAGGAGGCGTCGGTGCCGTCCTTGATCAGGTCGGCGGGCGGGTTCAGCGTCGGGTCGGCGAAGGTCATGATCGGATCCGCATCAGGGTCGAAGAATCGTAACGGATCAGATGGCGTCGGGATGCCTCGCCATCAAGCGGCAAGTGCAGGAAGTGAGGCGTCTGGCCGCAACGGCGATCGGTCCGTGAGAAAAACAGAGTCCAATTCGTCTGAATCGTCTGAAATCGACCGCCGCGGCCGGGCGTAAAGGCCGGCATAGCAGGCGTCTGCGACAGATCGGGTCGTGGCGCTGTCAGAGCCGGTCCATGCGCAGCCAGCGGCGGTCGCCCAGCCAGGCGGCGCGCAGGGCCGCCTCGGCCGCCGCGGCTTCGGCGGCGTTCCCTTGCGCGGCTTCGCTGCGGGCCAGACCGTAGAGGGCCCAGCCGTTGCCGGGGGTCTGGGCCAGGGCGTAGCGGAAGGCGTCGGCGGCCTCGGCGGGCCGACCGGCCTGATAGAGGGCGGCGCCCAGCGACTGGTTGACCGGATAATACCAGTAGGGCGGCTCCTGATAGGGCAGGCTCGCCTCGAGGGCGACGGCGCGGCGGTAGTGGCCGGCGGCTTCGAGATGACGGCCGCGCGCCGTGGCCAGACGTCCGCGCGCCACGGCCTCGGCCAGGCTCAGCAGGTCCGGCGCGGGCACGCCCTGGGCGACCATGTCGGCGAAGGCGCCGGAGGTTTTCAGCGCGTTCATGGCCGCCAGTTCGCGCTCGAAATTCCTTGGGTCGCGCAGGCGGGCGTAGGCGACGGCGCGGGCGTAGCGGCGCATGGCCACGGCGTAGGGCAGGCGGGCGTCGGGGGCGGGGGCCGACAGGATGGCGCGCGGCGCGGCGAACTGGGCCAGGGCCTGATAGGGGGCGGCGTCGATGACCTGGATCCAGGCGATTTTCGCCGAGGTCGCCGGGTCCAGCACGGTGCGAAGGCGCCGCGCCTCGGTCAGGGCGGTGTCCATGTCGCCGGCCATCTGGGCCGAGGCGACGATGAAGTGGATGTTGTGCGGATAATAGCCGTAGCGCACCAGGCTCTCGTCGCCCGCATCGCGGATGAAGGCCTCGTCGGCCCGCGCCGCCGCCAGGTTGAGACGGATGGAGTCGGCGTAGCGCCCGCGCCGCACATAGATGTGGCCCGGCATGTGGACCAGGTGGCCGGCGCTGGTCGTGGGGGCGGCGGCCAGGCGGTCGGCCGCGGCCTCGGCCCGCTGCGGATCGGCGGCCTCCATCAGGTGGATGTAGAGGTGGGCCGCCTGGACGTGATCAGGGCTGCGGGCCAGCACCCCCTCGACCAGGCGCACGGCCTCGCCGCTGCGGCCGATCGGGGTGCGCTTGTCCGCCTGCCAGTAGTTCCACGGCGTGGTGTCCATCGCCGCCTCGGCGGCCAGGACGGCGATGTCGTCGTCCTCGGGGAAGCGGTCGGCGACGGCCAGCATGGCGTCGGCGTAGGCGGCGTCCAGGGCGGCGCGGTCGGCGGCGGGGTCCTCGGAATAGCGCCGGGCCAGGGCCTCGATCAGGGCCTGTTCCTGGGGCGCCGCCTGCGTCCGCAGGGCCATGGCCCGGCTGAGGGCCTTGAGCGCCGCGGGCCGGTCGCGGTCGTCCATCGGGGCGTTGATGTTGGGACCCAGGGCCGCGGCCTCGCCCCACCAGCACAGGGCGCAGTCGGGATCCAGCGTCTGGGCTTCGCGGAAGGAGCGCACGGCGCCGGCGTGGTTGAAGCCGTAGGCCAGCATCAGGCCCTGGCTGAAATAGGCCTGGCCCCGGGGATCGCGGGTCGTCGCAATCAGCTTCGAGGTCGTCAGGTCGGGATAGAGGGGGATGGTCTGAGGCTGACTGGTCTGGGCCTGGCTGGCCGGGGCGGCGACGGCCGAGGCGATCAGCAGCTCGCGCAGCAGGGCCCCGCCCGCCTGGCCCGGTCCGCACAGGGCGCCGAACAGGCTGGTCGCATCGAGCGGGGCGGACGACAGGCGCGGCGCGGCGGCCGATCCCGTCAGGACCAGACCGGCGCCGCCCACGGCCAGGGCTTTCCACAACAGTCGCATGCACCGTCTCCCTGTCAGGGTCTGACGCGATGAACGCCCGCGGCGCCGTTCGGCGCAGATACGAAGAACGGCGATATTACCCGCCATCGCCCCGCTTCGACAGGGCGATTCAGGGAAACGCGACTTTCCTGGGCTGGCTGGGGCAGCCCTGAACAGGAACCCGAGACGCCTTCGCGCCCTTGTCGGAAGAAGGCGGGGTGGATCGTCTAGACGGCGAACGGCCGACGCTGGATGTAGAGGGCGGCGCCGCCGGCGAGCATCACGCCGAGGAGGATCATTGCCCACTCGGACATGGTCGGCACGGGCGCGGGGGATACATAGGTGATCGAAACCAGTCCGTCGCCGGCGCGCACGCCGGCAACCGTCGAACCGCCCGTCACGCCGCCCAGGTAGGACGATCCGCCGCCGCCCCCGGAGTGGGCGCTGGAAACGCCGCCGCCGTAATATCCGCCGCCGCCGCCGCCGACCCAGGGGGTGCTCGCTACCGTGGCATGGCCGCCGACGCCCAGGGCGCCGCCGATGGTTCCGCCGGCGGCCTGGGTTCCGCCGGTTCCGATGCTGCCGCCGCCGGCGACGCCGCCATCGGCGCCGACAAGCCCGCCGCCGTTGCCGCCCGGCGTGCCATTGGCGGTGGACCCGCCGCCGCCGGCGCCGACGATCTTGCGATCGGCAAGCGCGGTTCCACCCTGCCTGACGTCGCTGGCCCCGCCGCCGCCGCCGACAACAACGGACGAAGGCCCGTTGTTCACGCCGTTGCCGCCGCCGTTGAAGCCGCCGCCCATGATGACGCCGGAGCCGACCGCCGCCACGCCGCGTCCGCCGACGTTGATCTGTAGCGTCTCTCCCGGGGTGACGGCCAGCACGCCCGTCGCGCGGCCGCCTCGACCGCCCAGGACGGCGCCGCTGTCGAAGCCTTGTGCGCCTTCAGCGACGATCGTCACCGAGGTCACGCCGGCGGGAACGACCCAAGGCTGGGCCGCGCCGGTATGGCTGAAGTTCAGAGTGGTTTGCGCTTGTGCGGCCGTGGCGGCCAGCAGGGAGCCTGCGGCCATGACGGCGGCGAGAGCCAAGGCCCAGCCCTGGCGTGCGAACGGAAACGAGAACACGGACCCCCCCCATGAGGTTGAAGAAGCTTGAGCTTAACAAACGTGGTTAATCGAACCTTGCCGTCCACGTCCAGGCCTATTTGCCCGATCGACCAGGCCGATAGGCCGGAGACGGGGATGACCTCGACGGCGGCCCGATCGACGTTCGCCGGGGGGCGGCGCGATGGCGGAATTCAACCTGGGCTCTGTCGCTTCAATCCAGGGCGTCGAAGTCCACGACCAGGGGCTGGCGGTCCAGCAGGGTCAGGACGCGGCGGAAGTCGGCCTGATCGAGGGCGGTGGTGGCCGTGTTGGTCAGGGGGTGGAAGTTGACGATGTCGGCGTCCCACAGGCGCTGATCCAGGACGAAGGTCACGCGGCGATCCGCGTCGTTGATGAGGCCGAGCGCCGTGACCGAGCCGGGACGGACGCCGAGCGTCTCCCACATCAGGGTCTCGGCGCCGAAGGACAGGCGGTCCGAGCCGAGGGTCTTGTGGGCGCGTTTCAGGTCGATGACCGTGTCCTGGGCCGCCGAGATCAGCCACAATCGACCCTTCTTGTCCTTGAGAAACAGGTTCTTGGTGTGGACGCCGGGCAGGTCGGCCTTGAGGTCCAGACCTTCCTCGACGCGGAAGACGGCGGGGTGGTCGTGGGTGGTCTGGACCACGCCGTTCTCGGCCATCCAGGCCAGCAGACGGGCGCGGTCATAGGCGGGGACGGTCTCTAGGGCGGGCAGTTCGGGCGCGGTGTCGGTCATCTCGGCCTTGTCGGGCGGGCGGCGGGGGCGATAGGGGAGAAGGACATCATCGTTACCCCCTGTTCGACCTGTTTGGGAGCCCGCGTCTTGGAACTGGAATGCTATCCGATGACCGCCCGGCCGTGCGACCTGGTGCCGGGCCGCCAGTCGCGCAACTGGATGGACGCCTTCGCCAGCCGTCACCCCTATCGCTGTCTGCCGCTGAACATGGCCAACACCACGGGGTGGGAGATCCTGTGCCCCTTCGGCTTCACCGCCGAATGGAACGGCGGCCCGGCCCAGTCGGACATCAAGATCACGCCCGACCGGCACCAGCCGGAGCTGGACCACTTCGTCACCTCGCACTTCTCGCGCGGGGTGCTGACCATGCACCCCCAGTATCTGTTCCGCACCCCGCCGGGCTGGGGCATGCTGGCGCAGGGCTCTCCCAACCACGTCAAGGACGGCATCCAGCCGCTGACGGGCCTGATCGAGACCGACTGGCTGCCCTTCCCCTTCACCATGAACTGGATCTTCACGCGGCCGGGCAAGGTGCGGTTCGAGAAGGGCGAGCCCTTCTGCTTCATCCTGCCGATCGAGCATCGCAAGGTGGAGGCCTTTGAGCCGGTGATCCGGTCGCTGGACTCCAACCCCGGCATGAAGGGCCAGTTCGAGGCCTGGAACCGGGCGCGCACCGACTTCAACAGCCGCCTGGCCTCGGGCGATCCCGACGCGGCCAAGGAGGCCTGGCAGCGGTTCTACTTCAAGGGCGAGGTGCCCGAAGCCCTGGGCTCGGCGCCGGCGACCCACTCGAACAAGCGGCGTCTGAAGACGCCTCGGGTCGGCTGAGGCCGACCCGAGGGTCTTGGCTTTAAGAGGCCTATCGCCCTTCGGGCTGCTTGAGGCCGTTGAAGGGGCCTATCGCGCTTCGCGCTGCTTGAGGCCGTGACCAGAAATGGAAACGCCCGCCTCATCGCCGAGGCGGGCGTTGCTTTTAGCGCGATAGGTCTGCGCTCAAGCAGCGAGCGACCGCGTCGCGAGCGATAGCGCCCTCTTACTTGGAGACAGGCCGGGTCACGCGCGGGCCGAGGTTGTTGATGACCTCGCGAGCGTCGAAGGCGTTGGGGTCGCCGGCGGGCTTGGGTCCGCGGCCCATGACGATCTCGGCGGTGGCCTCGTAGCGGTCGACCTGACGGATGTCGCGGTCGCGACCCCAGTAGGGATCCCACATGCTCCAGTAGCCGCGCTGATAGAAGCGCCACTGGGGACCCCAGTAGGGGCCGTAGCGGTCGTAGTAGAAGGGATCGGGCGTCGTATAGAAGCGGGTGTCGCGGTCGGTGGCGCGGGTCACGGTGGCGAACCAGTCGTAGCCGTTCTCGACCGTCAGTTCGGCCGAGCGCAGCAGCAGCGACATCTCGACCTGATCGCGCGAGGTGACGGAGTTGCCCGAGAAGCTGACGCGGAAGCGGTTGGCCTCCAGTCGTTGCTCGGCGTAGCCGCCGCGGTCGCCCTGATAGCCGGCCGGTTGATAGGGGGTGGCGGTGGCGCAGGCGCCCAGGGCCAGGGCGCCTGCCAGAGCGACCAGAACCGACGTTTTGCGAAGATTTCTCATGGGAGGTTCTCCTTGAACGTTCACTGAACGTCCGTGGTGCTGAACGACAGGTGAACAGCCAAGTTCCTGAGCCTGCGACACAGACGCCTATCCGTGCAATCTGGTGACGATCAGGACGGCCGCAAGGATCAGCAGGCCGCCGACGAAGATCCCGAAGCCGCGCTTGAAGCGGGGCTCGTTCATCCGGTTGGCCAGGGCCGCGCCGCCCAGGCCGTAGGCGCTCATCGACAGGACGTCCATGCCGATGGTGGCCAGGGCGAACAGGGCCAGCTGGGGCGCGACCGGGCGGTTGACGTCAAGGAAGGGCGGCAGGACGGCGGTGAAGAAGAGGATGGCCTTGGGGTTGGCGATCTGGACCGCGAAGCCGTCGATCAGGGCGCTGCGCCCGCGCTTGACCTCGACATGGTCGGGCTGGGCCTCGGTCTGGAAGGCCCCGCGCAGGGCCTTGATCCCCAGCCAGGCGACATAGAGGGCGCCCAGGACGGCGATGAGGCGGAAGACCTGGGGGAAGGCCGCGACCAGGGCGCCGAGGCCGAGGGCCGCGGCGCCGAACCAGACCAGGGTGGCGGCGTTCATGCCGACCACGCCGATCAGGGCCGAGGCGCGGCCCTTCTCCATCCCGGTCGCCACGGCGAACAGGTTGGCCGGTCCCGGCGTGATCGCCATGACGGCCATGACGCCCAGGAAGGCGGCGTAGAGATGCGGATCGACGGGAAGCGCGGCCATGCGACCCCCTTTCCGGCGAGGGGGCGGTCAGGTCAAGCGCGGTCTGGAGGCGAGATCAGATCCTGGCGGGCTCGGCCGGCGGGGCCGGGGGCGCGGGCGGGGCGATCGGAGCGCCGAAGGCGTCGTTGAGCGCGTCGACGGCGTCCAGCGACTCGCCGACGGCGTAGTCGGTCATGAGGCCGTAAGTCACCATCTGGTCAGGATCGGGATGGGCCCAGGCGCCGTTGACGGCCAGGCCCTGAACCATGGGGGCGACGCCGGCCAGGGCCTCTGTCACCACGGCCTCGATGTCCATCTCGGCGAGCGCCTGCTGGGCGATCTCGCCGGCCTGCTGGGCCGCGACGCCGGTGAAGGCGGCGACATGGGGCTGATACTCGGACCACAGGGCGGCGACGCGCAGGCCCTTGGTGGTTTCGTCCAGGGCGTCGTCGTCCTGGATGGCCTCGGCGCGTTCGCCGAACTCCTCCATCTTCTTTTCGAAGCGGGCGGCGGCGGCCTCCAGCTGGACCTCGGCCGAGGTCTTGGCCTCCTGGGCCACGGCGGCGGAGACGGGCAGCAGGGCGAGGGCGGCGGCGAGCGACAGGGCGCGGATCATCACGGGGCTCCTTCGGCGGACGCGGCAAGGTCCGCCGAACGCCGCCCGGCCTCAAGTGAAATCGCGGTAAGGCGAGGGGCGGCGCGACGGCCGCCCCTCCTTGAAGACGCTTACTGGGGCGTGGCGACGACCGTGGCGGCCGGGGCGGCGGCCTTGGCGGCGATGGCCTGCTGGACGGCCAGGCGGATCTGCGGGGCGATGCCACGAATGGCGGGGCCGACCTTGGCGCGAGCCTCGGTCAGTTCCTGGCGTTCGCTATCCTCGGCGGCGGCCGCCAGCTGGCTGTCGAGGAAGGTCTCGAAGGCGGTGGCGAAGGCGTCGAAGTCGGACTGATAGCGGCCCAGGATGACATCGGCGTCGGCCATGCGCTTGGCTTCATCGCCGCCGTCGGGGCCGTCGACCACGGCGGTCAGTTCGGTCTGCAGGCTTTCCATGCGGGCCTGGAAGGCCTCGGCCTTGGCCTCCATCTCGATCTCGGCGGGGGACTTGGGCTTGGCGGGGGCGGGGGCGGCTTCGGCCGGGGCGGCCGGGGCGGCTTCCTGGGCGAAGGCGGGCGCGGCGAAGGCGAGCGTCGCCGCGGCGGCGGCGAGGGTCAGGCGCAGGGACATGAGAGGGAGGCTCCGGCAGGGCGGGAGAAGAACTCGCCGCAAGACAACATCGACCAGGTCGATCGATCACCTCTCAAGGTTGGCCTTGTCAGAGGCCGAGAGCAAGCGCCAGCATGGCGTCATGAGACGATCTTCCCTTCTGTTCGGTCTATCCGCCGTGATCGGCCTGACGCCGTGCGCCGCGCCGGCGGAGGCCCAGACGGGCGGCCGGACGCGCGCCTATGCGACCTCCGGCGACTGCGGCGGGCGACCCGCGACGATGGTGCGGATGGCGCCGGGCCTGTGTCTGGGCCTGGTCTGGCAAGGAGCGGGACGCGAGGGGCCGAGGATGCCGCGCGGCCTGATGCCGCTGGCCGACGGCGACTGGCTGGTGACGGACCTGGGCGGCTGGGAGGCGGGGCGGGGCGCGGTGTGGCGGCTGTCGTTCGCGGACGACGGCTCGGCGCGGTGGCGGCGGCTGGCGGGCGGCCTGTCGATGCCGCACACCGCAGCGCGCGGGCCGGACGGGCGGATCTATGTGTCCGAGATGAACCGCATCCTGACCCTGGACCCCGAGGCAGCCGATCCGGAGCTGAGCGTACGCACCGTGATCGGCGGCCTGCCGGACAATCGGCTGCACGACAACCGCCACCCGCTGTCGAGCTTCGTCTTCGACGGCAACGGCGATCTGCTGGTCAATGTCGGGGCGCCCAGCGACCGCTGTCTGGACGCGGCGGGCAAGGTGAAGGCGGATGCGCGCGGGGCCTGCGTCGAGGACGCGGCGACGGCTCAGGTGCGGCGTCACGCCTATCTGGGGGATGGACGTTGGGCCGAGGAGAGCAGCGTCTTCGCCAGCGGCCTGCGCAACTCCATCGCCCTGGTACGTCATGCGTCGGGGGCGGTGCTGCAGGCCGAGAACTCGGTGGATCTGACCACGCCCGAGCATCCGTTCGACGAGGTTAATGTGCTTCGGCAGGGCGGGCATTACGGCTGGCCCTACTGCGTCGATTTGCAGACGCCGCTGCCGGGCTGGCCTGCCCGACAGGCGCGCTGCGGCGAGCGTGATCAGCCGGTAGCCCTGCTGCCGCCGCACGCGGCGCCGCTGGACATGATCTATTACGAGGGGGCGATGTTCCCCGAACTGCGCGGCCGGTTGCTGATGACCTGGCACGGCTATCAGCGCACGGCGGGCCGGATCACGGCGGCGGAGACGGATGCGCGGGGTGTTCCCCTGACCGATGTGGGCGGGCGATACGCCGTCTATCCGCGCGGGGCGATGGCCTATCCGGCGGGGGCCCCGAGCGTGAAGGGCAGGGTGCTGACGCCAGGCTGGGACCGGGTGGCGGGGCGTCAGCCGCGCGGCTCGCCGGTGGTCATGGCGGTCGCCGCCGACGGGTCGATCTGGGTCACGGACGACCGCAGCCGGGCGATCCTGAGGATCGCCCGGTCGCAGCCTTAGAGATCAGCCCTTGGTGCGGGCGTCGCGCTTGGCCAGGACGCGCAGGCGCAGGGCGTTCAGCTTGATGAAGCCGGCCGCGTCCTTGTGGTCATAGGCCTGGACGCCTTCCTCGAAGGTGACGAGGTCCTGGTCGTAGAGGCTGTAGGGGCTTTCGCGGCCGACGACGGTGGCGTTGCCCTTGTAGAGCTTGACCCGGACCGTGCCCGACACCTTCTCCTGGCTCTTGTCCACGGCGGCCTGCAGCATCTCGCGCTCGGGCGAGAACCAGAAGCCGTTGTAGACGAGGTGGGCGTATTTGACCGCCAGTTCATCCTTCAGGTGCATGGCGCCGCGGTCCAGGGTGATGGACTCGATGCCGCGGTGGGCGGCCAGCAGGATGGCGCCGCCGGGGGTCTCATAGACGCCGCGCGACTTCATGCCGACGAAGCGGTTCTCGACCAGGTCCAGACGGCCGATGCCGTTGTCGTGGCCGTACTGGTTCAGGGCGGTCAGCAGGGTGGCGGGGCTCATGGCCTCGCCGTTGATCGAGACGGCGTCGCCCTTCTCGAAACCGATGGTGATGACCGTGGCGACGTCCGGGGCGGCTTCCGGCGAGAGGGTGCGCTGGTGCACGAACTCGGGGGCCTCGACGGCGGGGTCTTCCAACACCTTGCCCTCGGACGAGGAGTGCAGAAGGTTGGCGTCGACCGAGAAGGGGGCCTCGCCGCGCTTGTCCTTGGCGATCGGGATCTGATGCTTCTCGGCGAAGTCCAGCAGGGCCTCGCGCGAACGGAACTCCCACTCGCGCCAGGGGGCGATGACGTGGATGTCCGGGTTCAGGGCGTAGTAGCCCAGCTCGAAGCGGACCTGGTCGTTGCCCTTGCCGGTGGCGCCGTGGCAGACGGCGTCGGCGCCCAGCTGGCGGGCGATCTCGATCTGGCGCTTGGCGATCAGCGGACGCGCGATCGAGGTGCCGAGCAGGTACTGGCCCTCATACAGGGCGTTGGCGCGGAACATGGGGAAGACGAAGTCGCGCACGAACTCCTCGCGCAGGTCGTCGATGAAGATGTTCTCGGGCTTGATGCCCAGCTTCAGCGCCTTCTCCTTGGCCGGAGCCAGCTCTTCGCCCTGGCCCAGGTCGGCGGTGAAGGTGATGACCTCGGCGCCGTATTCCTCCTGCAGCCACTTCAGGATGATCGACGTGTCCAGCCCGCCCGAATAGGCGAGGACGACTTTCTTGATCGGCCGGTCTTGGGGGGCGGGCGAGGTCATGGGTGGAAAAATCCTTTCGGGACGCGGGGAGGCGTATCTGGCGCGCTTAAAGGACCAGACGCCCCCTGATGCAAGGGCATGATTGTGTCGTGGGCGCTAGATGTGAAAAAGGCGCCGCGGCCGAAGCCGCGACGCCCTTCATCCATCAGGCGACGGCTGGCCTCAGACGAGGGCTTTCAGCTGGTCGACCAGATCGGTCTTTTCCCAGCTGAAGCCGCCGTCGGCGTCGGGGGCGCGGCCGAAGTGGCCGTAGGCGGCGCTGCGGCGGTAGATGGGCTTGTTCAGGCCCAGGTGCTCGCGGATGGCGCGCGGCGAGGCGCCGCCGATCAGCTTGGGCAGTTCGGCTTCCAGCACCGCCTCGTCGATCTTGCCCGTGCCGTGCAGGTCGACGTGGACCGACAGGGGCTTG
>NZ_DASWXW010000036.1:0-7520 GCF_036405315.1 Brevundimonas sp. | reverse complement strand
CCGTGGTCAACGTGGGCGATGATAGCGACGTTACGAAGGTTCATTTCGGGCTCGGGCGGACTGTGTTCGGCCACGGAAGTCCGGGCCGCTGCAAGATGCGGAAAGCGGGAAGGAAGCGGCGCCTCTTACAGCCCTATCGTCCGAAAGGCCAGCGGGGCGGTGAGATTGTGCCTCAGGCCGGCAGAATCAGCACGATCGTGACCAGGGCCAGGGCGCCGATCAGCAGAGCCGACAGGGCGGCGACGGCCGCCACGCGCGGTCCGGCGCGGACCACGGCGCGCGGGTCGACCATCAGGCCCAGGGCCGCCATGGCGATCAGGGTCATCGACGTCACGCCGGCCTGCAACGGCGGCAGGACGACCTCTGGGATCAGGCCCGCCGAGCGCAGCCCCATCAGGATCAGGAAGACGAGGATGAACCAGGGGGCCATGTGGTGCAGCTTGGGACGGGCGCTCTCCACCTTGCCCGACCGCATCAGGCCCAGCACCAGGCAGACCGGACCCAGCATGAGGACGCGGACCAACTTGACGATCGCGCCGGTCTGAACCGCCAGCATACCGGCGGGAGCGGCGGCGGCCAGGACCTGGGGCACGGCATAGACCGTCAGGCCGGCCAGAACGCCGACGCGCGTGGCGTCAAAGCCCATCAAGGCGCCGACGACGGGGACCAGCAGGACCACGAGGATGCCGAGCACGGCGGTGAAGCCGATGGCGGCGGCCACGTCCTGCCCTTCCGCCTCGATGACGGGGGCGACGGCGGCGATGGCCGAGTTGCCGCAGATGGCGTTGCCGCAGGCGACCAGCAGGGCCATGGCGGGCGGCAGGCCGAAGGCGCGACCGAGCGCATAGCCGCCGACGATGGCTAGGGCGACCACCCCGACGATGGCCAGCAGCATGACGGGGCCGAGCGCCATGACGGCGGCGCCGGACACGGTCGCGCCCAGCAGGGCCACGGCCACCTCCAGCAGAGTCTTGGCGCTGAAGGCGATGCCTGGCGCCCAGAGGCTGGACGGTGTCCAGATCAGACGCAAGGCGGCGCCCATCAGGATGGCCAGGACCAGGCTCTCGATCCAGGGGTGGCCGAACAGCGAGGTTTCGATCAGTTGCAGGCCGTAGGCGACCGCGCCGATCCCTGCGCTCAGCAGCACGCCGGGCAGCAGGCGGGCAAGCGCCTGCGGCGGGCCGGTCAGCCCAGCGTGATCGGGAGCGGAATGATGGGCGGTCGCCATGCCGACATCTTCTGCTCCGTCATCTGATCGATCCAACGGATAGTTCTGGATTTAACGATCGAGAAAAGCGATTAGTTGGTCATGACGCTGGAACAGCTCCGCATCTTCGTCGCCGTGGCCGAGCGTCTGCATATGACGCGGGCGGCTGAGGCCCTGAACCTGACCCAGTCGGCGGTCAGCGCGGCGGTGGCGGCGCTGGAGACCCGGCACGGGACCCAGTTGTTCGACCGGGTTGGGCGGGGACTGGCCCTGAACGCGGCGGGCGCCGCCTTCCTGCCCGAGGCGCGCGCCGTCCTGGCCCAGGCCGAGGCGGCGGAACAGGCGCTGGATGATCTGGCGGGGCTGAGGCGCGGTTCGGTGCGGCTGTTCGCCAGCCAGACCATAGCGGCCTACTGGCTGCCGCCGCGCATGGCGGCCTTTGCGCGGGCCCACCCGGAGATCCAGCTGCATCTGTCGATCGGCAACACCCACCGGGTGGTCGAGGCGGTGCTGACGGGCGAGGCGGAATTGGGCCTGATCGAGGGGGCGTTCGAGGCTTCCAGGGTCGAGAAGGTGCGGATCGACGCGGACCGGCTGGCGGTGGTGGCGGCGCCGGGGCATCCGCTGGCGGGGCGGGACGCGCCTCTGTCGGCGACGGCGCTGAAGGCGCTGGACTGGGCGCTGCGCGAGGAGGGGTCGGGCACCCGCAGCGAGTTCGAGGCGGCCTTGCCGCGCGGCGTCGCGGCGAGCTTGCGGGCCGTTCTGACCCTGCCGTCGAACGAGGCCATCCTGTCTGCGGTGGCGGCGGGCGGGCTGGTCACGGCGATTTCGGAACTGGCCGCCCAGCCCCTGATCGAGGCGGGGCGGCTGGTTCGTCTGCCGCTCGATCTGCCCGAGCGGCCGTTTCATCTGCTGCGCCACCGCGAGCGGCGGGCCAGCCGGGCTGCGGAGGCTTTCGCCTCCGCGCTGTAGGGGTTTTTAGACCTTGGCCGAGCGGCTGCGGATCCACGAGTAGAGGGCGAAGGTCAGGACGGCGAAGGCGGCCAGACCGGCCCACATGGCGGGCCACATCGTATCCTTGGGCAGGAGGGCGAAGGGCGCTTCGTTCTTGGTGCTGACGATGACGGCGGCGGTGAAGACGCCGAACAGGCTTTCGCCGACGATCAGGCCCGAGGCGAGCAGGACGCCCATGCGACGGCCGACCTCATTGAAGCGGGTCGTGGCGATCCACTTCTCATAGGCCCAGCCGCAGACGGCGCCGACGACCAGCATGGTGGTGACGGCGGCCGGCAGATAGACGCCGATGCCGGCGGCCAGCGGCGGCAGCTTGATCTTGTCCTTGGTCGCGCCGCGCAGGACGACGTCGAGGATGATGACGCCGACGCCGACCAGGGCGCCGATGCCGATCAGATCCCAGCGCAGCTCGCCGCTGATGACGCCCTTGGCCAGGGCCGAGATCAGGGTGGCTTGCGGCGCGGCCAGGGTCTGCGAGCCCTCGACGATCGCGGGCGGACCGCCTTCGAAGCCGAAGGCCTGGTTCATCATGTCCAGCACGAAGGGGATGACCAGGGCGCCGGCGACGACGCCGACCAGCAGGGCCGTCTGCTGACGCCAGGGCGTGGCCTCGACCAGCTGGCCGGTCTTGAGGTCCTGCAGGTTGTCGTTGGAGATGACGGCCACGGCGAAGACCACGGCGGTGACGATCAGGGCGAAGGCGATGATCGACGGATCGGCGGGCACGCCGGCCACGGCCATGACGCCCAGCATCAGCAGGGAAGCGATGATGATGGCCAGGATGCCGACGCCCGAGACCGGACTGTTGGACGAGCCGATCAGACCCGCCATGTAGCCGCAGATGGCGGCCACGGCGAAGCCGATGACCACGACATAGATGAGGCCGCCGACGACCAGCAGCGGGGTCGAACCGGCCAGGGCCGTGCCCTGGGCGAAGACAGCCAGCAGGACGGCGATGCCGGCCAGGGCGGCGACGGACAGCAGGCCGACGATCTTGATCGGAATGTCCTGTTCGGTGCGGTCCAGAACCTCGCCCTGGGCGCGTTTGGCCTGGGCGGCGATGGCCGAGGTCAGGCCGGCGACCAGGGGGGCGGCTAGCTTGGCCAGGGTCCACAGGGCGGCCACGCCGATGACCCCGGCGCCGATGAAGCGGACCTCCTTGGCCCAGACGGTCATGGCCATCTCCTCGGCCGGGGCGCCGGCGGGAAGGCTGGCGGCGATCGAGGGGATGCCGTGAGCTGCGGCCCAGGCCACGAATTCGGGCGAGGTCAGGATGGGCACGAAGATCAGCCAGGCCAGGATCAGGCCGAACAGCTGGGTCAGGCCGACGGCCAGACCGATCAGGTGCCCGGCGCCGAGAAGGGCGAACTGCATGGAGAAGCCGACGCCGGTGGCGCCGCCGCCGAGGGCGGCGGGCAGGCGCAGGAAGGCCGTGGTTTCGGCTGCGAAGACGCGGGCCGAGGCCAGGAAGGCGAAGAAGGCCGAGGCGATGGCGCTGCCGATCACCACGAACAGGCCCGAGCGGTTCTCGCGCACGGCCTCGGCGGATTCATCGGCGCCGGGCGAGCCGACCTTCAGGACCTCGGCGGCGGCGACGCCCTCAGGATAGGGCAGGCCGCCCTGGACCACCAGGGTGCGTCGCAGCGGAATGGAGAAGGTCACGCCCAGCACCCCGCCGAGCACGCAGATGGCCACCGACTCCCAGAAGGGGAAGTTCATCCACCAGCCGATCATGACCAGGCCGGGCAGGACGAAGATGATCGAGCTCATGGCGCCGCCGACCGAGGCGACGGTCTGCACCGTCATGTTCTCCCAGATGGTCGAGCCCTTGAAGGCGCGCAGCAGGGCCATCGAGATGACCGCCGCCGGAATGGCCGAGGCGAAGGTCAGGCCGACCTTCAGGCCCAGGTAGGTGTTGGCCGCCGTGAAGACCGCCGCCAGCAAGCAGCCCAGGATCAGGGCGCGGATGGTCAATTCGATGCGTTTGCCGGTTCCGGCGGGTCTGTCTGTCATGCGGGGTTCTTTCCGTTGTCGCGCCGGAGGTAAGCCGGAAAGCGCGGCCGTGACAACGGGTCGCAAGGATTGAAGCCGCCTCTTCTCTCGCGCCGCGTCAGGCTCTACCTCTTTCGGCATGCCTGAATTGCCCGAAGTCGAAACCGTGCGGCGTGGTCTGGAGCCGGTGCTGGAGGGGGCGAGGCTGACGATGGCGCGTCAGAACCGGCCGGATCTGCGTTTTCCCTTTCCCGAGCGGTTCGTCGAGCGGCTGGACGGGGCGACGGTGCTGCGGCTGGACCGCCGGGCCAAGTATCTGCTGTTCCCGTTGTCGACCGGCGAGACCTGGGTGACGCATCTGGGCATGACCGGGCGGTTCACCCTGGAGGGCGCGGCGCAGGGCGTGTTCGAGACGGCGGCGCCGGTGGTCGGCAAGCACGAGCACATGAGCCTGACGGCGGATCGCGGCGGGGTGCTGACGCGGCTGGGATACGCCGATGCGCGGCGGTTCGGCTTCATGGGCCTGATCCCGACCGAGGCGGTCGAGGGGCACGCCTGGTTCGCCGGCTTGGGGCCAGAGCCCCTGGGCAACAGCTTTTCCGCCGCCCATCTGGCCGAGGCCTTCGCGGGCAAGGCGCAGAACATCAAGGTCAGCCTGCTGGACCAGAGGAACGTGGCCGGGCTGGGCAATATCTATGTGTGCGAGGCGCTTTATCGGGCGCGCATCTCGCCCCTGACGCCGGCGGGCAAGGTCAGCCGGCCCCGGCTGGAGCGGCTGGCGACCGAGGTGAGGAACGTCCTGGCCGACGCCATCGCGGCGGGCGGCTCGACGCTGAAGGACTTCGCCAACGTCGAGGGAGGGCAGGGCTATTTCCAGCATCGCTTCGACGTCTATGGCCGCGAAGGCGAGCCGTGTCGGACGGAAGGCTGTTCCGGCGTGGTGGCGCGCGTGGTGCAGGGCGGCCGTTCGACCTTCTTCTGTCCGGTGTGTCAGAAGCGGTGAGGTGTCCGGTAGATCGGACGTGATGTAAAAAATAATAGACACAATGTCTGCGTAATGCGACATCACCTCTTCGCTTGGGATCAAGGAGGAGGCGGCAATGTCGTTCAGGGAAAAACTGTCGTGGGGCGTGCTGCTGACCACCTCGGCGTTGTGGAGCTTTTATTTCGTCCGGCTGGGGCTGAAAGCGGCGGACGGCCTGCTGACGCAGAACATGGTGGTGTGGACTCTGGCGGGATGTGGCGTCGTTGGCGCGGCGCTCCAGATTGGTCTGGCGATCCTGACGTCGGTCAAGACCTCGAAGGCGGAGCGCGCCGTGGTCGACGAGCACGAGCAGGGGATGGAGCTGAGGGCCAGCCAGGCGGCTTTTTTGACCATGGCCTTCGTCCTCGGCGGGCTGGCGACCTTCGCCTATTTCCAGGCGCTCCGGCATCCTGAGCTGCTGGGGGCCGAGGCGTTCGCGCCAGCCATGCTGTTGGCGGCCAACGGTGTCCTATTCGCCCTGGTCCTGGCCGAGATCGTGCGCCACGCCACCCTGATCACCCTGCTGCGCCGGGTCGGCTGAGCCGGCCATGAGAGGGAGCGCGTCATGACTTTTCGTGAGAAGCATCTGTGGATCAGCATCGTCTCCACGGTCCTGATCTGGGGCGTCTATTACTGGCGGTTCGGCGAGCGGGTGTTGGAGGGCGGGCTGCGCCAATCCTCCTTCGCCTGGGAGATGGGGGTGATGTTCGCCGGGGCGACGGCTGTGGTCGTGATCATCGAATTGGTGCTGACGCTGATCGCTCATCTGACCACGTCGAAGGCCGAGCGCGAGGCGCGCGATGAACGCGAGACCCTGGCGGCGCTCAAGGCCAGCCATGTGTCGCTGATGGCTCTGATCGGCCTGATCATCACCCTGAGCGGCGTCGCCTATTTCGCCGGACTGGCCGACGTGGTCGCGCCGGGCGGAGCCAAGGCCCTGACCACCAACGCCAACGCCATGGTGGTGATCGCCAATGTCCTGCTGTTGGCCATCATCCTGTCCGAGATGATCCGCTTCGTCTTCTCCGTGGTCCTGCTGCGGCGGGGGCGGTGATGGGCAAGGCGCCGCCCCCGATCAGGAACCGCATCCGCGAGCTGCGCTTTCATGCCGGGGAGATGACCCAGGCCGATCTGGCCGCGCGCATCGGCATGACGCGCCAGACCATCGTGGCCATGGAGCAGGGCAAGTACTCGCCCAGTCTGGAGGCGGCCTTCCGCATCGCCCAGGTCTTTGGCGTCGAGATCGGTGAGGTGTTCCAGTGGGAGGGCTGAGGCGCTAGACCTCCTCCCGAACAGATATAGTGAGGAGCGCCCAGATGGCCGACGCCTATTCCACCCTGCTGATCGAACGCCATGCCGAGGGCTATGCGGTCGTCACCCTGAACCGGCCCGAGGCGCTGAACGCGCTGAACACCACCCTGACCGGCGAGCTGGGCGACTTCCTGGAGAGCGTGGCCGACGACGACAGCGTGCGCTGCGTGGTGCTGACCGGCTCGGCCAAGGCCTTCGCCGCCGGCGCCGACATCAAGGAGATGGCGGATCAGGCCTATGCCGACATGTATCGCGGCAACTTCTTCGCCCGCGCCCATGACCGGGTGGCCAGCTTCCGCAAGCCGATCATCGCGGCGGTGTCGGGCTATGCGCTCGGCGGCGGCTGCGAGCTGGCCATGCTGTGCGACTTCATCATCGCCTCGGACACGGCCAAGTTCGGCCAGCCCGAGATCAACCTGGGCGTGGCGCCCGGGATCGGCGGATCGCAGCGCCTGACCCGCGCCGTGGGCAAGGCCAAGGCCATGGATATGTGCCTGACCGGGCGGATGATGGACGCGGCCGAGGCCGAGCGTTCCGGCCTGGTCTCGCGGGTGGTGGCGTCGGACGCCCTGCTGGACGAGGCCCGCGCCGCCGCCGCCAAGATCGCCGGCCAGTCCATCCTGGCCGTCATGGCCAACAAGGAACTGGTCAACGCCGCCTTCGAGACGACCCTGGCGCAAGGGGTGGTGTTCGAGCGCCGCCTGTTCCATTCCCTGTTCGCCTTCGACGATCAGAAGGAGGGGATGGCCGCCTTCGTCGATAAGCGCAAACCCGCCTTCACTGGGCGCTGAGGCCCGCCCAAACCCAGGCCCTGATTCAATTCCGGCCGGTTCGCGTTGACCGGCCGGAGCCTTTCCGCTATAGCCGCCCGCTCTTGAGATTTCCTCGCCGTGGACGTGGGTTCGCGGCGTTTTCGTTCGAAGGTTTTTACCCGATGGCCAACAATGCAGGCGCCCGCAAGGCGATCCGCAA
>NZ_DASWXW010000035.1:0-31704 GCF_036405315.1 Brevundimonas sp. | reverse complement strand
ACGCGGTACGAACCGATGTCGACCTTCTTGCCGTCGACGGTCACGTGGCCGTGGCTGACGAACTGGCGAGCGGCCCAGACGGTCGGGACGAACTTGGCGCGGTAGACGATGGCGTCCAGGCGCGATTCCAGCAGACCGATCAGGTTTTCCGAGGTGTTGCCCTTGCGGCGGCCGGCTTCGGCGTAGATGGCCGAGAACTGCTTCTCGGTGATGTTGCCGTAGTAGCCCTTGAGCTTCTGCTTGGCCTTCAGCTGCAGGCCGAAGTCCGAAACCTTCGACTTACGACGCTGGCCGTGCTGGCCCGGGCCGTACGAACGCTTGTTGACCGGCGACTTGGCGCGGCCCCACAGGTTTTCACCCATGGCGCGGTCGATTTTGTACTTGGCGCTATGGCGCTTGGACATAGGTCACTCTTCATGCTGATGCGGCCCGGCCCCTCCCCGATTGGAGCGGCGATCTCAACGGCGGTCCACGCATCGTCCGTAGTCAGTTCGCGCCTCGGGCCGAAACCCGATGCGAGAAGGGCGGGCTTATGAAGGCCCGCCCCTCCAGAGTCAAGCCAGACGGGCGTTTCAGCCCTTGGCGGCGGCGTACAGCTCGTTGACCTTGTTCCAGTTCACGATGGACCAGAAGGCGGCCAGGAACTCGGCGCGGCGGTTCTGATATTTCAGATAGTAGGCGTGCTCCCAGACGTCGGCGACGAGCAGGGGCGCGCCCTTCTCCTCAGCGAAGTCCATCAGGGAGTTGTCCTGGTTCGGCGTCGAGATGATCTTCAGCTTGCCGTCCTGCACGATCAGCCAGGCCCAGCCCGAACCGAAGCGGCCCAGGCCGGCGGCGTTGAAGGCCTCCTTGAAGGCGTCCATGCCGCCCAGGTCGGCGTCGATGGCGGCGGCCAGTTCAGCCGAGGGCGCGCCGCCCGTGCCGACGGGGGCCAGGCCCTCCCAGAAGAAGGTGTGGTTCCACACGCCGCCGGCGTTGTTGCGCACGGCGACCGGCAGGGTCGACATCTTGGCGAACAGCTCGTCGAACGACTGGCCTTCGACGCCCGCCGCGGCCACGGCCTTGTTCAGGTTGTCGACATAGGTCTGATGGTGCTTGTCATAGTGGAAGCTCATCGTCTCCTTGTCGATGGCGGGCTCCAGCGCGTCGTGGGCGTAGGGCAGCGGGGGCAGGGTGAAGGCCATGGGGAGCTTCCTCTTGGGCGTTTGGATTTCGTCTGGCCCCTATCTAGGGCGGCGCACGAAAGACCCAAGCCCTTACGGCGGCGTTTGTTCAGTTTTTCGCCTGACGACGCCCGATCTGGAACCGGATGGGCGAAACAGCCGTTTTTAGACATCGCCTCGCCTCCCGAGGCCCTGCTCATGGAGGATCGCCGTGCCTGCCCGATCCACCCGCCCAATCGCGCCGCTGAGCGACGCCCAAGCCGAGACCCTGCGGCTGCAACTGTTGGAGATCATCCCTCGCCTGCGCCGCCACCACCTGCTCGACCTGGCCGACGCCCTGCACGACGCCGCCCGCGAACGGCGCGGCGCCGAACCGCGCCATTTTGATCTGAGGGTTTAGACCTCTGGCCGGATGGCGGGGCTGACGCTTGCGCGGCGCGCCGGGTCAGGCAGACTGGCGCGAACGGGAGTTGTGGGGAGCATCGCCATGCTCAAACCTTGCGCCGTCCTGGCCGCCGTCCTGGCCGCCGGACTCACCCTGTTCGCCTGCGCCGCCGGCCCGGCGGAGGCGGTGCGGTCTGCGGACGCCGCCAGGGCCCAATGCCGAACCACCCCGCAGCCCGGCGGCGGCTCGTCAATGGACTGCACCCTGTGGGAACGGACCACGACGACAACCACCACCACGACCAGCGGGCCCAACGGCGAAACCACCACGACGGTCGAGCGAACCCGGACGGGCGGCGACGCCTAGTCCGACAAAGTGATCGCCTTCCTCCCTGTCGTGCAGCGATCGGGAGGAAAGGAGGCTGAGCCCGTGTTCATCTCTCCCCACTTCGGGACGGAGGGCGAGAGTCGAAAACGGCTGCGTCGAATGTTCGCTATGGGTGGATGTGGCGGGTCATGCCCGTCCGTGTTCCTGCCCGGGCCGCTGCTGCCCCGAACCCGACAGCCCCCTTGAGGCAACCGTTCGCCGGGATGCACTGCTGTTCACCGATCCAGGCGTACCATTGACCGAGCCTGGGTGGACGAGCGTGCAGCGAACGGGTCAACCGATGACCGTGACCAGCCCATCTCTCAGTCAACGCGTCGTTGCGCCCTAAGCTCTGGATAACCAAAAGAATGCTGAACAAAATTCCTGCCGCAATCGGCCTGATTGCGATCATCGGCGGTCTTGCCGATAGCGCAAACGCCCGCACAACGCAGATCGCAGAAGCGGACAGCAAGACCGTCGCGATTGAACGCCTGGTCCAAAGCGAGATGGCTTCTCGCCGTATTCCGGGGCTCCAGCTGGCGATCGTGAAAAACGGCGAAATCATCTTCTCGGGCGCTTACGGCCAGTCCGACCTCGAGACCGCGAAGCCTGTGACGGAACACACTGTCTTCGGCATCAATTCGATCAGCAAGGCGTTCACCGGCGTCGCGGCGATGCAGCTTGTCGAGGCCGGAAAACTCGATCTCGATGCATCGGTGACGCAGTATCTCGAAGGGCTTCCGCCGTCCTGGGAAGAGATCACCGTCCGCCAGATCCTGACGCACACGTCCGGCCTGCCCGAGATCATTGACGACAACACCCGACTGATCGACGGCGCCGAGCCCGACGCCGCCTGGGCGAAGGTGCAGGAACTTCCCCTGAGATCTGCGCCCGGGACGCAGTACGCCTACAATCAGACCGGCTATGCCCTGATAGGCAAGATCATCGAGAAGATCTCGGGCAAGCGCTTCGTTGATTTCGTTCGCGAGGGGCAGTTCAACGCGGCGGGCATGCAGCAGGCGCGCTTTGGACACACCGCCGACACCGTGCCCGAGCTCGCCTCGCTCTATACCTATCTGACGCTGAAGATGGAGGGCATGAGGGCCATCGGCGTCGAGCGCAGCGAGACCCCGATGGCGCGCCATGAGACCTGGCCGGCCTACATGCATCCCACCGGCGGCGTTCAGACTACGGCCAGAGATCTGGCCGCATGGGTTATCGCGCTGCAGAATCGGAAACTGGTCAGCGAAAGGGGCCTCGAACAGCTCTGGACGCCGCAGCAACTGCCCGACGGAAGCTATCGCGGCTTCAACCGGACCATCAACGGCTATGGACTGGGCTGGCCGTCCATCCGCCGCGCGGAACATCCGGCGATCACGCCCACGGGCGGCGATCGCGCGGCCATCTTCATCTACCCCGAGGATGACCTTACGGTGATCGTTCTGACGAACCTGATGGGCGCTTCGCCCCAGAAGTTCGTCGACAAGATCGCCTCGCAATACATCCCCGACCTCGCTGTCGAAAACTGACGATAGCGTCTTGTCGCGAGGGCGGCTCTCACGCCCGAGCCTTCCCCGCCGTCATCCCGAGGATAGCAAAGCGCAGCCCCGGGATGACGGGCGTTGAAGGCCTAAGCGGCGTGCAGTTCCTGCTTCACACGTTCGGCCAGGGTCTTGATGTCCAGCGGCTTGGGCAGGAAGGAAACGCCGGTTTCGTCCTGCAGCAGGTCCGAGAAGTCGCTCTCGGCATAGCCCGAGATGAACATGACCGGGGCGTCGCCCAGGAAGGGCCGGGCCTTGCGCAGCAGGGACGGGCCGTCCAGCCCCGGCATGATGACGTCGGAGATCATCATGTCGATCTGACCCGCCCATTCCTCGGCCAGGATCAGGGCCTCCTCGCCGTCGGCGGCCTCGATCACCTCATAGCCGCGCTGGCGCAGCAGACGGGCGGCGATGCCGCGCACGGCGGCCTCGTCCTCGACGAACAGGATGCGGCCCGCGCCCGACAGGTCGCGCGGCGCGGCCTTGACCGCCTTCTCGACCACGGGGGCGGCGACCAGTTCCTCGGCCGAGGCGGCGGGCAGGAAGATGCGGAAGGCGGCGCCGGCGCCCTCCAGATTGCTCACGCTGATGTGGCCGCCCGCCTGCTGGACGATGCCGTAGACGGTGGCCAGGCCCATGCCGGTGCCCTCGTTGACCGCCTTGGTGGTGAAGAAGGGCTCGAAGATCTTGTCCAGCAGTTCGGGCGGCACGCCGGGGCCGGTGTCGGACACCTCGATCAGGGCGATCTCGCCGGCCGCCTCGCGCCAGCCCATGTCGCGGGCCTGGGCCTCGGTCAGGCGGCGGGTCTTGATCGTCACCACGCCCGCGCCCGGCTCGACCACGCCGCGCATGGCGTCGCGGGCGTTGACCGCCAGGTTCATGACGGCGGTTTCCAGCTGGCTCTTGTCGGCCAGGACCAGCGGCATGTCGCGGCCGTAGTCGGTCTCCAGCCGCACGTCCTCGCGCAGCAGGCGGCGCAGCAGGACGGCGAACTCGCCGACCAGTTCGCCCAGGTCCAGCCGCTCGCGCCGCACCGTGGACTTGCGCGAGAAGGCCAGCAGCTTGCGCACCAGATCGGCGGCGCGGATGCCGGTCTGGCGGATCTGGTTCAGCCCGTCATAGGAGGGGTCGCCGACCGGGTGGCGTTCCAGCAGCTCGGACAGCTGCATCTGGATGGCGGTCAGCAGGTTGTTGAAGTCGTGGGCCACGCCGCCGGCCAGCTGGCCCACGGCCTGCATCTTCTGGGCCTGCGACAGCTGCAGCTCCATCGACTTCTGGGCCGAGACGTCGAACAGCCAGACGCGGCGCTTGTCTCCTTCCGGGGCGACATAGAGGTGCAGGTGGCGGTCGGGGTAGGCGCGGGCCACCAGCTCGATCGGACCCGAAGACCCGGCGGCCAGCTTGGTCCTCGCCTCGGTCACGCCCGCCAGGTCGAACAGGTGGCCAAAGGCGGCGTCGCCCGAGGCGGCCGGGCCGGTCAGGACGGCCAGCGCCGCGTTGGAATCCTCGGCCCTGCCCGCGAACAGGTCGTCGCCGGCGATCACCGTGGACCCGAAAGGGGCGCCGGCGGCCATGGCGCGGGCCTCGCCGCTGACCTTGGCGGGGGCGGCGACGGGGGCGGCCTGGGGCACCGGCAGGACGGCGTCGGGCGCGGCGCGGACCAGGAAACGCCCCTGCCCCGCCTGACCGATCAGGACCTCGATCTCGCGCGCGCCGATCTGGACGATGGCGCGGCCCTGATGGCCCTCGCGGGCCTGGGCGAAGGCCATGTAGAGGGCTTGCGCCGACTTGCCGCGCGGAAGCGAAGTGACGGCGCCGTTCTCCTCGGCCCAGGCCCCGTTGTAGGCCAGGACCTGACCCGACGGCCACACCAGGGCGGCGGGCTCGGCCATGGCGTCCAGCATCTCGACCGCCGTGTCGCCGTGGGCGCGGCGCACCTCGGCGCGGCCGAAGGCGAACAGCCAGATCAGGGCCGTGGCCCCGGCCGCGAAGATCAGGATCAGGCCGGGCGCCGTCATCGCATTGGCCCGGAAGGCCGGATAGACCATGGCCGCGACCGCCAGGGCGAAGCCCAGCGCCATCAAGACCAGCAGGGGGTCGAAGGTCGGACGGCGCGTCGCCGCCGCTTTCGTCCTGGAAATCGTCATGGCGTCCCGCCCGCGCGAATCAGTGGTCGTCAGCATATCGAAGCTCTGGCCTGCGCCATAACGGGACAAACCTTTCCTCCCCATTCCGTGGGGAGGTGGATCGACCGCACAGCGAGCGAGACGGAGGGGGCGGCGCCGCGATCGAACGACAGCGCAAGGACGTCAGACATCGCGTCGCCCCCTCCACCGCTTTGCGGCGCCCCTCCCCATGGAATGGGGAGGAAAGCGCCGCCTGCATCGCCGCGTCCTCACCGCCGTTTGCGCCCCTGCATGACGAAGCCGATGACCTTGGCCGCCGCCTCGAAATGTTCGCGCGGAATGACGTCGTCCACCTCGACCGCCGCATAGAGGGCGCGGGCCAGGGGCACGTTCTCGACGATCGGCACGTCGTGTTCCCTGGCCACCTCGCGGATGCGCAGGGCCAGGGCGTCCACGCCCTTGGCGACGCAGATCGGCGCGCCGTCGCCCTGATCCGGCTCATAGCGCAGGGCGACCGAATAGTGGGTAGGGTTGGTGACGATGACGGTGGCGGTCGGCACGGCCTGCATCATGCGCTGGCGGCTGCGCTGCATGCGGATCTGGCGCAGCTTGGCCTTCACGTGCGGGTCGCCTTCGGACTGCTTGAAGTCCTCCTTCATCTCTTCCTTGGTCATCCGCATCCGCTTGGCGAAGCGGAACTTCTGCCAGATGAAGTCGGCTCCGGCGGTGAAGGCCAGGAAGATCAGGGCCGAGATCATCAGCGAGCCCGCCAGGTCGCGCGCGAAGGGCAGGATCATGGCCGGACTCATGGCGGCCAGGTTCTCGAACTCGCGGGCGTGGGGCTTCAGCACCCACCAGCAGACGGCGCAGACGGCCGCCAGCTTGAGGAAGGTCTTGATGAACTGGACGATGCCGTCCGGGCCGAAGATGCGCTTGAAGCCCTCCAGCGGATTCACCGCCGACCACTTGGGCTTGATCTTCTCGGCGGTGAACAGAATGCCCGACTGGGCCAGATTGCCGCCCACGCCGCCGACGATGACCGCCAGCATCAGGGCCGCCAGGAAGGGCGCCACGGCCCAGACGGCGCGCATGCCGATCTCGACGCCCGCCCCGGCCTCCAGCCCGCCGATCATGGCGTGCGGCTCGGCCAGGAAGGGCAGAAGCTGCTCGGCCATCTGCTGCGAGAAGTAGCCGCCGCCGATCAGCAGCACCGCCGCCGCCCCGGCCAGGGACATGGCCGCCGCCACGTCCGGCGACTTGGCGACGTCGCCCTTCTTGCGGGCCTCCTCGAGCTTTCGCGGGGAGGCCTCTTCGGTTTTGGACTCGGGATCGGCGCCTTCAGCCAAGCGCGCCTCCCGTGAACACCCGCGCGGCGGCGCGATAGCGGTCGATGAAGATGGTCCCCATCACCCCCAGGCTGAGGGCGAAGATCGACAGGCCCAGAAGGACGCTGAGCGGCGCGGCGGCGAAATAGACCTGGAACGACGGCATGACCCGCGCCACCAGACCCGAGGCCAGGTTGAAGATCAGGGCGAAGACCATGACCGGCGCCGCCAGCTGCACCCCCAGCATGAAGCTCTGCCCCAGGGTCTTGACCGCCAGGGCCGCGAAGTCGGCGGCGATCAGCGGCTTGGCCGGGGCGATGGCCTCATACGACCCCAGGACCCCCGCGATGAACAGGTGATGGGTGTTGGTGGCGAAGATCAGCGTCACCCCCAGCAGCATCAGAAAGGCCGACAGGGTCGAGCCGGGCTGGGCCTGCAGCGGGTTGGCGCTCTGGGCGAAGCCCAGGGTCGTCTGCGCCGACACGATCTCGCCTGCCGTGACCAGGGCGGTCATGAAGCTGCGCAGGATGACGCCGATGGCCAGGCCGGTCAGGACCTCGCGGATGATCCAGCCGACCATGCCTCCCAGGGTCGGCGGAAGGGCCGGCAGCATCCCCGCCACCAGCGGCCACAGCACCAGCGACAGCAGCAGGGCTAGCGACAAGCGAACGCGCGGCGGCACATAGCTCTCGCCGATGCCGGGAATGGTCATCAGGATCGCGCCGACGCGCGCGAAGATCAGCCCGCCGGCCCAGATCTGATCGGCGGTGGCGTAAGGCTCCATCCGGCGACTACATCCCGGCGATGCGGGCGGCGATCTCGCGCATGAAGCCGCCCAGCAGCGCGCCCATCAGCGGCAGGAACAGCAGCAGGGAGACGAAGATGGCGATGATCTTGGGCGCATAGATCAGGGTCTGCTCCTGAATCTGCGTCAGGGCCTGAAACAGGCCGATGACCACCCCGACCACCAGGCCGACCACAAGCACGGGCGCGCACAGCTGGATCGTCAGCCAGATGGCGTCACGGCCCACATCCAGAACTTCCGCGCCGTTCATCAGCCACTCCCGGGAACTCGGCAGAAAATGCCGACAGGATGGTTAACAGGCCGTTTAGGAAACCCAATCTGTCCGCCCAAGCGTACATTCCATTTCTGACGATGGCGATCTGACGGCTGGATTGATCGCCGCGCCCAGCTATATGGACACGCTATGACCGACCACGCGCACAAACCCTCCGTCTCGCAGGCCGAAGCCGAAGCCGCCGTCCGCACCCTGATCCAGTGGGCGGGCGACAATCCCGACCGCGAGGGTCTGGTGGAGACGCCCAAGCGCGTGGCCAAGTCCTATCGCGAGCTGTTCCAGGGCTATGAGGTCGAGCCGCGCGAATATCTGGAGAAGACCTTCGAGGAGGTCGGCGGCTACGACGAGCTGGTCGTGCTGAAGAACATCCGCTTCGTCAGCTTCTGCGAACACCACATGCTGCCGGTCGTCGGCGTGGCCCACGTCGGCTATCTGCCGACCGACCGGGTCGTGGGCATCTCCAAGCTGGCCCGCGTGGTGCGCGGCTTCGCGCGACGCCTGCAGATCCAGGAAAAGATGACATCGGACATCGCCCACGCCATCCAGGACGTGCTGCGTCCCCACGGCGTCGGCGTGGTCATCGAGGCCGAGCACAGCTGCATGACCATGCGCGGCGTCGATGTCCCCGGCGCCAGCCTGTCCACCAGCTGCCTGCTCGGCACGGTCCGCGAAGACCCCCGGACGCGCGAGGAATTCCTGCGCCTCGTCCGGGGCTGATCTCGACTAACTGCGGATGAAGGCCAGCAGGTCGGCGTTGATGACGTCGGCGTGGGTGGTGCACATGCCGTGGGGCAGTCCAGGATAGACCTTCAGCGTCCCGTTCTTCAGCAGAGGCGCCGACAGCCGAGCCGAGTCGTCGATCGGCACGATCTGGTCGTCGTCGCCGTGCAGGACCAGGGTCGGCACGCTGATGGCCTTCAGATCCTCGGTGAAGTCGGTCTCGGAGAAGGCCTTGATGCAGTCGTAGTGGGCCTTGGCCCCGCCCTGCATGCCCTGACGCCACCAGTTGTCGATGACGCCTTGCGACACCTGCGCGCCCGGCCGGTTGAAGCCGTAGAAGGGGCCGGCCGGCACGTCGCGATAGAACTGCGCCCGGTTGGCCGCCAGGGCGGCGCGGAAGCCGTCGAAGACCTCCAGCGGCAGGCCGCCAGGGTTGGCCGCGGTCTTCAGCATCAGCGGCGGTACGGCCCCGATCAACACCGCCTTGGCCACGCGCCCGTCCGGCTCGCCGTGGCGGGCGACGTAGCGCGCCACCTCTCCGCCGCCGGTCGAGTGGCCGATGTGAACAGCGTTCCTCAGGTCCAGGCGCCGGGCCAGGGCCGCGACGTCGGCGGCGTAGGTGTCCATCTCATTGCCCTCGGCCGTCTGGGTCGAGCGGCCGTGCCCGCGCCGGTCATGGGCGATGACGCGATAGCCCTGCCCCAGGAAGAACAGCATCTGGGCGTCCCAGTCGTCTGCGCTGAGCGGCCAGCCGTGATGGAAGACCAGCGGCTGCCCCTCGCCCCAGTCCTTGTAGAATATCTCGGTCCCGTCGTCGGTCGTGATGAAAGGCATGGGTAAGCATCCTGTCGCCATGGGCCCGCGGGCCCGTTGAAAAGGAGCACGCACGCGCCTGCGTCACGGGCCAGGGCCGTGCGCCAGGGCAGGAACTGAAGGGGCCGGAAGGTCGCCCCGCGCCAGAACCTAACACGGCCCGGACCTCGTCGCGCCCGGCCAGCCGATCACGAATCCGCGCGGCCTCCTTCTTGCGAGTCCCGCGACCGAAGGAGGCCTTCTTCATGGGCTGGACCGCGTTTTCGTCTCATAATGAGCCGCCGCCGATCATGCGCGGGGGGTGGCTGGACGCGCTGCGGTTCATCGTGGCCTCGCTGATCATCCTGCATCACTTCCAGGCCTCGGCGCCCCACGCCCTGGCCGAGGCGGTGCATCCGGTGTTCGAGCGGGGCGGCTTCCTGCTGACCAACTTCTTCCTGATCGACAGCGGCTATGTGCTGATGCGCGTCTACGCCTCATCGGTCGGAAGCGGGCGGATGTCGAAGACGGACTTCTTCCTCAAGCGGTCGCTGCGGGTGTTTCCAGCCCACCTGATCATGGGGGCCTTGCTGGTCGCCATGGTGCTGCTGGGCACGGCGATCGGCCTGCCGCCCAGCCATCCCGAGTGGTTCGCCTGGGACCAGCTGCCGGCCCAACTGGCCCTGGTCCAGTCGTTCGGCGTGCATGGCGGTCTCGGCTGGAACGCGCCCAGTTGGTCGATCTCGGCCCTGCTGGGCTGCTATCTGGCCTTCCCCTGGGTGCTGCGCGGCCTGACGCGGGTCGGGCCGTGGCTGGCGCTGGGCCTGGTGGTCATCGGCTATCTGGCGGCCAATGAGCTGAGCTGGGCCATCCTGAAGTATCCCGTCTATCAGATGCCGCTGAACCTCGGCATCTGGCGCGCCCTGCCGCTGTTCGTCCTGGGCATGGGCCTGGCCTGGTTCGCGCAGGGCGTCTGGATCCATCCCCGTCTGGCCGGATGGGCCCTGCTGCTGGCGACCGTCGGTCTGGCGATCGCGCAGTATTTCGACAAGCACGCCCTGATCTCGCTGGCCTTCATCTCGATCATCATCCTGGCGGCGGGCGCCGTGCCGGTGAAGCGGCCGTCGAAGCTGGTGGAGCAGGCGGCGGTCGTCTCCTTCTCCATGTTCATCTCCAACGAAGTGGTCCGCATCGGCTGGTTCGGTCTGGCCGAGGCTGCGGCGAACAAGCTGAGCCTGGGCGAGGCCGCGCGCTGGGGCCTGTGGGTCATGGGCGTCGGCGCGGCCTTCGTCTTCGCCTTCCTGCTCCACTACGGCGTCGACAATCCGATCCAGAAACGCATCCGCGCCTGGCTGAAGAAACGCGGACACGCCCGCGCCGAGATCAAGGACCCGGTGGTCTCGCTGGAGGGCTAGCCCATCGAGCCGACCAGATGCAGGATATTGCCGTCGGGGTCCTTGAACCAGGCTAGACGCAGGGCGCCGCAGGTGTGGATATCGCCCTCGTGCGGCAAGGCGTCATACTGTTCGAAGGTCACGCCCTTGGCCTTCAGGCCCGCGACGATATCGTCCAGCTCGACGCCGACGTCCCAGCTGACGGCGTTGGCCTGATTGGTCCCGGCGAAGTCGGACTTGTAGACCGTCAGCCAGGTGTTGCCGGTGCGATAGCCCAGCATGTCCTCGTTCGAGGTGTCGGCCAAGTTCAACCCCAGCACGTCGGAATAGAAGGCCCTGGCGCGATCCAGATCCTTCACCGCCACGATGGCCGAGGAATTCTTGTTCTTGAGCATGAGGTCTCTCCCTGATCCGGAGAGAACCGCTGAGGGCGGGGGTTCGATCCCGCGCGCCCTCTTTCACCGTCAGATCGGCATCCGCATGATTTCCTGATAGGCCGAGATGACCTGGTCGCGGACCGCCATCACGGTTTCCAACGAAGCTTCGGCGGACGAGACGGCGGTGACGACGTCGATCAGGTTGCCCTGGCCCTGGACCATCTGGCTCATCTGGGCTTCGGCGCCGCGCGTCTGCTGCGTCGTCGAGTTCATCACGCCTTGCAGCAGTTCGGAGAAGCCGGGACCTTGCGTCGCCGCGGCCGCCGACGGGGCGCTGGGCATGGCCCCGCCCTGAACCGCCGCATAGGCCTTGGCCGCCATCATGGGATTCATGGCCTAGCCCTTACTTCTTGATGATGTCGAGGGTGCGGGACTCCATGTTCCGCGCCGTCTCGATGACGTTCAGGTTGGCCTCGTAGGCGCGCTGCGCCTCGCGCATGTCCATGGCCTCGACCAGGGTGTCGACGTTGGGCCGCTGGACATAGCCCTCGGCGTTGGCCGCCGGGTGCGAGGGGTCGTATTCCATACGGAAGTCGCTCTGGTCCGGGCGGACCTCGGCCAGGACCACGCCGGTCGCGCCGTTGACGTTGCGGGCCTGAAACACCGGGGTCTGGCGCCGATAGGGCTGGCCGCCTGCGACGTTGGCGGTGGATTCCGCGTTGGCGATGTTCTCGGCGATGATGCGCATCCGCGACTGCTGCGCCTTCAGGGCGCTGGAGGCGACGGCCATGGCGTTGTTGCGCGGAGTGACGGGACGGCCGTTGACGGGATCAGACATCTGAATCTCCTGCCTCAGACGCCGGGCTTCTTGGCGGCCATGCGGATCATCTGCATGGACTTCTGGTAGAAGCCGATGGCGGCGTCATAGGCCATGCGGCTCTCGGCCATCTTGAGCATCTGCTCCTCGACCACGACCGAGTTGCCGTCCAGCGTCGTCTCGGAATCCGGCGTGCTGACGGCCTGGAAACGGGCGGCCTGACCCGGCGGCGTGATGTGATGCGCGTTGGTGGCCACCATCTTCAGCCCCCCGCCGGTGCGCATCGCCTCGGCGAAGTCGGTCGGCGTCTTCAGGTCGCGGGCGACAAAGCCGGGGGTGTCGGAGTTGGCGACGTTCTGGGCGATCACGCGCTGACGATCGTCGAGCCATCCGAGACGGCCCTTGATCTGGTTCAGCAGCGGAATGTCGGTGACGGACACGAGGGACCCTCGAACGATGGATCGGCAGAATTTGCCGCCTGCATGGTTAATATTCCGTGTTCCTAAACGCGCCGTTAACCACGAGGCGCGAAACGTGCGGGCGAAGCGGCGCACCTGTGCGCGCTGCCGGGGCTCAGATTTCGCATGAATTTCCTCGACCTGTTCCGGGCGGTGTTCGGCCTGGCCATCACCCTGGGCCTGATCGGCCTGGCGGCCTGGGCGGCGCGCCGCTATGCGCCGCAGATTCTGGCGAAATTCCAGGCCGAGCGCGGGGCGCGTCGGCTGCAGGTGATCGAGACCCTGGTGCTGGACCCGGCCCGGCGTCTGGTCCTGGTGCGGGTGGACGCCGAGGAACGGCTGATCCTGCTGGGCGAGGGCCGCGAACTGATCGAGCCGCGCGGCCAAGGAGATGTGAAATGAGCCGCCCCGCGCTTTTCAGCATGCCGACCCGCGCCGAACTGAAGCGCGCCGCCCTGCTGTCGCTGATCACCACGGCCCTGTGTCTGGTCTGGCCGCTGGGCGCGCTGGCGCAGGAAGTCGCGCAGAACGGATCGGCCATCAACATCGACCTGGGCACCGGCGCGGGCCTGACCCAGCGCGTGGTGCAGCTGGTCGGGCTGATGACCGTGCTGTCGCTGGCCCCCTCCATCGTCATCATGACCACCAGCTTCGTGCGAATCATCGTGGTGCTGTCCCTGCTGCGCACCGCGCTCGGCATGCAGCAGTCGCCGCCCAACGCCGTGCTGGTGTCCCTGGCCCTGTTCCTGAGCGCCATCGTCATGGCTCCGACCTGGCAGGACGCCTATGATTCGGGGGTCCGCCCCCTGCTGGATCAGCAGATGGAGCTGCCCCAAGCCTTCGATGCGGCGTCCGAACCGGTCAAGACCTTCATGCTGGCCCAGGTGGACCGCGACGACCTGGCCCTGTTCACCCGGCTGTCGAAGATCGAGCCCCCCAAGGAGGTGCAGGAACTGCCCCTGCGGGTGGTCACGCCGGCCTTCATGATCAGCGAGTTGAAGAAGGCGTTTGAGATCGGATTTCTTCTTTTCGTTCCGTTCCTTGTGATCGATCTGGTGGTGGCCAGCGTGCTCATGTCCATGGGCATGATGATGCTGCCGCCGGTGGTGGTCTCCCTGCCCTTCAAGCTGATCTTCTTCGTGCTGGTGGACGGCTGGCGGCTGGTGGCGGGAAGCCTGGTCGAGAGCTTCCAGAGAGCATCCGGCGGGGGATAAATCCCCAGCCTCAGGGGCTTTGAAGCTCAGCCGGGCTTGCCAAGCTGCGCCAAACGCGTGTTGATCCTCCGGTCTTCGTCCGGGAATCGGGCGACCACCTTTGGGAAAACCCTTATGACCACTCAAGCCGAACTGATCGCCGCCGTCGCCAAGGACGCGGGTGTTTCGCAGGCCGACGCCGGCCGCGTCCTCGACGCGATCGTCAAGAACATCCACAAGAGCCTGGTTTCGGGTTCGGACGTCCGCATCTCGAACCTGGGCGTGTTCGACACCGCCGAGCGCGCCGAGCGTGAAGGCCGCAACCCGGCCACGGGCGCGACCATCAAGATCGCCGCTTCGAAGGCTGTGCGTTTCCGCGTGTCGAAGCCGCTGAAGGACGCCGTCAACGGCTAAGCCTTCGGACCTCCAGGCGAGGTTCATGGCTCCCGCTTCTGCAGCGCCTCGCGTCGCATGAATGGGAGCCGACTTCCCTCAAGTAGCCTCTCGCCGCGCGAGAGGCGTTAGGGAAACAAGACTGTCAGGCGGCTCCGGCCGCCTGAGGACGGGCGGGGGTCGCAGGGCGGTCTCCGCCCGTTTTCTGTCTGAACTCGGCCTTGGTCGCCGCGATCCAGCCGGCGTAGGTGTCGGCCCCGGCGCTGAGGGTGGCGAAGTCCTGCGGGCGACCCGAGCCGTCGGCGCCGTCCAGACCGGCCAGAGCGATGCGGATGCCGCCCGGCGACCGGGCCTTGTCGGCGAAGCCCGAATAGTTGCGCGACAGGCGGTTCAGCGCCCCCGCATCCCGCGCCAGCGAATAGCCGACCCCCGCGCGGATCAGCCGGTTCTCCTCGTCCGCCGTCAGCGGGATCAGGGCGTCGCGATAGCGAGCGCCCAACTGCTGCTCGTAGATCGCCGCCGCCGCGCCCCACTGCTGCTGCTTCCAGAAGATTTCGGCGCGCACGTCGCGCGCGGCGGGCGAGGCGTCCTTGCCCAGAACCTCCAGCGCGTGATCATAGCGGCCCAGCTCCATCAGGGCGCGGGCCTCCAGCGCGCGGCGCTCGCTGTTCATGGCCGTGGGCAGCAGCGTGGTGCGCGAGGACCAGAGCGCCTGCAGCGCCTGCTCCGGCTGGCGGTTCATCAGATAGACGGCCGCCAGATTGGTCGAGACCTGGGCCTTGGCCACGCCGTCGAGGCGGTTGTCGGCCTGATATTTCAGCAGCTCGGCGGCCTGATCCAGCAGATCGACGTCGATCAGGCGCCGGGCCAGACGCCGCACCATCTCGTCGCCGTCGGCGCCCACCGGGGTCAGTTCGCGGAAATCGAAGAACAGGGCCAGGGCCTGCACCGGCTGCAGGCCGTCGGCGGCGCCGTCGAGGAAGAGGGCGCGGAAGGCGTTGTCGAGATCGGCCTGCAGCTTGTCGCCGCCGGGCAGGACCACGATCTTGCGGCCCGCCGCCTTCAGCGTGGTCAGGGCCTCGCGATAGCGCCCCTGCGACAGGTAGAGCTCGCCCAGACTGCGGATCACGGCCAGTTCGACGCCGTCGCCGCGCCAGCGCCACTTCAGGGCCTCCAGCTGGGCGGCGGCCTGATCGGGCTTCAGCACGCCGCGGGCCATTTCCAGGCGCACCGCGCCGAGACGGGCCGGCGTGGCGATGCCGTCCAGCGGGGCGCGGGCCACGGCCTTGTAGACCGCCAGCGCCTGGGCCGGCTTCTGTTCCAGCTCGAACAGCCTGGCCTGGACCAGACGGGCGGCCAGCTGGTCCGGGGCGGATACGCCCGGCTGGCTGAAGACATAGGCCAGCAGCTCGCGCGCGGCGTCCAGATCGCCGGTCTCGACGGCGGCCAGGGCGTGGGCCGTGCCGAAACGGGCGCGCCACTCGGGGGCGAAGTTGTCGACCACGCCGGCCCCGGCGGCGAAGGCCTGACGCGCCGTGGTCCAGTCGCTGCGCTGGGCGGCGATATAGCCCTGCCAGACGCGGGTCGAGGGATCGCCCGCCAGAGCCCCCGACGAGAAGTCGGCCTCGGCCTCGGCCAGACGGCCGATGGAGGCGCGCGCGGCGCCGCGCAGGCCGCGCACCTCGGCCACGCCCTGCATGGCCGGGGTCTGCTTGACCAGGGCGTTCAGCACGCCGATCGCCTCATAGCCCAGCCCCTGCCCGACCAGGAAGCGAGCATAGGCCAGACGGGATTCGATGGGGGCGCGGGGGTCCTCGACGGCGCGGCCGCTCTCCAGCTCGGCGGCGGTCTGCAGGGCGCGGTGGCGCGCGCTGAAGCTCTCGGCGCCCAGATCGGCCCAGTCGGCGATGATCAGGGCCGGACGCACGGCGGCGCGCGGGGCGTGAACTTCGTGGGCGGCGGCCTCCAGCCCCACGGTCGGCGGCGACAGGCGCAGGCCGCGCGGCCGCGACAGGGTGACGATGTCGCCCTCGGCCTTGACCGTCAGGTCGTCGGTCGGGGTCTCGACCGCCAGGCCGTGGGCGGTGGGCAGCAGGGCCAGATCAACGGTGCGCCGCCCGCTCTTCAGCCCCTTGCCGGGGGCCAGGGCCGTTACGGCGGCGAAGCGGTCGCCGACCATGGGATCGGTCAGCCAGACGGTCTTGGTCGCCCCGGCCATGCGTGCGGTCAGCGCCGTCTGGACGCTGTCGTCGCGGCCGATCTCGACGCCCGTCACGGTCGGCGCGGTTCCGCCCAGGGTGACGATCCAGGACGCCCCGTCGGCGCGGGCGGACACCGTCTGGCCCTCGGGCGCGGGAATGCGGATGGCGGTGAAGTCGGGACCGGCGGCCCAGCGCGCCTTGGCGGCGTCCCCAGCCTGGGCGGCGGCGGGCATGTTCATGCGGGCGGCGGCGTCGAACACCACCCAGACAGCGTCGCCGCGGCGGAAGACGGCGGCCCCCACGGGCGCGGCCCAGGCGAAGGTCAGGCGGGTCGTCTCGTCCTTGACCTCGGCGGTCACGGGCACGGCGCCGCCGACCGGCACGGGCGAAGGCTTGCCCCCGTCGGGTCCGGCGCCCGGCGCATAGAGGTTGAGCCAGACGGCCCCGTCGGCCGAGCCGCTGCGAACCCCGGCGCCCTCGGCCAGGGTCAGGACCAGTTCGGTGGCGCCCGCCGCGGCGCGGGTCTCGACCTTCTCGACCCCCTTGGGCGGATCGACGCGCAGGCGGCTGACGTCGGGGGCGGCGGTGGTGCCGATGCGGATGACGACAACGCGGCCGTCCTGGCGCACCCGGGCGCGCGAGCCCACGGCCCCGGCGAATTCGACCTTGGTGAAGCCGGCGTTGGCGCCGACGCGGATCTCGACCGGCGCGCCTGATCCGGGCGACGCTCCCTCGGCGTGCGGAGCCATGGGCGCGAACACGACGACGCCCGCCGCGGCGGCCGCCACGGTCGTCTTCAGAACGCGCTTGCTGGCGGTTGCCCCGGACATACGCGCGCACCCTCGCGCGAAGGGCTTTAATCGCGGTTAACGCCGGTTAAACGGCCCGGTCACGCAAGCCTGCCATGCAGGTAGGACAAAACACCCGCTTGCGACGCGCGCGCGAAAGGCCGACATCGGCGGTATCGACGTTCTCGTCACCTTGTTTTGTCAGGTGCTTCCCGTGTCCGACCCCGTCTACCCGCCTCTCAGCCCGCTGAAGACCGGAGTACGCTGCCGCTGCCCGCGCTGCGGCGTCGGCCCGCTGTTCCAGGGCTATCTGACCATCCGCAAGGAATGCTCGAACTGCGGCCTGGACTACGGCTTCGCCGACCCGGCGGACGGCCCGGCCTTCTTCGTCATGTCGGCGGTGGGCGTGGTCGGCATGATCGGCTTCATGATCTTCGAGTTCAACGTCCACCCGCCGGTCTGGGTGCATTTCGTCGTCACCCTGCCGATCCTGGCCCTGATGTGCCTGGGCGTGCTGCGGCCCTTCAAGGGCTGGATGGTGGCCGAGCAGTATTTCCACAAGGCCGAGGAAGCGACCTTCGTCAGCGTCGGCAAGCACGGCGAGGGCTACGGCTGGCGCGGCCAGGCCGAGCGCGCCGCGCGAGACGAGGCGCGCGACAAGGGGTGATCCCTGTCCTTCTCCCCTTGAGGGAGAAGGTGGACGCCGGAGGCGCTCGGATGAGGGGTGTCGGCGCGAAGGTCTGACGTGAATCGGGGTGCGAATTTCCTCGCACCCCTCATCCGTCAGGCTTCGCCTGCCACCTTCTCCCTCAAGGGGAGAAGGAAGAAGGTTAGCGCACCACCCGCAGCGTCACGCCCACGGTGCGCGGCGCGCCGAGGAAGGCGCCGAGCGTGCCGCTCTGGAACGGCGCGCCGAAGGCCACCTGGCGGTAGTCCTGATCGAACAGGTTCCTGCCCCACAGCTCGACGCTCCAGGCCTCGTCCCTGGCCAGGGCGACGCGGCCGTCCACCAGCCAGAAGCCCGGCTGGCTCTTGGCCGGATCCAGGTCCGAGCCGGTGTTGTATTCCGACGAGTACTTGGCCGCGAGGGTGACGCGCCCGGTCAGGCCCGCCCCCACCGGACGCTCATAGGTCCCGGCCAGCGAGCCGCTCCACAGCGGCGCGAAGTTCAGGCGGCGTCCGGCCAGCAGCGGCAGGCCGGCGATGGGGTCGTGACCGTATTCGGTCTGGGCGTAGGTGACGCCGCCCTGCAGCGACAGGCCCTCGACCGGCAGGAACATGAAGTCCGCCTCGACGCCCTTGGCGCGCACTTCCGGGATCGAGCGCACCAGGAAGGTGGTGCCGAGGAAGGTGTTGAGCTGGAAGTCGTCATAGGTCTGGCGGAAGGCGGCGGCCGAGACCAGCAGGCGGCGGTCCAGCATCACGCTCTTGACCCCGGCTTCCCAGGCGTCGGCGGTTTCCGCCCCGAAGGCGCGCGAGGCGTCGGGGATGCGGTTGGTCTGGCCGCGATCCAGGTTGAAGCCGCCGTTCTTGCGGCCGCGCGACCAGCCGGCGTAGAGGCGGACGCCCTCGGCCGCCTGATATTCGGCGCGGGCCAGTCCGGTCCAGGCCTCGTCCTTGACCGTCTCGGACGTCTTCAGGCCGTTGAAGGCCGGGTTGGACCAGGGCAGGCACAGGGTGCCGCTGACCACGCCCCGGGCCAGGGCGGCGGCGCAGGCGCGGCCGCCGTCGGTGTTCTCGTAGGCCGCGCTCATGTCCTTGGTCTCGTGCGTGCGGCGCAGGCCCCCGGTCAGGGTCAGTCGGTCGGTCACGGCGTAGGAGGCCTGGGCGAACAGGGCCGCCGACTGCGTCGTCTGCCAGTAGCGGTCCAACTGCCCCTGGCCCTCGACGAAGCTCTGGCCGACGGCCAAACCGGTCAGGGTCGAGACATGATTGGGATCGCCCAGCGGATTGGCGGCCGAGCGCGACAGCAGGCGGCCGACATAGGCCTCGTAGTCCGCGCCGTAGAAGAGGCTGTCGCGACGCGTCAGCTTCTCATCCGACAGGAAGGCGCCGGCGGCCCAGTCCAGACGCCCGTTCTGGCCCGAAAGGCGGACCTCCTGCGTCAGGGTGCGGAAGCGATTGGACCAGCTGCCGTCGTCGGGACGATAGGCCAGGTCGGCCGAGGTGAAGTCCCAGTCCTGGCTGATGACGCCGCGCCAGTCGCGCGCCGCCGAGGTCGTCTCCAGCGTCGCCCAGCCCAGGTCGGCGCTCAGGTGCAGGGCCAGGCCCTTGTCGCGGATGCGGGTGTTGGTGTCGCGGTTGGACCAGGCGACGCGCGCCCAGGGGTTGGGCGTCGCCGCCACCCCGCCGTCGGGCGCGAAGGTGGCCAGCAGGGGCGCGGTGCTTCCCGTGACCAGTTGCACGCCGACGCAGCAACGCTCGTCCCGCTCGGTCCAGTCGGCGGTCAGGCGGGCGGTCAGGTCAGGCGTGGCGCGCCACAGCAGCTGGCCGCGCACGGTGTCGTAGTGCTCGTTCTGATCATCGGTCGCGGCGCGAGGGCCGTCGCCGGTCTTCACCTCATAGAGGCCGTCGCGGCGGCGCGCGGCCACATACAAGCGGCCGGCCAGAACCTCGTCGACGATGGGGCCGGTCAGGGAGACGGAGCCGCCCTTCACGCCGTAGTCGCCGAAGGTCGCCTCGCCCGCCAGACGCGGGGTGAAGGACGGGGCGGCGGTGACGACGTTGATGACGCCGGCCGAGGTGTTCTTGCCGAACAGGGTCGCTTGCGGCCCCTTCAGCACCTCGATGCGCTCGACCTCGCCGAGGTCGCCCAGGGCCACGCCGTTGCGGGGGCGATAGACGCCGTCGATCATGACGCCGACCGAGCTTTCCAGCCCCGGATTGTCGCCCACCGTCCCGACGCCGCGGATGCGGGCCGTGGTGAAGGTCTGGTTCGAGGTCGAGGCTGTGATCAGGCCCGGCGTCAGGATCTGCAGATCCTTGATGTCGCGCACGCCGACGTCGTTCAGCAGCGGCTGGGCCGCGACCGTCAGCGACAGGGGCGTGGCCGCCAGGGGCGCCTCGCGCCGCTGGGCCGTCACCACGATCTCGGACACCTGGGTCGGTCCCTCGGTCGCCGCATCCTCCGCGAACACAGGCGCGGCGAAAACGAGCAGGGGCAAGGCGACGGACGCGAGATACGCGGCGCGGACAGGGGAGTTCATGAAAGGGGGAACCGCTTTGCGGAGCGACGGCGCACGGCCTTGTCGCGGACAGAAGCGGCGCTCTAGCAGTCCGTTTCAGCCGACGAAAGCCTTACCTCGCGTCAGCAATTGGTGACTTTTCGTCAGCAGACGATGACTTTTCAGGCCCGTCCGGCCAGGGGTCCAGAGGCTTGCGGCGCGAAGCTGACCTCGACCCGGCTGCCGTTGCGGCCGATGTCGTTGCGCACCGCGCCCCCGACCCGGCACAGGCCGCCGAGGTCGCCCGCAGCCCCGGCTTCATGCGCCGTGATCAGCTCCAGCAGCCGCTCGGCCTCGGCCAGAGAGGCCGGCTTCTGGTCCAGAAGCCAGGTTTCCAGCGCGTCCAGATCGACCGCCAGTCCGCCCGCGCGGACGGCGCTGTCGACCTTGCGGCTAGTCCACTGACGCAGCAGCGCGCGCGCCGCCTCGATGGTCCATTCTTGCGCCATCACGCCCCTCCCGGGCGAAGCGTCGGTCGGCGAGAGCTTCCCATATCCCGACGAAGGCCGTCAGACTGACAAAACTCCAAGCCGCCCACTGCAATGTGACCGCCGCCCAGCCCAGCCGCTCATGAGCGAAAAAGGGCGCCAGATGGCTGACGACGATGATCAGTTGAAATCCGGCGCAGGCGACCAGCCACCAGCGACGGCCGTGTTCCGCCAGCGCCCACAGCGCGCCGAACAGGGCGACATCCACCAGCATCACCCCGACCCGAAAGCCGTCGATGTCCCACGGCACGAGAAACGCCGACAGGACCTGGGCCGCCGTCAGGGCGGCCACCGCCAGCCGATCGACCATTCCGCCCCGCCACAACAGCAGGGTGAAGGCGATCAGATTGGCGAGGATGAGGATGATCTGGACGGGGTGCATTGTTCGAAATCAGCCCGCGTGCCGGCCGTCGCCGCCCAAGGCGGTTTTGGCGACCCGTTCCGGGCGTCTGCTCATTGACCTGTCATCATCGACCACCCCCTGCGGCAGAAAACTCACCGCAAGCTTTCGATCAGCTCGAGAACGGGGTTGGCGAGGCTGGCGCCGACCGCGGCGATGATCAGCCAGGCCAGAGACCAGCCGAGGATCAGCCACAGCAGGGAGCCCCCCAGCTTCCTGGGTCGGCGCCAGCCGTCCAACGCGACATACCGCTCATAGAGCGACCGCCGCGCCTTCCCGCCCCCAAACGCCATCGGCGCCGCGGAGACGGGGCCCACTGACCCCGCAAGCGCTCCATCGGATAGGGGGAATGATCCCCCTGAGTAGTTTTCACTCAGGCGACGCGCGGCCTGCAAGCGGTCGGAAACGCCCAGCTTTTCATAGGCCCGATGCAGGTGGTTCTGAACGGTGCGCGGCGACAGGCCGAGCTTCTGCGCGATCTCCTTGTCGCCCAGACGCAGGCCCGCCAGCTGGACGACTTCCAGTTCGCGCTGCGTCAGTTTGGGAATTATGGGTTTCTGCGACACGGCTTAGCGGTAACGAATGTGGACGGTGCGCGTCCAGCCTCAAAATTCACGTTACACGTGTGTAATCTTTCGCGCCGCGCCTAGCCGCCAAGCACGCCGGCCGCGTCCAGGGTCGCGTCGGCCTTCTCGATCACCGTCACCGCGCGCGTTTCGACGCCGTAGTCCGCCTTCAGCGCCGCCAGCCAGCCGAACAGGGCCGCCGAGGTCACGCCCGGGGCGTCAAAGGCCAGGCCGCCGTCGCCGTCCACCGAAAAGGTGACGCTTAGGCCCGCCGCCTCCGCCGCCGCGCGCGCCGCCTGCTCGACCTCGGCCAAATTCATCGATGGCGGCATGGCCGCCCTGGCCCCAGCAGCCTCTTGCGAAGCCCGACCCGACAGGCCGGCCTCGATCCGCGTCAGGCTCGCCGTCGCCTCGACCCGGCGTTCCGCCGCCGCCGCACGCCAGGCGAAGGCGGGCCGCACCGCCAGCAGCCAGATCAGGACGGCGGCGATCAGCAGCGCCATGACCCCCAGCATCCTCTGCTCGCGCGCCGAGCGCCCGTCCCACCACAGGCCGATCGGCTGGATCATCCGGTTCATCAGGCGCCTCCCACGCGGACTTCCGAGACGACCTTGCCCTGGTCGTCGACGGTGCTTTCATCGGTCAGGCTCATGCCCTTGGCCGCCATGGCCTGCTGCAGGGCGTCGAGGTCCTGATAGGCGGCGTAGGTGACGGTGGCGTGCACTCCGTCTTCGTCGGCCGTCAGGCTGTCCAGTTCGGCGCCCTCGACGCCCTCGACGGCGGCGAACAGGGCGGCGGCGGCGGCGGTCGGGCCGCCCGGCGGCGGGGCCGTGGTCAGGCGGCGCGTGGCCTCGGCCACGGCGTCGGCGCCATTTCTCGGTTCTTGGGCCATATCCGGGAAGGCCCGGCGCGCGGCGGCCTCGGCGCGATGCTCGGCGTCGCGGGCGCGCCATTCGTCATGACCGGCGGCGGCCAGGGTCAGGATCAGGGGCGAGACGATCAGGGCCGCCGCCAGGGCGCCCGCCCGCTTCCAGCCGCGCCGGTCGGCCTCGACGCGTCGCCCCGCCCCGGCCAGCAGGTTGATCGGCGGGTTGAGTGCGGCGGCACAAAGCAGCCGCTCGATCTCGTCAGCCCGACCGATGCGCTCCAGCATGCGCCCGGCGGCCACGGCCTCGGCCAGATCGGGCTGGACGCTGAGCGCCAGTTCGCGCCCGCGCAGGGCCAGGTCGGCGCCGAAGACGGCTGCGTTCAAGGCTTCCTCCTGCGCCGGTTCGGGCAGGATCAGGCTGTCGGGGATCATGACGTCGGCCTTCAGGCCGAGACTCGATAGGTAGTCGCCCCAGGCCTGCACCAGCGAGCGACCGACCACGGCGGCCAGCCGTCGTTCTCCCGCCGCCACGACCGGCCCCAGCGCCACGCTCAGCCGATCAGCGGGCGCGGCCAGGTCGTCCCGCAGATGGTGCAGGGCCGCAGCCGCCAGTTGGGCCGGACTGCCCGACGGCAGGTCCAGCCAGCGGATCAGGACGTCGGCGCCGGGCACGACCGCCACGGTCCGCATCGGCTCGGGTTGCGGGCCGCCCAGCTCGACGACGCCGCGCGTCAGCACAGCGCCTTGCGCGTCCAGCGTCAGGCACGACGCCGGCAGGGCCGCCGAGGGCGGGATCAGGATCAGTCGGATGCGGCTCATTCGTCCAGGGTCCAGCGTTGGATGACGGTGCGCGCGGGACCGGCCGGGGGCAGCTCGATCAGGGCGGTGCGGACGGCGCGGCTTCCGCCGAACTCCACGTCCACGCGCAGGTTGAAGAAGCGGGTCAGGACCGTCAGCTGGTCCTGCACCGTGGTCGGCAATGGAACAGCCGCCATCGGCCCCTGCATCAGGAAGGCGTTGGCGTCGCTCCAGCCGCTGGCGGGCCGTGCGGCGATGGCGGCGCGGGCCGAGGCCAGGCTGAGCTTGCCGTCGGCCAGCATGACCAGCAGCGGCGCCTGATCCGGCCTCAGGGTGTTGGGGTTGATCGGCGACAGATCCGTGGTCGGCAGGGCGCACAGATAGGGTCGCAGGGCGGCGTAGGTCGCGACGTCCACCCCCTTCACCGCGCGCAGTTCGCTGACCTCGGCCAGCAGGGTCCCGGCGGTGCGATAGGGCTGGCCCTGCCCGGCGTAGGCGGCGTCCTCGCCGCCTTGCGCGCGCGGCGTCGTGTCGGTGTCGATCCAGTCGGTCAGGGCGTCGGCGATCGCCCGCATCCGCCCCTCGGGCAGGTTCAGGGCGCGGCCCAGGGCGACGAACTGCTGACCGCCCAAAGGCCGGGCGACATAGACCTCCAGCTGACCCTCGACCAGGCTGTTCAGGTTGAAACAGGCCTGACCGTCGCTGAGGCGGGCGGTGATCGAGCCGTCCTCGACCGGGAAGCTCAGCGCCCGCCCGTTCCAGTCCGGCTGGATCGGCGTCTTGACCGGATCAAGGTCGCGCAGGCGGTCGATCTGACGCCGCGCCAGGGCTTCGGCGCCCGCCGCATACCACTGGGCCTGGCCTTGGGTTTCCGCATTCATGGTGCGGCGGACCGAGAAGCGGATATCGTCCAGCACCAGCACCGCCACCGCCGCCATCACCGCCACCAGCAGCAGGACGGTCAGCAGGGCCATGCCTTCACGGTCCTTAAAGCGCGCCCTCATCGCCCGCCCCCGACGATGAACAACTGACGCACCGGACCATAGCCCTCCAGCGTCAGGTCCAGACGCACCGCGTCCGGCAGGGGGCGGTCGGGCGACGAGACGAAGCGCGGCGTCTCGGCCCCCGCGCTGATGAAGGCCAGGGCCGGGGCGCTGACGCCTTGGTACAGAACCTGCGGCGGGCTGGGCCGGGCGCCGTCCAGATAGGGATAGACCCGCCGCTCCAGCCGGTCCTCGACCAGACGGTATTCGACCCTTTGCAGCGAGGCGCGCGGACGGCCGTCCGGGTTGCTCCACCCGGCGCGGACCAGCACCAGCAGGGGATCGCCGGGCGCCTCGGCGACCAGGATGGGCGAGGACGCCGGCTGACCGTTGGCGGCCCGCACCCGGCGCGGCGCGGCCTGGCCCAGATCGGCGCGCAGGGTCGCGCGCAGACGCTGAAGTTCGGCGGTGCGGTCGGTCGCGGCCTTGACCACGAAGCGGTTGTCGATGCTCTGGCTCAGCACCAGCACCCCCGCCGCCGCCAGCAGGGCGAAGATCAGCAGCGCGATCATCACCTCGATCAGGGTGAAGCCGGAACGGGATTTCATGGCCCGCCCCCTCACTGTGAAATCGCCCGGAACAGGACGCGCTCGGCGGCCTGCCCCTCGTCGTCCAGGACGCGGATGTCGACGCGCAGGATGTCGGGGTCGTCGGTGGCCGTGACCGACCGGGTCCAGCGCCAGTCGCGCCCGGCCAGGGCTTCCGTCCCGTCGCTGTCGCCGGGCGCCGGCGCGGGTTGCGCGGTCATGGCCTCGACCGCCAGGTTTTCGGCCACGACGCCGCCGAGCGTCCGCGTCTCGGCGCGCGCGGCCGAGCGGGTGTTCTCGCCGCCGAGGTTCAGCAGGGCCAGGGCGGCCAGGGTGAACACCGCCAGGGCCACCAGCAGCTCGATCAGGGTGAAACCGGCCCTCCCCTTCCCGCTCGCCTTTGACCCGCTCATCCCGGCGAAGGCCGGGATCCAGATGCCAAGGCGCGCGGGTGCAGGGTTGCTTCTGCGCCCGCGAAGGCCAGCCCTTGCGTCATATGATCTGGATCCCGGCCTTCGCCGGGATGAGCGGAGAAGGTGGATCATCGCACCCTCACCTCGCCCGCCGCGTCGACGGCGACGGTGACGGCGCGGTGGCCGCGCGACAGGCTCAGGCTGGCGGCGTCGGCGACGCCGGTCGGGTCGAAGACGACGCGCAGGGGCGCATCCGCCGGCTGGCCCTCGGGCCGGGCTGCGGTGTCCTCGGCCCAGTGTTCCTCGCCGAAGGGGCCGTCGGTCAGGGGCGACCACTGGACGCCGTCGAAGTGGGAAAAGGCGTAGCCCGCCGCCGTCGCCTCGACCGCCACGGCGCGGTTGGTCAGCAGGGCCTCCTCGCGCGCGCGCACCAGCCGCGCGGCGAAGCGTTCGGCCTCGTCGCCGACGGGCGGACGCGGGTCCGGCACGGCGAGCACGACGGCGGCCGCGGCGAGACCCATGATGGCGACGACCATCAGCAGTTCGACCAGGGTGAAGCCGGAGCGCCAGCCATGGACCGCCCCTGCTCCCTTCCCTCTCGATGGGGGAAGGGTCGGGGATGGGGGTGTGCGCGCCGCGTAGCGAGGCTCTGGCGCGCGAGACGCGGCGACGCCTCCCGCGTTTCGATCATGACCCGAGCTACCTACACCCCCACCCAACCCTCCCCCCTCGAGGGGGAGGGCTTTGGCGGACGCCTCAGCTCTGCCAGTTGCCGATGTCGGCGTCATCGCCCTCGCCCCCTTCCTTGCCGTCGGCGCCGAAGGAGAAGACGTCGAACTGACCGCCGTGGGCGGACGGGCGGCGATACTGGTAGGCATTGCCCCAGGGATCTTCCGGCAGACGGCGGATATAGCCGCCTTCGCGGTAGCGTTCGGGGCGGGCCAGGCTGGCGGGCGGCGCGGTCAGGGCCTGCAGCCCGCTCTGGGCGTCGGGGAAGCTCAGGTTGTCGAGGCGATAGGTCTCGATCGCCTGTTCCAGCGTCGAGATGTCGGCCCGCGCCTTGCCGATCATGGCCTTGTCCTGGGTCGGCAGGACGTTGATGGCGACCACGGTGGCCAGGAGGCCGATGATGACGATGACCACCATCAACTCCACCAGCGTAAAGCCCTGGCGGGCTTTGCGCTGAAGAGCAGCAAGTCTTAGGGCGCTATCGCGAGCGACGCGGTCGCTCGCTGCATGAGCGCAGACGCAAGCGCTGTCGGCTGCGACGGGCTCGGCGGAATGTTGCGGCTGGATTTCGGTCATGGCGGGTTCCCGATTCACCCCATCGCCAGGGTGTTGATCTGAAGGATGGGCAGAAGGATCGACAGGACGATCAGGGCGACCACGCCGCCCATGACGACGATGATCGCGGGCTCGAGGAAGCTGAGCATGACGGCGGTGAAGGCGCTGAACTCGCGCTCCAGATAGTCGGCGGCGCGCTCCATCATCGGCTCCAGCCGACCGCTGGCCTCGCCGGACGCGGTCATGTGCACCAGGATGGGCGGGAAGACGTCGGCGCGGCGCATGGCGGCGGACAGGCCCCCGCCCTCGCGCACGGCGTCGGCCATCATCTCGGTCGAGGCGCGCAGGGCCCGGTTGGACACGGTGCGGGACGTGATGGTCAGGCCTTCCAGCACGGGCAAGCCCGCCGCGATCATGGTCGACAGGGTCCGCGCCATCCGCGCCCCGTGCAGGTCGCGGGTCAGCCGCCCGACGACCGGGAGGCGCAGAATGCGCCGGTCCACCGCCAGCCGGAAGCCGGGGTTCCGCATCCCGGCGACAAAGCCGCCGATCCCGGCCAGGAGGAGGAGGGCGATCAGCCAGCCCCAGTGCCGCATCAGGTCAGACACCCCGATCACCACCCGCGTCAGCAGGGGCAGGGTCTGGTTCATGCTGTCGAACTGATCGACCACCTTGGGCACGACGAAGACCATCAGGGCCGTCACCACGCCGAGCGCCACCAGGGCCAGGACGGCGGGATAGACCAGGGCGGTGATCACCTTGCCCCGCACCTGCTGGTCGCGCTCCAGCCCCTCGGCCAGACGCTCCAGAATGGGGCCGAGCGCGCCCGAGGCCTCGCCCGCCGCGACGGTGGCGCGATAGAGGGGCGGAAAGGCCGCGCCCTGACGGGCCATGGCCTCGGACAGGCGCTGACCCTCGACCACGCCCGCGTGGACGCCGGACAGGACGGCGCGCACGTCGGGCCGTTCCGCCTGCAGCATCAGGGTGCGCAGGGCCTCGTCGACCGGGGCGACGCTGATCAGGGTGGCCAGCTGACGCGTGGTCAGGGCCAGGGTGCGCGACGACAGCTTGCGGCTGCGGCGCGGGGTCTTTTCGGTCGTCGCCGCTGCGCCCGAGGCGCGGCTGAGCGACAGAAGCATCAGGCGGCGACGCGCCAGCGCCGTCTTCGCCGCCGCCTCGTCCGGCGCGGTCAGCACGCCCGCGACGGTGCGGCCCGAGACGTCCACCGCGCTGTAGTCGAAGGCGGGCATCAGGCGGCGCTCTCATTCAGCGAATGCGCCTCGGGCGTCTCCTGACGCGTCACCCGCACCGCCTCTTCCACCGAGGTCACGCCCGCCAGCACCAGGGCGCGCGCCCGGTCCGACAGGGTGCCGCCCTGCGGAAAGGCGGCGTTGATGAGGGCTTCCTCGTCGGCCTCGGCGGCGATCAGGCGGCGCACCTTGTCGTCGATCTTCAGCGTCTCATAGACGCCGACGCGGCCGACGTAGCCGGTGTGGTTGCACGATCCGCAGCCCTGCGCGCGCCAGACGGTCGCACCCTCGACCACGCCGCACAAACGGGCGGTGGCGGCGTCGGCGGGTTCGGACTGGCGGCAGTCGCCGCACAGGCGGCGCACCAGCCGCTGGGCCACGATCAGACGCAGGGTCGAGGCCAGGAGGAAGGGCTCCACCCCCATGTCGCGCAGTCGCGTCACGGCCCCGGCGGCGTCGTTGGTGTGGACGGTGGACAGGACCAGGTGGCCGGTCAGCGAAGCCTGAACGGCGACGCTCGCCGTCTCCACGTCGCGGATTTCGCCGACCATGACCACGTCCGGGTCCTGACGCAGGATGGCGCGCAGGCCCGCCGCGAAGGTCATGCCGACCTTGGGATTGACCTGGGTCTGTCCGACGCCGTCGATGGCGTATTCGACCGGGTCCTCGACCGTCAGGATGTTGCGCGTGGCGTCGTTCAGCAGCGACAGGCCGGCATAGAGGCTGGTCGTCTTGCCCGAGCCGGTCGGGCCGGTGACGAGGATGACGCCGTTGGGTTCGCGCAAGGCCGTGCGGAAGGCGTCGTGCGCATCCGCGTCCATGCCCAGCTGGTCCAGCGACAGGCCGGCCTGATCCTTGTCGAGAATACGCAGCACCACCCGCTCGCCCGCCCGCGACGGCAGGGTCGAAACGCGCACGTCCAGGGTCTTGCCGCCCAGGGCCAGGGGGATGCGTCCGTCCTGCGGCACGCGCTTCTCGGCGATATCCAGGCGGGCCATGACCTTGATGCGCGAGACCAGAAGCGGCGTGATGCGCGGGTTCAGGCTCAAGGCTTCGCGCAGCACGCCGTCGACCCGCATCCGCACGATCAGGGCGCTCTCATAGGGCTCCAGATGGATGTCCGAGGCGCCCGCGCGCACGGCCTCGGCGATGATGCCGTTGATCATGCGGATCACGGGGGCGTCGTCGGCGGAGTCCAGCAGGTCGGCGGCGGCGGGCAGGTCCTCGATCAGGCCGTCCAGCCCCGACGGCATGTCCATCTGATCATCGCCGTTCAGGTCGCCGGCATAGACGTCGGACAGGCGGCGGTCGAACTCGGCCTGGTCCATCAACTGGACCTGCAGCGGCCGACCCAGGGCGCGGCGCGTCTCGACCAGGGCCAGGGGGTCCGCGCCCTGCCGCAGCCCCACCGAGGCGATGTCGCCCGCGTCCAGCAGGATGACGCCGTTCCGCTTGGCGAAGCCATAGGGCAGGGTCGGATTGACCAGGGTGATCATGGCCCTCAGCCCTGCGGCGAGACGGCGTTGGCGGCGGGGGCCAGCGGGCTGATCGTCACCTCGCCTGTCGGCGCGGTCCCGCCCGGCGCCGGGTTGTCGATGGCGCGCGGCGCGACGGGCGCCTGGGTGCGCATATAGTCGCGCAGCATCTCATCCAGGCTGGGTTCGACGCCCGGCTGCGAACGGATTTGCTCGCCGCGCATATAGCCCCAGCGGTCGGCGCTCAGCTGCTGGGCGTCGCCCGGCGTGCGGATGATGGTCGGGCGGATGAAGACCATCAGATTGGTGCGCCCGCGCTGGCGGCTGGTCGACTTGAACAGGTTGCCGAGCACCGGCACGTCGCCCAGGCCAGGCACCTTGTCGACCGACAGGCGGTCGTTCTGATCCAGCAGGCCGCCGGCCACGGCGATCTCGCCATCGTCCACGACCAGGGTCGTCTCCAGCTCGCGCTTGTTCAGCACCAGGTCCGAGGCGCCGCGCGTCAGGACGCCGTTGATGCTGGACACCTCCTGGCGCAGGAACAGGGTGATGGAGCCGCCGGCGTTGATCTGCGGCTTGACGATCAGCTTGACCCCGATGTCCTGACGCTGGGTCGTGCGGAAAGGGTTGGAGTTGCCGTCCAGCAGGGCCTCGCCGGTGGTGATCGGCACCTCCTGCCCGACCAGAATGGTGGCCTCTTCGTTGTCCAGCGTCATCAGCGACGGCGTCTGCAGCAGGTTGGAGCCTTCGTCCGACTTGGCCGCATTGATGATGAAGCCGAACAGGCCGTCCGAGCCGATGCGCCCGCCGCCCCCGCCGATAAAGCCGTTGGCGCCGACCAGGCTGTTCAGGGCCAGGTTCTGAAGCTGCTCGCGCAGCGGATCGTCCTTGTCCAGTTGACCGGCGGCGGCCCCGCCCGCCAGCGGCACCAGAGGCGCGGCGCGGTCGGAATAGTTGGTCAGACCAATGGGCGTGCCGTCCGATCCGGCCAGCAGCCACTGGACCCCCAGTTCGCGCACGGCGGTGTCGCCCAGCTCGACGACGATGGCCTCGATCAGGACCTGTTGGCGGCGGCTGTCGAGCTGGCGGATGACCTCGGCCAGCATGCGCTGGGTGTCCGCCGAGGCCGAGATGACCAGGGCGTTGGCGCCGGGGAAGCGGGCGATGCTGGCCTTCTGACCCGCGACCGGCGCGGCCGGGGCGGAGACTTGCGGCGTCGGCGCGGCGGCTTCGCCGGTTCCGCGCGCGGCAGGCGTCGCCGTCGCGCTGGCCGCCGTCACCGGCTGGCCGACGATCTGTTGCAGCACCGGCAGCAACTGCTCGGCGTTGGCGTGTTGCAGGAAGACGACCTTGACGTCGTCGGCCGAGCGGGCGCGGCGATCCAGATCCTCGACCAGGGGGCGCACCCGCGCCACGGCGGCGGGGTCGCCGCGCAGGATGACGGAGTTGGAGCTGGCCACCGGCGTCACCGACACCATCCCCTGCCCCGGCTGACCGCCGGGCGGGGCCAGGACCTGGGCCAGGACGCCCGCGATCTCGGCGGCGGAGGAGTTCTCCAGCGTCACCACGTCGAAGGCGGCGCGATCCACGTCGATGCGCTGGATCAGGCTGCGGATGCGGCTCAGGTTGTCGGCGAAGTCGGCGACCACGACGCTGTTGCCGCTGGGGTTGGCCAGCACCTGGCCTTGCGCCCCGACCAGAGGCCGGATGGTCTCGGCGGCCGAGGCGGCGTCGATGTTGCGCAACTGGAAGACCTGGGTCGAGAAGCGTTCCGATCCGACGGTGGACGGTCCCTGCGCCGCGCCCTGGGCCGGGCTGATGCGATAGGCGCCGGAACTGGTCGGCGTCACCACCAGACCGTTGGCGCGCAGGGTGGACAGGAAGACCTCGAACAGCTCGGTGCGATTCAACGCGCGCTGGCTGGTCACGGTGACGTTTCCGGTCACGGCGGGGTCGACGATGAAGGTGCGGCCCGTGGTCCGCGCCACGTCCTGAATGAAGGCGCGGATGTCGGCGCCCTGGACGTTCAGGGTCTGGCGCGCCCCATCCTGACCAGAGCCCTGGGCCATGACCGGCGAGGCCAGCAGCGGGCCTTGAGCAGCGATCAGGGCCGACAGGGCGACGGCGGCGAAAGAGCGGTGAAGGCGCATCACTGGCCGGTCCTTATGGTGGTGGTCTGCACCCGGCCGTTCCGCTCGAAGCGGATCTCGGCGGCGCTGCTGCCGGAAAGCTCGCCGCCCAGTTCGGACA
>NZ_DASWXW010000034.1:0-8587 GCF_036405315.1 Brevundimonas sp. | reverse complement strand
ACGCTTCATGCCCTTGAAATCTCTCATCGGAGCTTACCGTGCTGGTGCGGGCCGCCGTCGGGTGAGGACGGGCAGGACCCAGTTCGTCGTTCCGTTCGGTCGGGGCCAATCCCCGTATCGATGTGCTCGGAAAACCGTTCGCCGCCCTGTGGTCCGCCGGGCCGAACCGGCCCGACCGTCACTGGCCCAGACGCGCTTGAGCGAGCAAACCTGCCCGAAAAGGATGCGTTTGAGTGGGAGACAAGAAACGACTTAGCGCGCGATGACGTCGTTTCCAAGGCTTTTGTTGCGCGTCCCTTTCGCCCCCCGTCAGGCCTCGGGGATGGGGTCGACGCGCGGGTCCGGGCCGTTGGTGACGACGCGGTCGCGGTCGCCCAGGTCCTTGACCACCTTGACGCCGGTGAAGCCGGCCGCCTCGAACAGGGCCTTGACCGCCGCCCCCTGATCCCAGCCGATCTCGACGGCGAAGACGCCGTCGGGGCGCAGGATGCGGGCGATCTCGGGGGCCAGATCGCGATAGGGCTGCAGGCCGTCGGGGCCGCCGTCCAGCGCCAGATGCGGGTCATGCTCGCGCACCTCGGGGTCCAGACCGGCGATGTCGGCGGTCGGGATATAGGGCGGATTGGACACCACCAGGTCGAAGCTGTCGTCGGCGAAACCCGTGGCCCAATCGGTGCGGATGAAGGTGCAGCGGCCGTCCAGGTCCAGGTTGGCGGCGTTCTCGCGCGCCACGGCGATGGCCTCGGTCGAGATGTCCGTGCCGACGCCGCGCGCCCCGGCCCGCTCGACCAGGGTGGCCAGCAGGATGGCGCCCGAGCCGGTGCCCAGGTCGACGAAGTCGAAGGCGCGATGCGGCGGGAAGGCCCGCACGACGACGTCCAGCAGGGTCTCGGTGTCCGGGCGCGGGCTGAGCACGTCGGGGGTGACGTTCAGCATGATCTTCCAGAAGCCCTTCTTGCCCAGGATGCGCGACACCGGCTCGCGCTTCAGGCGGCGTTCGATCATGGCGTCCAGCGCCGCGAGCTTGTCGGCGTCGACGACGCGATAGGGATCGGTCAGGATGTCGACGCGGCCCGCCCCGGTCGAGGCCTCCAGCAGCAGGCGGGCGTCGATCGACGGACTGTCGATGCCGGCGGCTTTCAGCCGGGCTTGCGCGCCTTTCCAGGCGGTGAGCAGGGTCGGGGCGGCGGATGCGTTTTCGGACATGAAGGCTGATTGGCGATTGCCGCGCGGGAATTCAAGACGCAAGCGGACCGGGAACAGGCGGCCAGCGTGGCCGTTGAGGGGCGGATGGGGATGCAGAACCTTCTGAAACGGACGTCGCGAAAACGCGGAAACGGCGGCGCGGTCTGGCGCTATCTGGGCGCCGCGGCGGGCGGTCTGGCGGCGGGGGCCACGGCGGCGCACCTGCTTTATACGCAAGGCCACAAGTACGGCGTCGAGCTGCGGCCCAGACGGCCCGAGCCCCTGCCCCCGCGCGATCTCACGCCCGAGGACTATGACGCCGACGAACCCGGACGCGGGCGTCTGGCCCAGCACCCGGCCCATATCCCGCGCAAGGGATGGGTCGACATCGTCTGGCGCACCGGCATGGGCTATTTCGGCGACCGCGTCGGCTTCGTCGCCGGGGGCGTGACCTTCTTCATGCTGCTGGCCCTGTTCCCGACGCTGGGCGCCTTCGTCACCATCTACGGCCTGTTCGCCGATCCGGCCGACGCCTGGGGGCAACTTAGTTTTCTCTATGAGGTGCTGCCGTCGAACGTGGCCCAGTTCCTGGGGGCCGAGATGCAGCGGCTGGCGGGCGGCTCGACCGGCGAACTGACCTTCACCCTGGTCTGGACCCTGGCCCTGTCGCTGCTGGCGGCCAACGGCGGGGTGAAGACCCTCTTCTACGGCCTGAACCTCGCCTATCACGAGGTCGAGCGGCGCAACATCCTCACCTACAATCTGATGTGCATGGGCTTCACCGTCTCGGGCCTGCTGGCGGTGCTGCTCAGTTCGGGTCTGGTGGTCGGCGTGCCCGTGGTGCTGAAGCTGCTGGGCCTGGAAGAAGAATGGGCGCATCTGGCGCCGCTGCGCTGGCCGCTGCTGTTCCTCGGCTATGTCGCCGCCCTGGCCCTGATCTATCGCATGGCCCCCAGCCGGGCGCGGGCGCGCTGGCGCTGGCTGACGCCGGGCGCCCTGTTCGCGGCGGCGCTCAGCCTGCTGGTGTCCTTCCTGTTCAGCTGGTTCCTTACCACCTTCGTGCGCACCGACTCCTACGGTCCGCTGGCGGCGGCCATGGGCTTCCTGCTGTGGACCTGGTTCTCGGTGCAGGTGATCCTGATGGGCGCCCGGCTGAACGCCGAGATCGAGCATCAGACGGCGATCGACACCACCACCGGCGCGCCCCTGCCGATCGGCGAGCGCGGGGCGATCATGGCGGATTCCATCGGCCCGCGCCGGGGCAATCCCGCAGCCCTGGCCTTCACCCTGAAATACGCCGAGGCCTTAGGCGACCGGGTGCTGAGGCGGCGCGTCAGGCGCCGCTGACCCTCAGCTGAACTCGGCTTCCAGATCGGCCAGGCGCGCGGCCTGGTCCTCGGCGATCAGGGCGTTCAGCAGGGGGTCGATGTCGCCTTCCAGGATCTGCGGCAGGCTGTGCAGGGTCAGGCCGATGCGGTGATCGGTGACGCGGCCCTGCGGGAAGTTGTAGGTGCGGATGCGTTCCGAGCGATCGCCCGAGCCGACCTGGGACTTGCGCGCGTCCGAACGGGCGGCGTCCTTGGCCTGACGCTGCATGTCGTAGAGGCGCACGCGCAGGTTCCGCATCGCCTTGTCGCGGTTGACGTGCTGCGACTTCTCCGAGGACGTCACCACGATGCCGGTCGGCAGGTGGGTGATGCGGACCGCGGAATCAGTCTTGTTGACGTGCTGGCCGCCCGAGCCGGAGGCGCGGAAGGTGTCGATGCGGATGTCCTGGTCGCGGATCTCGATCTCCACGTCCTCGACCTCGGGCAGGACGGCGACGGTGGCGGCCGAGGTGTGGATGCGGCCTTGCGTCTCGGTGGCCGGAACGCGCTGGACGCGGTGGACGCCGCTTTCGAACTTGAGGCGGCCGAACACGCCCTCGCCGGTGACGGTGGCGATGATTTCCTTGTAGCCCCCGGCCTCGCCCTCGGTGGCGCTGTCGAGCTCGACCCGCCAGCCGCGCGTGGAGGCGTAGCGCGAATACATGCGGAACAGGTCGCCGGCGAACAGGGCCGCCTCGTCCCCGCCGGTGCCGGCGCGCACTTCCAGCACGGCCGAGGCGTTCTCATCGGCGTCGCGCGGCGCCAGCAGCAGGGCGACCTCGCGCTCCAGCTCGGGCAGGCGCGCGTTCAGGGCCTCCAGTTCGTCGGCGGCCATGGCGGCCATTTCCGGGTCCGAGGCCATGACCTTCAGGTCCTCGACCTCGGCACGGGCGCGGGCCAGGGCCTGCACCGCGTCGGCCACCGGCTTGAGCTCGGCGTGCTCCTTAGACAGGCGGACGATCTCGGCGCCGTCCGAAGCCGCGCCCATGCGCGCCTCCACCTGGTGGAAGCGGTCGAGCACCTGATCGAGCCGGGCCTGGGGCAGTCGCAAGGGAGCGTCCTTTGAAGGAAAAATCGAGGGCGGAGCCTTACCCGCCGGACCGTCCCCTGTCGATGACAAGGCCTGAACACGCGTCGATGGAGCGATTGTGAACAGCCGTCACAAGCCCGTCAGGTCGGTTTCTTCGCAGGTGCAAACCGCCTAGCTCGGCAGGGCTGAAACTGAAAGGAGACAGGCATGTTCGACGGAAACGCGGGTTCGCCGCCGGGCGCGGACGCCAATGTCGCGCGGCTTTGCGCGCTCTACGACGGCTTGCTGGCGCGCGCCGACGCGACGATCTCCGCTGAGGCCGAGAGCGAACTGAAGGCCCTGGCCAAGATCTTCGATCTGGACGCCGAGCGGCCCGCCGCCGAACTGTGGCCCTATGTGCGCGCCGTGCTGGTGCGCCAGGCGCCGGCCGCAACCGTCGCCCCCGCGCCTGAGGTCGGCCCCCTGACCGTCCTTCTGGTCGAAGACGACGCCGAGGCCGCCGCCGCCCTGACCGAGGCGCTGGACGCCGCCGGACACCGCATCGTCGGTCCCTTCCACAGCGCCGAGGCCGCCGAGGCGGCGACCGCCCTGCATCCCATCGACGCGGCCCTGCTGGACATCAACCTGTCGGGCGAGGCCACCGGCCTCGACCTGGCCCGCAGCCTGAAGGCGCGCTGGGGCGTCCCCATCATCTTCCTGTCCGGCGACGTCAGCGCCGCGGCCGCGAACGCCGAACTGGCCGCCGCCATGCTCATCAAACCCTATACCGGTCGCGACGTGCTGGACGCCCTGGCGCGCATCGCGACGCCGGACGCGGCGGTCGCCTGACCGCCTCAGGCCAGCAGGGTCTTGCGCTGGACCGCGCCTTCGGCCGTACGGCCCTCCATGCGAACCAGCACCTGGGTCGCCTGGGCCAGCCAGAAGCGCGCCAGGGGCTGGCCGACCTCGAGCCGGTGCGGCGCCTCGGCCGGGGCGGGAGCCCCGGCGAAGGCGCCGACGACGGCGCGGCGCGAAAGGGTCGACGGCAAACGGGGCTCCCGCGGCTGATCAGGGCCAGGACGCTGGAGCCGGCCCTGCCAAACGCTCCAGTTAAGGTTCGGCAACATTTCCGGCGTCGGCGGCGTTGGAACCTGAGCAGATGTCGGGGCGCAATTGGATAGCATCGAAACCTTCCTTCTCTTCCTGGTCGTCGGGCTGCTGGCCCAGGCGGTCGACGGCGCCCTGGGCATGGCCTACGGCGTGATATCGTCCTCGGTGCTGCTGGCCTTCGGCGTGCCGCCCGCCGCCGCCTCGGCCAGCGTCCACGCCGCCGAGGTCTTCACCACCGCCGCCTCGGCCGGCAGCCACGCCTGGCACAGGAACGTGGAATGGCGGCTGTTCCTGCCTCTGGCGATCGCCGGGGTGATCGGCGGCTGCCTGGGGGCCTATGTATTGGCGGGGATTGACGGCGCGATCATCAAGCCCTTCATCATCGGCTACCTCGCCCTGATCGGCGTCTGGATCCTGTGGCGGGCGGGGCACGACGTCACGCATCGCCACCTGCCGGCCTGGATCACCGCGCCCATCGGCGTGGTCGGCGGCTTCTTGGACGCGGTCGGCGGCGGCGGCTGGGGGTCCACTGTCTCTTCGACCATGGTCGGGGCGGGCCATGACCCGCGCAAGGCTATCGGCACCGTCAACACCGCCGAGTTCTTCCTGACCGTCGCCATCTCGGCCACCTTCGCCTGGTCCCTGGTCACGGGTCACTGGGAAGAGGCCGGCGCGCTGGAAAACCACTTCGCCGCCGTGGCGGGCCTGGTGGTCGGCGGCCTGATCGCCGCCCCCTTCGCGGGCCTGCTCGTCAAGAAGATCCCGCGCAAGGTCCTGACCTATGCGGTCGGCTTCCTGCTGCTGTTCCTCGCCGCCTTCCAGGGCGCGCAACTGGCCGGGTTGACCGGCCGATAGACAAAGGGCGGGACCGGCCTGCGCCGATCCCGCCCCCGTTCTCAGTCAGCCGATCAGCGCCGGGTGTGGGCGCGGAAACGTTCGATGAAGGCCTTGATGTTCTCGCGGATGGCGTATTCGTTCGCCAGTCGCAGGCGTTCCGTGCCCACCAGGGCCTCGCCCATCTTGGCCGTTCCGGTGGCGGCGACCGTGTCATCGAACACGATCCGCCCCGAGGCGTCCGTCACCGAATAGCGCACGCGGCTCGTCACCGACATGTCGAGCCCCGCGAGGGGCTGCTTCAGCTCCAGCATGGCCGCCGTCAGCGACAGCGGCGCCGAGTCCGTGGCGCCCAGATAGCCGGTGGCCTTGAGCGAGTTTTCCAGGGCCAGGCGGAAATCGCCGCTGGCGACCTCGGACATAAGCAAGGGGTTGGTGTCGGTGCCGCCCGAGACGTTGACGATCTTGACGGCCTGATAGCCGACGTCCCCCGCCTTGGCGGCGGCGACGGTCGAGGGCAGGACGGTCATGGCGTCGGGGCGCGCGGCCGAGGCGCAGGCGCCCAGGGACAGCAGGCCCAGCGACACGGCGACGACGGCGGCGCGACGGATCATGACGGCGCGGCTCACGGCTGCGCCTGCGGAGCGGCGGCGCGGGCCCGCTCGGCCTCGGCCGCGACCGTCGCGGCGGCCTCATGTCCGGCCGGAACCAGCGTCACGATCAGCGGGTTGGGCGTCAGGTCGTTCATGGCGCCGGAGGTGGCGTCGACCACGCCGCCGACCACTCCGCCGAAGATCAGGTTGCCGGCCAGGCCGGCGGTGCCGCCGCCCGAGACGCCGCTGATGATCTGGTGCTCCTGGGTGACATAGCCCTCGCGCGAGATGGTCACTTTGAAGGCGTCCTTGCGCGGCATGCGGAAGGTGCAGGGCGTGGCGTCGCACTGGAAACCGTTGGAGGTCGAGGCGCGAGCGCCGGGCGGGCTGCTCTCCACCGTGAACTGCTGGGTGGTGCCGCGCGTGATGGTGGCGCAGGCCGGCAGGCTGACGCTCAAACCGGCGAGCGCCATCGCTTGCACGGCGAGGCGTGCATGACGTTTGGAGATCATGATGGTCCTGAAAAGGAAACGGCACCGTCCCCCCGACGGGCCTGCGCCCACCTTCGCATTACAACGTTCTTCCGTCAATCACGCAGGCGTGATGTTAAGCACGTTGCCCGAAATCAGACCGGGACGGTGGCCTGGAAGCTGGGGCGCTGTTCCAGCGCGGTCTGCAGGGCGACCAGGTTGGGACGGCCGCTCTTCCAGTCGTAGTCGGGGTGGCGGAAGCTGATCCAGCTGACGGCGATCCCGGCGCTCAGCACGCCCATGTTGAAGTCCTCCGCGTCCGGCGCGGCGGCTTCCAGCGCATCCAGGGCGCGCCCCATGTTGACGGTCCAGCGGGCCGTCCACGACGGCGAGCGTTCCTGCTCGGGGCGGCGTTTCTCCAGCACCAGCTTGACGCCCATCTCCAGCGCCGCATTGGCCAGGGTCTCCAGCCGCTTGACGCGCAGACGCTCAAGCCCTTCGGCGGGCAGCAGGCGCGGGCCGACGCCCATGGCGTCCAGATATTCGGCGATGACCGGACTGTCGGTCAGAGGCAGGCCGTCCTCGGCCACCAGGGTCGGCACCTGCACCACCGGATTGGTGGCCAGCAACTCGGGCGCATTGGCGTAGGGATCGACCGCGATCTCCTCGATCCGATCGGACAGGCCCTTCTCGCGGGCGACGATGCGAACCTTGCGCGCGAAGGGCGAAGGCGTGGTGATGTAGAGCTTCATGGCTACTCGGCGGCGTTGAGGGCGGTGGCGCGGGCGGCGTCCAGTTCGGCGGCCTTGGCTTCGACCTGGGCGACGATCTCGTCGATCATGCCGTCATTGGCCTGTTTGTGGGCGATCTTGCCGTTCAGATACAGCATCCCCGACCCCGCCCCGCCGCCGGTGAAGCCGACGTCGGTGTAGAGGGCCTCGCCCGGGCCGTTGACGACGCAGCCGATGATCGACAGCGACATGGCTGTCGAGACGTGAGCCAGCTTCTCTTCCAGGATCGCCACCGTCTCGATGACGTTGAAGCCCTGACGGGCGCAGGACGGGCAGGCGATGATGTTCACCCCCCGGTGGCGCAGGCCCAGGGACTTGAGGATGTCGAAGCCGACCTTGATCTCCTCGACCGGGTCGGCGGCCAGAGAGACGCGGATGGTGTCGCCGATGCCCGCCCACAGCATGTTCCCCATGCCGATGGCCGACTTGATGGTGCCGGTGCGCAAGGGGCCCGCCTCGGTCACGCCGAGATGCAGCGGGCAGTCGATGGCCTCGGCCAGCTGCTGATAGGCGGCGACCGTCAGGAAGGGATCGGACGCCTTCACCGAGATCTTGAACTCGTGGAAGTCCAGATCCTGCAGGATGCGGGCGTGGTTCAAGGCGCTCTCGACCATGGCGTCGGGACAGGGCTCGCCGTACTTCTCCAGCAGCTCCTTTTCCAGCGAACCGGCGTTGACGCCGATGCGCATGGAGCAGCCGTGATCGCGGGCGGCCTGGACGACCTCCTTGACCCTGTCGATGGAGCCGATGTTGCCGGGGTTGATGCGCAGGCAGGCGGCGCCCGCCTGGGCGGCCTCGATCCCGCGCTTGTAGTGGAAGTGGATGTCGGCCACGAGCGGCACGCGGGCCTCACGCGCGATGGTTCTGAAGGCCGCCGTCGACTCCTCGTCCGGGCAGGAGACGCGGACGATGTCGGCCCCGGCCTCCTCCAGCTGACGGATCTGTTCCAACGTGGCCGCCGCGTCGGTCGTCGGCGTATTGGTCATCGACTGGACGCTGATCGGGGCGTCGCCGCCGACCGCGACGGAGCCGACCATGATCTGGCGGCTCTTGCGGCGCTCGATATGGCGCCAGGGACGGATGTGGCCGAGTTCGGTGCTGCTCATGTCGCGCGGAACATAGGCGAGGAACGACGGCAAAACCACGACATCAGCCGGGGTCCGCGACGATTCATCCAGCGGGGGCGGGCGCAGCGGCGGGCGGCGGCGCCGCAGCAAGCGCGGCGGCG
>NZ_DASWXW010000033.1:0-22571 GCF_036405315.1 Brevundimonas sp. | reverse complement strand
TCGGGCACATGGCTGTCGCGCGTGTCGAAGGCGGGCACGACCATGTCGGAATCGACGCCGAACGCCTCCCTGACCGTCACCTTGCGGTGCGGCTCCAGCGTGACCAGGGGATCGGGCGAGGCGTCGAGGGGGGAGGTCATGACAGGTCGATTAGCGCAGCACGACCGGGTGGTCGAGACCCAGACCGATGCGGGCGACGCGTTCGATCAGGAAGGGCAGGCGAGCAGCGACAGGAATGGCGGCGCGGCGGGCCAGATCCGCCCCGGCGCCGGTGTTGCGCACGAAGCTGGTCAGGGCGCGAACGCGGCGCACCACGGCCTTGTCCACCGGGCGGCGCAGGCGATCGTAGTCCTCGATTCGCTCTGTATCGCCGCTGAGGAAGTCGGCGGCGCAATCGGCGAAGACGAAGGCGTCCTCGATGCCCAGGTTCATGCCGCGCGCGCCGATGGGCGAATGGATATGGGCGGCGTCTCCGCCCAGGGCGACGCGGCCCAGGCTCATGGCCGAGGCCATGCGATGCGAGATGTGGAAGTCCGAACGCCACAGCACGTCGCCCGCGCGCCAGCCCTCTGGCAGGTTGTCCAGCAGGGGCGGGCCGAAGCCGATCAGGCGGAACCGCGCGCCCGAATAGGGCAGGCAGACGAAGACGGCGTCGTCGCGAAAATCGATCCAGGCCTCGTCCGCAGGCGGCCCCTCCAGCTCGACGTCGATCAACTGCCACGGCTCGGCCCAGGCGTCGCCGGGGAAGCCGAGGCCCAGGGCCTTGCGCACCGTGGAATGGGCGCCGTCGGCGGCGAACAGCAGCGGCGTCCGCACGCGCTCGCCTGACGACAGGACGGCCGTGACGGCGTCGGCGTCCTGAGACAGGCCGATCAGGGCCAGGCCGCGCTCGACCGCGACGCCGCGCGCCGCCAGGGCTTCGGTCAGCAGGGCCTCGGTGCGGGCCTGGGGCAGGATGGCGAGGGGGAAGCGGGCGCCGACGTCGATCTCGTCCAGATGAACAACGGCCAGGGTCTGGCCGTGCCGGTGGATGTGCAGTCGCTCGGCGGTCCCGGCTTCGGCCAGGATGCGGGCGGTTACGCCGGTCGCCTCCAGCAGGTCCAGGGTGCGCGGATTGACGCCGAGCGCCTTGGAGGTGGCGGTCGGCGTCTCGGCCGCGTCAATCAGGCGAACCGCCACGCCGCGCCGCGACAGAAAAAGGCCCGCCGTAAGTCCTGTGGGACCGGCGCCGACGACCAGGACCTGAGGCGCGGCGCTCATGGCCGCAGGCTCAGTCGGCGCTCAGCGTCACATCGACGTTGCCGCGCGTGGCGTTGGAGTAGGGACAGACCTGATGCGCCTTGTGGATAAGATCGTCGATCACCGCCTGATCGAGGCCGTGGTCGGTCACGTGCAGCGTGACATCCAGGTTGAAGCCTTCACCGCGCGTATTCTTGCCGAAGCCGATGCCGGCCTCGACCTTGGTGTCCGGCCCGACGGGCGTGCCCGCCTTGCCCGAGACCAGGCGAAGCGCGCCCAGGTAACAGGCGGCGTAGCCGGTGGCGAAAAGCTGTTCAGGATTGGTGCCGTCGCCGCCCTTGCCGCCCATCTCGGTCGGGACGGACAGGCGCACGTCGATCTTGCCGTCGTCGGTGGCGGAGCGGCCCTCGTCGCGACCGCCTCCCGAAGCCGTGGCGTGGGCGCGATACAAGACTTCCATCAGGCGACTCCTCTGAAGTTTGAGGAACCGAATATGGGGAGCAGTAGGACAGAAACAACGGTTCTGTGATTCGTGTAATCCACAAGGGGGTGTTAACAATTTGGTCATCACTTCCGTCGGGGAAGGGGCCATGAACACGCACACGCAGTACTTCTGCTACGTCTATGATGCGCCTGAAAGCACGCCGCTGATGTTCGCGTTGGACGCGGACAGTTTTCCCGAGGCGGTGCAAGAAACGCGGCTCAGGCTGCTGGATGAGAACGGCGACGGCGCCTTCGCCGAGATCTGGGACGGCTCGGGCGAAGGGTCGATGATGCGCGTCGCCGGCGCGCCCAGATCGGGCGGTCTGCTTCGTTCGATCAGGCGTGCCCGGCCTTTTTCAAAGTTTTCCAGGCCTTGATGACGCGCTGAAGCTTGGCCTCGGCGCCGCGGTCGCCGCCGTTGGTGTCCGGGTGGAAGCGTTTCAGCAGTTCGTGATAGCGCGCCTTGATCGCGGCCTTGTCCGCGCCGGGCTTCAGATCGAGATCGGTGAGGGCCGCCAGCTCGATCTTGCCGATGCGATGGATTTCGGCGGCGGCTGGACCAGCCTGATCCTGGGTGCGGCGTCCGAACAGGCCGAAACTGTCGCGCCATGAACCGGCGCCCTCGGTTTTGGCCGTGCCCATCTTGGCGGCGAAAGCGGCGGCCTCGCGCGTGTTCTTGCCGGCCTTCATTTCCCAGGTCGGGCGGCCGCCGGTCATGGCCTCGTTCTCCTGGGCGGCGCGGACCTCGCCTTCGCTCATGCCCGCGTAGAAGTTCCAGCCCTTGTTGTACTGGCCGGCGTGCGCCTGACAGAAGTCGTAAAAGTCGGCCAGCTGTTCGCGCGACTTGGGCGCCTTGGCCGTCGCCGGGCGGCTGCAATCCGGCCACTGGCAGGGTTTCTCGCCCGGCTTCAGGTGCAGGACGTCGGCCTCGGCCTGCTCTTCCTCAGGCTTGGGCGGCTTCACGCGGATGTCGGTGAAGCGAGGCTTGTATTGAAAAGACGCGGACATCGCCCGAAGTGTAAGCCTGATTTGGACCGCTTCAAGGAACGACCGATGTCAGATGGCCCCGTGGCGGCACTTATCCGCGAAAAACTGACGGCGGCCTTCGCCCCACTGCGGATCGAACTGGAAGACGACAGCTGGAAACACGCCGGCCACCATCATGAAGGCGGCATGGACGGCAAGGATGGCGGCGAGAGCCATTTTCAGCTGATGATCGTGTCCGACGTCTTCGAGGGGCAGGGGCGGGTTGCGCGGCAGCGCGCGGTCAACGCCGTGCTCAAGGACGAGTTGTCCGGGCCTGTTCATGCGCTTTCCATCCGTGCGCTGACGGTCGGCGAGGCCGCCCTTGTCTAGGTGATGTGCCGCTTTGATACGTAAAATTCCGCATTCATACCGTCTTAGAACCTTCACTCTAGCGTCCGCTGCGAACTGATTTGCAAGAGCGGGGGCGTGCGAATGGTGGGGGACGGGATCAAGGGACTGGACGGGCAGGCGCCCGGCGAAGCCGCACAGGCGCTGACCGCGATCCTGCAGACCCATTATCTGCGCTATCTGATCATCGTCAGCTGGGCTGTCGGCGTCGTCGCCACGGTCGGGCTGTTGTCCGGCCTGACCTGGTTCGCCGCCACCCTGGCCGCCGGCGCTCTGCGCGGCGAGGTTGAAAAACGCGTCAGCCAGCGCGTCGGCGCCGGATGGGGCATGGTGTTTCCCGCCGTGGCGACGGGCACCACGGCGGTCTGGGCCGTGGCGCCGCTGATCGCCTGGTTTTCCAAGGCGCCCTTCGGACATGAACTGGCGATCGCGCTGCTGATCTCGGGCTATGTGCTGGTGTTCGCCCAACTGCGCAGCTCGCCGCGCCAGGCGATCATGATCTCCTCGCCCTATGGCGTGGCGGCGGCGATCATCGCCGCCAGCCTGTTCGGCGGGCCGTTGTTCTGGCCCTTCCTCGCTCTGGTGCCCTTCATCGCCGCCAGCCTGTTCGTCCTGGTGACGATGACCATGCTGCGCGAGGAGCGCATTCGCGCCTTCCAGGCGTACCAGTCGCATCTGATCGAGGAGCTTGAGACCGCCCGCGACAAGGCGGACGCGGCCAACGAAGCCAAGTCCAGCTTCCTCGGCGTCATCTCGCACGAGCTGCGCACGCCGATGAACGGGGTGCTGGGCGCGGCGCAACTGCTGAGCGCCACGCGGCTCGAGGGGACGCAGCGCGAGTATCTGTCGATCATCCGCAACTCGGGCGACAACCTGCTGAGCCTGCTGAATGACATCCTCGACATGACCAAGATCGAGGCCGGCAAGATGAGCTTCGACATCGTCGATGTTCAGATCGACGATCTGCATCGCCGTATCATCGGTCCCTTCGTGGCCCAGGCCGAGGCCAAGGGACTGAACTTCATCTCGACCTTCGACGGAGAGATCCCCGCGGTGGTCCGTGGCGACCCGCTGCGGGTCTGTCAGGTGGTGCAGAATCTGCTTTCGAACGCCGTGAAGTTCACGGACCAGGGCGACATTCGGTTCAACGTCTACGGTCGGCGCGTTTCGGACCGTCGCGTGGCGTTCGAGTTCTCGGTCACTGACAGCGGTTCAGGCATTTCCCCCGAAGATCTGGATCGCCTGTTCCAGCCCTTCACCCAGGTCGACAATTCCTCGACGCGCAAGTTCGGCGGCACGGGGCTGGGCCTGACCATCGCGCGGCGCATGGCGCACATCATGGGCGGCGACATCACGGTGACGTCCAGTCTGGGCGAGGGATCGACTTTCACGCTTTCGGTCGAAGGTGAGGTGGTCGAGTGGAGCCGCCCCGAGGTGGCCGAAGAGATCGACGCCGACATCGCCAACAGCGATCATCTGAATGTTCTGGTGGTCGAGGATCACCCCGTCAACCGCATGATCCTGGAGGCCTGGATGGGGTCGGCGGGGCATCGCACCAGCACCGCCGAGAACGGCGAACTGGCGGTCGAGGCGGCGAAGAACCAGCGTTTCGACCTGATCATCATGGACGTGAACATGCCGGTGATGGACGGGCTGACGGCGACCCGGCTGATCCGCGACAGCGGCGGCGTCAACGTCGACACGCCGATCGTCGTCCTGTCCGCTTCGGCGCGTCATGAAGATCACGAGGCCGGGTTGGCCGCCGGCGCCGACGCCTATCTGAACAAGCCGATCGACTTCCGCGGGCTGGCTGTGCTGATGGGGCAGGTGCAGGGCGGTCGAGGCGCGCTGCAGGCCACTCTGGTCCAGGGCGACGCCGTCGCCGCAGCCTAACCCCCTGACGTTCAGCGCCGCGAGCGGTTGGGATTAAAACCGTCCTCCAGGGCTTCCATTCGCGGGGGCAGGCGCTAGACCCAAGACTATGTCTTTTCTGCACGAAACCCTGACGCAGACGGTCGCTGCCGGTGAAAAGCGACTGACGGTCGATGCGGCCATCCTGGCCAAGCTGGCTGACATGGCCGGCGACCTGGCGATCAACCTGACCATTGCGGCGCTGATCCTCGCCGCCACCCTGTTCATCGCGCGTTGGGCGTCGGGGGTGACGCGGCGGGTGCTGGGGCGGCTGCGGGCCTTCCGTCATGATCAGACCGTGCTCAGCTTCGCCGCCCAGGTCGTGCGGGTGGTGATCATCATCATCGGCCTGATCGCCGTGCTGCAGCGGCTGGGCGTGCAGACGACCTCGATTATCGCGGTTCTGGGCGCGGCCTCGCTGGCGGTCGGTCTGGCCCTTCAGGGCACGCTGTCGAACGTGGCCGCGGGGGTCATGCTGCTGATGTTGCGGCCCTATCGCGTGGGCGAGGTGATCGACGTGGGCGGCGCCTCGGGCACGGTGCAGAAGCTGGACCTGTTCACGACCCAGTTGTCGAACGCCAACAACCACAAGATCGTCATTCCCAACTCCAAGGTTCTGAGCGACGTCATCATCAACCTGACGGGGCAGAAGACGCGCCGGGTCGAGATCAAGTTCACCGTTGGCTACGGCGAGAACCTGAAGGACGCCTGCGACGTGCTGGCCGGCGTCGCGGCGGCGCACGACAAGGTGCTGAAGGACCCGGCCCCCTGGACCGGGGTCACGGCCCTGCTGGACAGTTCGGTGCAGATCACCCTGCACGCCTGGGTCAAGGTCGCCGACTGGTGGCAGACCCAGGCCGACCTGATGCAAGGCGGCAAGGAGGCGCTGGACGCCGCCGGAATCGAGATACCCTTCCCGCACCAGGTCGAGGTGCCGGCCAAGGACGCCCAATTCGCCCGTGTCCTCGTGGCGCCGGCAGAGCAGGAAGACTGACGCGTGCGTTACGATTTCGGATCCGACAATACCGCCGGAATGGCGCCCGCCGCCCTGGAGGCCCTGGCGACGGCCAACGGCGGCTTCGCGCGAGCTTACGGCGCGGACGAGACCTCCGCACGCGCCGCCGACCTGATCCGCCAACGGCTGGACGCCGACGCCGAGGTGCGCTTCGTCTTCAGCGGCACGGCGGCCAACGCCATCGCCGTCTCCATGCTGGCCCGGCCCTATGAGGCGGTGCTGACGCATCACGCGGCCCATATCTGCACGGACGAGACGGGCGCGCCGGGCTTCTTCGGCCAGGGCGTAGGCCTGATCGGCCTGCCGGGCTATTCGGGCAAGATCGACGGCCTGGCCCTGCGCGCGGCGCTGGAGGAGCCGGTGGTCGGCCACCGTCAGCCAGCGGCGGCCCTCAGCGTCACCCAGGCCACGGAATACGGCGCGGTCTATTCCGAGGAAGAACTGCGCCACCTGATTGAACCGGCCAAGCTGGCCGGTCTGGGCATCCATATGGACGGGGCGCGGCTGGCCAATGCGGCCGCGGCGGGCTTTGACCTGAAGGATATTCCGCGCCTTGGCGTGGACGTCCTGGTGTTCGGCGGGGCCAAGGCGGGCGCCAACTGCGCCGAGGCCCTGGTCATCTTCGACAAAAGCCTGACCCGGCGCATCGACAACCGCCTGAAGCAGGCCGGACAGACGGCGTCCAAGGGGCGTTTCCTGGCGGCGCCGATCCTGGGTCTGCTGGAATCGGGCGCCTGGGAGACCGGGGCGGCCCACGCCAATCTGATGGCCCAGCGTCTGGCCGACGGGATCGAGGAACGCTCGCCCTTCGTCCTGGCGCACCCGGTCGAGTCCAACGCTGTCTTCGTGCGGATGCCGGATGAGGCGCATCAGCGTCTGAACGCCCTGGGCTGGGCCTGCTATCAGTTCGACGACGGATCCGTGCGGTTCGTCTGTTCCTGGGCGACGACCGAGGGTGCGGTGGATGAACTGCTCGAAGCCATCGCGAGCCTGAACTAATGCCGGTTTCGCTCCGGCGCGGCGCCGCCCATATGCTGGAGCATGACGATGCGCGGTGAACGATCCGGCCGACGGGGCGATTCTGCGACCAAGGCCGCGGCGGCGGGACAGGAGCCGGCGAAGCAGGAGGCGCCGCCGACCTGGCAGGCGCTGACGGACCTGTTGCGCGTGGTCGGCCGCTCGGGCGCGCCGCAACTGCCGTGGCGCGTCGCCGGGGCCATCGGCCTGACGCTGGCGGGCAAGGGGCTGGGCGTGGCCGCGCCCCTGATCCTGGGCGCGGCGGTCAATCATCTGGCGGCGGGGCAGGGCGCGGCGGCGGCTGTGGGCTGGGGCTTCGCGGCCTTCGCCGTGGGTTGGGCCCTGGTGCGCTTCCTGTCGGCGGCGACGCCCCAGTTATCTGACGTGGTCTTCGCCCCCGTGCGGGCGGCGGCGCAACGCAAGACGGCGGCCGAGACCTTTGCTCACGCGCTGAGCCTGTCGCTGGACTTTCATCAGACCAAGCGGTCGGGCGCCCTGTCGCGGACCATGGATCGCGGCTCGCGGGCCGTGGACTTCCTGTTGCGGATTCTGGTGTTCAACCTGGGCCCGACGGTGGTCGAACTGGTGCTGGCGGCGGCGGTGCTGAGCGGCAAGTACGACTGGCGCTTCGGCGCAGTGGCGATCGGCGTCGTCGCCGTCTATGCGACCGCCACCTTCGCCATGGCCAACTGGCGGCTGGAGCATCGCCGCGCCATGAACGCCGCCGACAGCGAGGCGGCGGGCCTCTCAGTCGACGCCCTGCTGAACTATGAGACGGTCAAGTCGTTCGGGGCCGAGCGCCGGGCGGCCGAGGCCTATGACCAGTCGCTGTCGACCTATGTGGACGCGGCGCTGAAGGCCAACACCTCGCTGGCGACGCTGAACCTGATCCAGGGGCTGATCATGAACGTCGGCCTCGGCATCATGGCCGTCATGGCCGGGTTCGAGGCGGCGGCGGGACGCATGGGGCCGGGCGACGTGACGGCGGCGGTGCTGATCATGATCTCGCTCTATGCGCCGCTGAACATCCTGGGCTTCGCCTATCGGGAAATCCGTCAGTCCTTCATCGACATGGAGGAAATGCTGAAGGTGACGCGTCAGGCGCCGCAGGTGGCCGACGCGCCTGTCGCCGTCGCCCTGCCGCGCCCCGCCAGCGGGTGCGGGGCCGAGATCGTCTTCGATCATGTGGGCTTTCGCCATGACGCCCGGACCAACGGGCTGGACGACGTCAGTTTCGTCACCCCGGCGGGCACGACGACAGCCCTGGTCGGGCCGTCGGGGGCGGGCAAGTCCACCATCGTCAAGCTGGCCCTGCGTCTGCTGGACCCGCAGGAAGGCCGCGTGCTGATCGACGGCCATGACGCCCGGTCGGTGACGCAGGCCTCGCTGCGCGCGGCGGTGGCCCTTGTGCCGCAGGACGTGGCCCTGTTCAACGACAGCATCCGCGCCAACATCGCCTTCGCTCGCCCCGACGCGGACGAGGCGGCCATCTGGGCGGCGGCCGAGGCGGCGGAACTGGCCGACTTCATCCGCAACCTGCCCGAGGGCATGGAGACGCGGGTGGGCGAGCGCGGGCTGAAGCTGTCAGGCGGCGAGCGTCAGCGCGTGGGCATCGCCCGCGCCCTGCTGGCCGACCCCTGCATCCTGATCCTGGACGAGGCCACCAGCGCCCTGGACAGCCGCACCGAGGCGGCGATCCAGAAGACCTTGAGAAAGGCGCGGGCCGGCCGCACGACCCTGGTGGTGGCGCACCGGCTGTCGACCGTGGCCGACGCCGAGCAGATCCTGGTGCTGAAGGCCGGGCGCATCGTCGAGCGCGGGGCGCACCACGAACTGGTGGCGCGTCAGGGCGGGGAATACGCCAGCCTGTGGCGCAAGCAGACGCGCGGCGCGAAAAGCCAGGTTCAGTCGGCGGACTGAGCGCCGCCCGGAACCTTGGCCTTCAGCACGTCCTTGAGGCTGGCCAGGACCTGGACGCGGGCCTCGGCGGCCTCGGCCGGCAGGGTCAGCAGCAGGCGCAGGGCCTGGGCGTGGACTGTGACGATGCGCCAGTCGAAGGGTCTGTCCTCGGGCGCGGCGTCGATCAGGTCGCACAGATTGGCGGCTGCGGCGCACAGATCCTTCATCTCGAACGGACCGGCGGCGTCGATCACGGCGCTGGAATGGTCGTAGGCCTGATCCAGCACGCGACCGGCGTCGTCCAGCGAAGCCGGCGGCTGCAGCGCCGCCAGCGCCGCGACCTGTTCCTCGATGACCGCGCGACTGCGCGCCTGCATCTCGGCCAGATTGGCCTTGGCCTGGGCCAGGGCGACCCCGGCGCTGACGCCGCCGGGCTGGTCGATCAGGGTCGACAGGCGCGAACGGCGGCGATTGTGCGTGATGACGGTCATAACTCGATCGACGCTCTGCGTTGGGCTTCGAACTCAGCCTTGCGGATTTCCTCGGCGCGACGTTCCAGACCCTCCCAGGGTTCCGAACGGAAGCGACGATCGGGGCCGAAATAGTCGCCGACCTCGAGGAAGGGGCGGGCGTCGCGGGCGACCCAGACGATGCGTTCCAGCAGGACGCCGGCGCTGAACGGCTTGGTGATCAGGAAGTTGGCGCCGCAGTCGCGGGCTTCGCTGACCTTGGAGCGTCGCACGTGGGCGGCGGTCATGATCACGGGCGCGAAGGCGTTGGGCTCCAGCCCCGAGCGGCGCAGCCAGCGCACGAACTCATAGCCGCTCATGCCCGGCATTTCGCAGTCGACCAGGATCAGGTCGACCGGACGGTCGCGCAGCACGCCGATGGCCTCGGCCGCGCTGCTGCACGAATGGCGGACCTTGATGCCGAAGCCCAGCAGGGCCTGGGCGGTCAGCTCCAGGGCGAACGGCGAGTCGTCGATGACCATCGTCACCGCGCCGTTGAAGTTGAACACCGCGCTCTCGCGCAGCGTCTCGCCGACCCCGTTCATGCCGCGCATGAAGAGGCCCTGACCTGCTGAGTGGGCGAGGGAACGAATCGCATGGCTTCAGCTTCGACGGCGCGGGGCCGCCGCGCAATGCGCGCGATCAGCCCATACGGCCGATGGCGTAGAAGCGATCGGCGCGGGCCTTGCGGATCTGGTCCGCCGACAGCGACGACAGCGTCTTCAGTTCGTCTTCCAGAACGTCGCCGACCGACTGGATGGCCGTCTCGCGCGCCGTGTGCGCCCCGCCCAGGGGCTCGGGAATGACGCGATCGACGATCTTCATCGCCATAAGGTCCGGGGCGGTGATCTTCATGGCCATGGCCGCGTCCTTGGCTCGGGTGCCGTCGCGCCACAGGATGCCGGCCGCGCCCTCGGGCGAGATGACCGAATAGATCGAGTGTTCCAGCATCAGCACGCGGCTGGCGGCGGCGATGGCGATGGCGCCGCCTGATCCGCCTTCGCCCGTCACCGTGGCGATGGAGGGGACGCCCAGGGTCAGGCCGCGCTCGGTCGAGCGGGCGATGGCCTCGGCCTGGCCGCGCTCTTCGGCGCCCAGGCCCGGATAGGCGCCTGCGGTGTCGACGAAGGTCAGGACCGGCAGGCCGAACTGCTCGGCCATGTCCATCAGGCGGACGGCCTTGCGATAGCCCTCGGGGCGGGCCATGCCGAAATTGTGGGTGATGCGGGTCTGGGTGTCATGACCCTTCTCGTGGCCCATGACCACGACCGGCTGGCCGCGGAAGCGGGCCAGACCGCCGATGATCGCCTGATCGTCGCCGAACTGGCGGTCGCCGTGCAGTTCCACGAAGTCGGTGAACAGGCCGTCGATGTAGTCGACGAAGTGCGGACGCTGCGGGTGGCGGGCGACCTGGGTGCGCATCCACGGGTCGAGATTGGCGTAGGTCTTCACCCGCAGGGCGTCGGCCTTCTTGCGCAGGGCGGCGATCTCGGTCTCGAACGAGCCGCTGGTGGGGCCCAGATGCGACAGCTCCGCGATCTTGGCTTCCAGCTCGGCGATGGGCTTTTCGAATTCGAGATAGTGCGTGGCCATAAGGCGTCCGTGAGGAGAAGCGCGGTTGGCGCTACGGAAAGCGGCGGAAACTAGTGCGGGGAACGCCCTGGGGCAAGCGGGGTTCACTCGTCCTTCGCCAAGGGGTGCTTGGAATGGACGACCTGGGCCAGGCGGTCGGTGGCGACGTGGGTGTAGATCTGGGTGGTCGAGATGTCGGCGTGGCCCAGCAGGGTCTGGACCACGCGCAGGTCGGCGCCGCCTTCCAGCAGGTGGGTGGCGAAGGCGTGGCGCAGGACGTGGGGGCTGACGCGGGCCGGGTCGATATTGGCCGCCAGCGCCGCCTGATCCAGCAGTTGGGCGAAGCGTCGAGGGGTCAGGTGGCCGGTTTTGCCGTGGGAGGGAAACAGCCAGGCGCTGTCCGGCGTGTTCGGCTTGCGTGCGGCGTCGCGGGCGTCGAGCCAGGCCTTGATCGCCGCGCGCGCAGCGGCGTTGAGCGGGGCCAGGCGTTCCTTGCCGCCCTTGCCGCGCACGATCAGGTAGGCGGGATCGCGACGCACGGCCTCGACCTTCAGCCCCAGCAGTTCCGAGACGCGCAGGCCCGAGGCGTAGGCCATCTCGACCAGGGCGACGAGGCGAGGGCCCGCCGCGCTGTCGGCGGCGCTGTCCGCGCGATTGGCGGCGGCCAGCAGGGCCTCGATTTCGTCGCGGCTGAGGGTCTTGGGCAGGCTGCGGCCCTGTTTCGGCGCGTCGATGCGGCGGGATGGATCGTCGCTGCGCCAGCCTTCGCCCAGGGCGAAGCGATAGAACTGACGCACGGAGGAGCGCCGGCGGGCGGCGGTGGCGGCGGACAGGCCACGTCGCGACAGGTCGGCGAACCAGGCCTCGACGGCCTCCTGCGACGCCCCCATCAGGCCGCCCGCGTCGCCGAGCCAGGTCTCGGCGTCGGCCAGGTCGCGGCCATAGGCGGACAGGGTGTGGGGCGAGGCGTCGCGCTCGACGGCCATCATTTCCAGAAAGGCCTCGACCTGGGGCGTCACGCGGCGAGCTCAACACGGGTGTGGAGCGAGCGGCTGTGTCGTGTAGAGGATAGTGCGACCATGCCCGCCGACGCCTCGCCCGATTCCTTGCCTCTGTCGCCCTCTCTGGCGATTGACCGCACCATAACCCTGGTGGGGCTGATGGGCGTGGGCAAATCAACGGTGGGGCGCCGGCTGGCGCAAAGGCTGGGCCTGCCGTTCCACGACGGCGATCACGAGATCGAGTCGGCGGCCGGCATGACGGTCAGCGAAATTTTCTCCAGCCGGGGCGAGGCCGAGTTCCGGGCGGGCGAGGCGCGTGTCATGCGCCGCCTGCTGGAGGGGCCGCCCATTGTCCTGGCCACCGGCGGCGGGGCCATGATGAACCCCGAGACGCGGGCCCTGATGAAGAAGCACTCGATCAGCGTCTGGATGCGGGCCGATCTGAAGGTGATCGCCGAGCGGGTGCAGCGGCGCGACACTCGACCCCTGTTGCGCGGACGCGATCCGCTGGAGGCGCTGAGCCAACTGGCCGAGGCCCGCTATCCCATCTATGCCGAGGCCGATCTGACGGTGGACGTCGGCGGCGGCTCGCACGGCCAGGCGGTCGAGGCGATCATGAAGGAGCTGCGGCGCTACGTCCGCGAGGAGAGCCAGAAATGACGACGATCCGGGTCGGTGGCGAGAGCTTCGCCGCCTATGAGGTCGTGGTCGGGCGGGGGCTGCTGAAAGAGGCGGGCGCGCGTGTCGCCGCCCTGAAGCCGACGCGGGCCTTCATCGTCAGCGACGAGACTGTGGCCGCCATTCACGGCGAGACGGTGCGCGCGGCGCTGGAAAGCGCGGGGCTGAAGACCGGGATCGTGACGGTTCCGGCGGGCGAGGCGTCCAAGTCGTTCGAGCAACTGGAAGCCGTGCTGGACCGGCTGCTGGCCGAGGGGCTGGACCGCAAGAGCCTGGTGGTGGCGCTGGGCGGCGGCGTCGTGGGCGATCTGGCCGGGCTGACGGCGGCTCTGTTCATGCGCGGAATCGACTTTGTCCAGGTCCCGACAACCCTGCTGGCCCAGGTGGATTCCTCGGTCGGCGGCAAGACGGCCATCGACACCCCCCGCGGCAAGAACCTGATCGGCGCCTTCCATCAGCCGCGGCTGGTACTGGCCGACATCGAGGCCCTGGCGACCCTGCCGCTGCGACAGGTGCGCTCTGGCTGGGCCGAGGTGCTGAAGCATGGCCTGATCTGCGACGCGGCCTTCTTTGACTGGCTGGGCGGGGAGGGCGCTGCGGGCGCCGAAGGGAATCCCGACGCTCTGGAGCGGGCGGTGATCCGCTCGGTCGAGATCAAGGCCCAGATCGTCGGCGAGGACGAGAAGGAAGCAGGGCGCCGCGCCTTGCTGAACCTCGGCCATACCTTCGGCCATGCGCTGGAGGCCGAGTTAGGCTTCGGCGACGCCCTGACTCACGGCGAGGCGGTGGCCCTGGGCTGCGCCATGGCCTTCCGGTTTTCGGCTCGTCAGGGGCTATGCCCGGCGGCGGACGCGGAAAAGGCCGAGACGGGGATCAGGGCGGCGGGCCTGCCGACGCGGCTGGCCGACGTCGATCAGGTTTTCAATGCCGAGGCCCTGATTGGGCGGATGGCCGGGGACAAGAAGGCCGAGGGTGGGCGGCTGACGCTGATTCTGGCGCGGGCCATCGGCGACGCCTTCACCGACAAGGACGTGGACGCGGACGCGGTGCGGGCCTTCCTGATCGAGGAAGGCGCGGCGGCGTGAAGCTGAGCCCTGTCGTTCTCGAAGACCGTTTCGTCCGGCTGGAGCCGTTCACGAAGGGGCTGGAGGGCGAGGTGAGGGCGGCGCTGGACTGCGACCCGGGCGCCTGGAACAGCATGGTCAGCGCGGCCTGCGGCGAGCATTTCGACGGCTGGTGGGCGGCGGCGCTGAAGGCGATGGAGAGCGGCTCGCGCATCGCCTTCGCCGTGCGGCGGATCGGCGACGGGGCGGTGGTCGGCACGACCAGCCTCTATGAAATCAAGCCCGAGCATCGGCGCTGCGAGGTCGGTTCGACCTTTTACCGGCCCGACGCGCGGGGCGGGCCGGTCAATCCGGCGTGCAAGCGGTTGCTGCTGGACTACGCCTTTGCCAATGGTGCGATCCGGGTCGAGATCATCACCGACGCCCTGAACGCCGCCAGCGCCGCCGCCATCCGCAAGCTGGGCGCGCGCGACGAGGGCGTGCTGAGAAAGCACAAGATCACCTGGACGGGGCGGGTGCGCGACACGGCCCAGTTCGCCGTGCTGGACGAGGATTGGCCCGAGGTGCGGCGCCGGCTGGACGAACGGCTGGCCGCCTTCGCTTAGTCCACCGCGCGGCAGTTGGTCGGGTCACGATCGGTGACGGTCCAGACGGCCTGATCGCCTTTGCCGCGCAGGTCGTGGTTGCTGGCCCGATACCAGATGCCGCTGGCGGCGCGTTCCTGATACAGGTCGATCGCTTCGCCGTTGGACGTACGCACGGTCGCCATCCGACGCGGATTGTCGAAATCGACGGTAAGGCGCTCGCTGTTGTCGCACAGATAGACGGCGCGGACGACGCGGTTCATGGCGCCGTCTTGGGCGCCGTCTTGGGCGTTGTCCTGGATCTCGGCGCCGGTGCGGCGATGGGCGGTTTGGGCTGCGATGGCGCGGTCGCGAACCTCGTCTCCGCTGGTCGGGGCGCTGCGCGGTTCAGGGGCGCAGGCGGCCAGAAGGGCGACAAGGGCGGAGCCGCGCAGCAGGGCGATCATTCGGCGGTTTTCCAAGTCGAGCACCCCTCTTGCCAAGCTTATGCGGTCAACGCCCGGTTGCGCTTCGTGTTCCGCCCTTGCGCCGGCTCCGGAAGAAGGCGCGCAGGGTTTCGGCGGCGGGTTCGGCCAGGACGCCGCCCTCGGTCGCGGGCCGCCAATGGCAGGTCGGCTGATCGAAGAAGCGGCCGCCATGGATCACCGCGCCGCCCTTGGGATCGTCCGCGCCCCAGACCACGCGACCGATGCGGGCGTGGCTGATAGCGCCCGCGCACATGGCGCAAGGTTCCAGCGTGACATAGAGGGTCAGGTCGGTAAGGCGATAATTCTGCAACTTTGACGCCGCATCGCGCAAAGCCACGATCTCGGCATGAGCGGTCGGATCATGGGCCGTTATGGGGCCGTTTTGCCCACGGCCAAGCACTTCGCCGGTGGTTTCGTCGACAATTATCGCACCGACGGGCACTTCGCCCGCTTGCGCCGCCGCTTGCGCCAAGTCGAGCGCCATGCTCATGAACCGCTCATCATGGATCGCCATCCCAAAGACAACGACAAGAAGCCCCGCTCCCGTCAAGACGACGGCCCGCGCGGCCCCCGTAAATTCGCCGACGCGCGCCCGGACAAGGGCGGTTTCGCAGACCGGAAAGGCCCGCCGCACGGCGACAGGCCCTTCGCGAAGGGCGCCGACAAGCCAGGCGCGAAATTCGGACCCAAGGGCGCCAAGGAACCGGCCGCCCCGGTGCGCAGCGAGCGAATCGCCAAGGCCATGGCCCGCGCGGGCATCGCCTCGCGTCGCGAGGTCGAGCGTCTGATTGGTCTGGGCAAGGTGGCGGTGAACGGCCGTATCCTGGATACGCCCGCGACCCTGGTGACGCGCGACGATGTGATCACCGTGAACGGCAAGCCGATCGGCGCGGCCCAGGCGACGCGCGTCTGGCGCTATCACAAGCCGGCGGGCCTTATCACCAGCCACAACGACCCGGCGGGCCGCCCGACCGTGTTCGACGCCCTGCCCAGCGGTCTGCCGCGCGTGATCTCGGTCGGCCGCCTCGACCTGAACACCGAGGGCCTGCTGCTGCTGACCAACGACGGCGAACTGAGCCGGGCGCTGGAGATGCCTGACACGGCCCTGGTGCGCCACTATCGCGCCCGCGCCCGCGGCCGCATCACCCAGGAACAACTGGACAAACTGAAGACCGGCTGCACCATCGACGGCGTCCACTACGGCCCGATGGAAGCGACCATCGACAAGGCCAAGGAAAAGGGCGAGGGCGAGAAGTCGTCGGCCAATCTGTGGATCAGCGTCTCGATCACCGAGGGCAAGAACCGCGAGGTCCGCAAGGTCCTGGAGTCGGTCGGCCTGACCGTGAACCGTCTGATCCGTCTGGCCTATGGCCCGTTCCAGCTGGGCACCCTGCCGGTCGGAGCGGTCGAGGAAATCGGTCCGCGCGTGATCCGCGAAATGCTGGCCGATCACATCCGGCCCGAGAACCTGCCGACGGGCAACACCGTCTCGACCCCCGCGCCGATCCCCGGCCGCCGCACCTCGTCGCCGATCGTGACGGGCAAGTCGGGTTCGGCCATGTCGGACCCGTCGCGCAAGCCGAGCCGCGTTCGCGCCGCCACGGAGGCGCAGGCCGATGCGGTCGATCGCCGCGAGCGCCCGGCCAAGAAGGAAGGCTGGGCCAAGGCGACGCCGAAGTTCGAGCATTCCAAGACCTTCAAGCCGCGCGCCCGGCCCGAAGCCGCCCAGGGCGGCGAATGGTCGGAGCGCCCGCGCAAGCCCTTCAACCGGTCAGAACCGCAGCTCATTGACGACCGCCGCGCGCCCCGCGACGCCGGCAAGGGCGGATTCAAGCCGCGCGAGGGCGGTTTCAGCGACCGCCCGAAGCGGGACTTCAAGCCTCGCGACGGCGCGCCGCGCTCGGACGGCGATCGTCCGCAACGCGATTTCAAGCCGCGGGAAGGCGGGTTCAGCGATCGTCCCAAGCGGGACTTCAAGCCTCGCGAGGGCGGTCAGAGCGACCGGCCCCAGCGGGACTTCAAACCGCGTTCGGGCGGCAAGCCGGGCGGTTCGCGTCCTGGCGGCGGCAAGCCCTTCGGCGGCAAGCCGTCGGGCGGTCGCGGCGGACCGCGCGGCTAAGCCATGCGGATCGTCGCGGGCAGCCTGAAGGGGCGCGCCATCCTCGCGCCCGAGGGGCAGAACACGCGCCCGACCTCGGATCGGGCGCGTCAGGCCATCTTCAACGTGCTGGAGCACGCGTCCTGGGGCGAGAGCCTGCAGGGAATGCGCGTCATCGACCTCTACGCCGGATCGGGCGCCCTGGGGTTCGAGGCCATCTCGCGCGGGGCCAGCTTCGCCCTGTTCGTCGAGACGGACGACGGCGCGCGCGGCGTGATCCGCGAGAACATGGACGCCTATGGCCTGTTCGGGCGCGGGCGGGTGCATCGCCGCAGCGCGACGGACCTGGGCCCGCGTCCCGGCTCGACCGGCGAGGCCTTCGACCTGGCCTTCCTCGATCCGCCCTACGCCAAGGGTCTGGGCGAGCAGACCCTGGCGCGGTTGCTGGAGGGCGAATGGCTGAAGCCGGGGGCCATCGTGGTGTTCGAGCGCGGCTCGGACGAGCCCGACATCGACACGCCCGGCTACGAGCGTCTGGACGCGCGCGACTATGGCGCCGCGCGCGTCCTCTTCCTCAGGGTGTCAGAAGCCGCGTCCTGAGACGCGGTTGTCCAACTGGCTGCGCAGGCGGCTGAGGCCGTCGCGATTGACGACATAGGGGCCGCCGTTTCGCGACCTGATGACGCCCTTGCGCTTCAGGCTGCGCCATTGCTCAAGATTGCAGCCGTCCAGCACCCAGCCTTCGCGGGTGAAGCAACGGGCGGCGATGATGCGGCCCTGATCGTCGCGTTCCAGCAGGATGCGACCGCCCTGGGCCAGGGCGTGGAGCGTGCGTTGTTCCGCACGGGAGATGTTCATTTTCGGATTGTCCGGGACAGGCGTCAGCGTGCGCCCGGCGTCGATCTTTCAGACGCGGGGCGTTACGGGCGGCCTCGGACGGGGGGCAGCGTCCGGGCCTCAGGCCGTGAACACAATCTCAGACATAAACAGTCCCAACAGGTGAGGGGCCCAGATAGCGAGGCGGAGCGGCGGTTTCAATCGTTCCGGCGCAGCTTCTGGGCCAGACTCCGTGCGCCGACCGTCACGTCGGTCCAGGTGAGGTCGAAGCCGTCGTCGTCGCCGAAATAGGGATCGGCCACGGGCTGACCCTCGCGGCCCTCGACGTGATCCAGCAGCAGGCTGAGCTCGGCGGTGGCGTCGGCGGGGGCGAGACGGCGCAGATTGGCCAGGTTGTCGTCATCCAGAGCCACGACGTGGGTGAAGCGGCGGAAATCGGCGGGTTTCACCTGACGGGCGCGCAGGGCCGAGATGTCGACGCCGTTCCTGCGGGCCACGGCCTGGGCGCGCGGGTCGGGCGGTTCGCCGACGTGCCAGCCGCCGGTGCCGGCGGAATCCACGACCACCTCCAGTTTCAGTCGGCGAGCTTCTTCACGAAAGGCGGCCTCGGCCAGCGGCGAGCGACAGATGTTGCCGAGGCAGACGAAGAGGACGGAGGGGATCATTGGACCTTTCTCGCTCATCCCCGCGAAGGCCGGGATCCAGATGCAAAACGTCGCGGCTGGCCGAAAGACCTGCTGCGGCGAGATTTTCTCGGCCCGCTCCCTACGATCTGGATCCCGGCCTTCGCCGGGATGAGCGGGTGCGGAGGGATCACCGCCGCCCGAACAGCTTTTCGAGGTCGTTGAGCTTGAGCTCCACATAGGTGGGGCGGCCGTGGTTGCACTGGCCGGAGTGGGGCGTGGCCTCCATCTGGCGCAGCAGGGCGTTCATTTCGGGGGCGCTGAGGACGCGGCCGGCGCGGACGCTGCCGTGGCAGGCCATGGTGCCGCAGACCTCGGCCATGCGCTCCTTCAGCGACAGGGCGGCGCCGTGCTCCGACAGGTCGTCGGCGATGTCGCGGATCAGCCCCTGAACATCGGTGTCGCCCAGCAGGGCCGGGGTTTCGCGGACCAGAACCGCGCCCGATCCAAACGCCTCGACGATCAGGCCCATCTCGGCCAGTTCCTCGGCCTTGGCGGCGACGCGGTCGGCCTCGGCGGGGTCCAGTTCGACCACCTCGGGCGTCAGCAGGGCCTGACGGGTGACGGCGCCGGTCGCCATCTGGGTCTTCATCCGCTCATAGACGAGGCGTTCATGGGCGGCGTGCTGATCGACCACAATCAGGCCGTCGCGGGTCTGGGCCACGATATAGGTGCCGTGCAGTTGGGCGCGGGCGGCGCCGAGGGGGTAGTCGATCAGGTCGGGCGGCGTCTGGGCGCCGGGCGCGATCTGGCCCGCGTGTTCGGCCTGGATTTCGCCCAGGGTGCGGAAGTCGGGGGCGGCGGCTTGTCCGCTCCAGGTGTGCTCGACGCGGGCGGAGCGTTCGTTGAGGCCGGGCAGATTCTGGGCGGCGGCGGCCGGTTGCGACCAGCCCTGCCAGCCGCTCCAGCCCGGCGCGGCGGCGCCGAACGACTGGGCCGAGGCCGAGGTGGGGCTGTAGAGGGCCTCGCCCGTATGCGGGCGGAACCCGGACAGGGCGTCGGCGGCGACCGTGGTCGAGGCGCGGTGGCCCGCCGCGTGCAGGGCGTGACGCAGGGCGCCGACGATCAGGCCGCGCACCAGGGCTGGATCGCGGAAGCGGACCTCGGCCTTGGCGGGGTGAACGTTCACGTCGACATAGAGCGGGTCGATGTCGAGGAACAGCGCCGCCGCCGGATGCCGGTCGCGGGCCAGGAAGTCGGCGTAGGCGCCGCGCAGGGCGCCTTGCAGCAGCCGGTCGCGCACCGGGCGGCCGTTGACGAACAGGAACTGATGCGCCGCATTGCCGCGCGAATAGGTGGGCAGGCCCGCATAGCCGGACAGGCGCACGCCGTCGCGTTCCTGATCGATCAGCAGGGCGTTGGCCTCGAAATCGCGGCCCAGAAGCGCGCCGAGCCGTTTCAGGCGGCCCTCGAAGCCCGGATGCTCGGCGGGCAGGCGTAGCGTCACCTTGCCGTCCAGCGACAGGGTGAAGGCGACGGCTTCGTGGGCCATGGCCTGACGCTTGATCTCCTCCGAGATGGCCATGGCTTCGGACCGCTCGGACTTCATGAACTTGAGCCGGGCGGGGGTGGCGTAGAAGAGGTCGCGGACCTCGACCCGGGCGCCGTGCGGGCCGGGGAAGCCGGCGGGGGCCACCGGACGCTGGTCGCCGCCGTCCACGGTCACGGACCAGGCGTCGCCTTCGTCGCGAGCGCGGGTGGTGATGGTCAGGCGGGCGACCGAGCCGATGGAGGGCAGGGCCTCGCCGCGGAAGCCGAGGGTGTGGATGCGCAACAGGTCCACGTCGCCGGCGTCGTCGGGCTCCAGCTTGGACGTGGCGTGGCGTTCGACCGCCAGCGGCAGTTCGTCCTTCGGGATGCCCTTGCCGTCGTCGGCGATCAGGATGCGGGTCAGGCCGCCGCCGTCCGCCTGGATCTCGACGCGCGAGGCACCGGCGTCCAGCGCATTCTCGACCAGCTCCTTGATGGCGCTGGCGGGGCGTTCCACCACCTCGCCGGCGGCGATGCGGTTGACGGTTTCGGGGGGGAGGCGGCGAATGGGCATGTGAGTCGCAAGATAGGCGGGCGACGCGCAGGGCGCACCTCAATCCGCATTTTTGCGCGAACAGGGCTTGAAGGACTGCAATCGCAACTTATACTGTTGCAGTCCGAGCGGCGCGCCAACGGACAAAGCAACCGTTTCTGGGCCTCGTGTCCAGTCCTGAACCATCAACGAGGTCCCTCCCCATGAAGATCAAAGCCGCCATTCTGGCTGTTTCGGCCGCCGCCCTGCTGGCCGCCTGCAGCCCCGCCGCCGACAAGTCGGGCGCGCCCGTCGCCGACGCCGCCTCGACCACCCCGGTCGAGCTGAAGGCCCCGGCCGGCGTCTATGTGATGGACCCGACCCACGCCACGCTGCAGTGGTCGCTGCCGCACAATACGATTTCCAACTACACGGCGCGCTTCAACAAGTTCGACGCCAAGATCACCCTGGACCCGGCCAACCTGGCCAACAGCTCGGTCGAGGTCAGCATCGACCCGGCCTCGGTCGACGCCAACTATCCGGGCGACTACACCGGCACTCACGCCGGCTCGGGCTTCAAGAGCTGGAACGAGGACATCGCCCGGAACAAGAACTTCCTGAACGCCGGCGCCTTCCCGCAGATCACCTTCAAGTCGACCAAGGTCGAGCTGACCGGCGCGCGCACGGCCAAGGTGACGGGCGACCTGACCTTCCTGGGCGTGACCAAGCCGGTGACGCTGGACGCCACCTTCGGCGGCGAGATCGAAAAGCACCCCTTCATGCAGGTGCCGACCATCGGCTTCGCAGCTGAAGGCAAGTTCAAGCGCACCGACTTCGGCATGCCGATGGGTCCGGTGGGTGACGACGTCACCATCCGCTTCGACGGCGAGTTCCTGCAGCAGGTGACGCCGGCCGCCGCAGCCCCGGCCGCCTAATCGCTGATCCCTCTGCCGTCATCCCGGACAGCCGACAGGCTGATCCGGGACCCAGGCGTCGGATAGAGACTGGAGGCTATGGCGTCTGGCTCTGCCGCCTGGGTCCCGGATCGCCTCTGCGAGGCGTCCGGGATGACGGATGTATTTCATGAGCCTGCGAGTTTCGCCATGACCGCGCCCGCCAGCCGCTACACCCCCGTCGCCATCGCCCTGCACTGGGCCATCGCGGTCGCCATCATCGCCATGATCCCGATGGGCTGGTGGATGAGCGAGGCGATCAACGCGCCGGGGCAGCAAGCGCTGGCCTATCGCGTGTTCCAGATTCACAAGTCGGTCGGTTTCCTGATCCTGGCGCTGACATTGCTGCGGCTTGTGTGGCGGCTGACGCACCGGACGCCGGGAATGCCGGCGGAAATGAAGACCTGGGAGACGTTCGCGGCGCGGGCGACCCATGCGGCCTTCTATGGCCTGATGCTGGCCCTGCCTTTGACCGGGTGGCTCTATGTCTCGGCGGGCTGGGCCGTGGCGACGGATACGCCGCTGGCGGTGGCGACCAGCTGGTTCGGCCTGTTCACCGTGCCGTATCTGCCTTTCATCGGCGAGGCGGCGGCGGGCCTGCGCCGGGCCGTGGCCTATCAGGCCATGGGGGCGCACAGCCTGATGGCCTGGGGCGCGGTTGTGCTGATCGCCCTGCACGTCGGGGCGGCGCTGAAGCACCAGTTCATCAATCGCGACGGGGTTCTGGCCCACATGATCCCGGTGCTGAAGCACGGCGAGGGCCGCACCGCGCCGGAGCCGAAGCCCTTGTTGCGCCGGAGCGAGCGTTTGGCCGGGCTGGGCTTCATCGCGGCGCTGGCCGTGGCGGGCGGCATCGCGGCCAAGCCCGCGCCGCTGGCCGAAGGGGCTGGGGGCGAGGCTCGTGTCGCGGAGGCACCCGTTCAGGCCGAGGCGGCGGTCACGCCGGGGACGGCGACGGCCTGGACCATCGATCCGGCGGCCTCGAGCATCGAATTTACCGGCACCCATGCGGGCCAGGCCTTCAAGGGGCGGTTCGAGCAGTGGGAGGGCCAGGTCTGGTTCGATCCGGCCGATTTGGCGGGCTCCAAGGCCGTGGTTCTGGTCAAGACCGGAACGGCGAAGACCGGCGACGCAACCCAGGAAGGCAGCCTGACCGGCGCGGAATGGTTCGACCCGAGCGCCTAT
>NZ_DASWXW010000032.1:0-15281 GCF_036405315.1 Brevundimonas sp. | reverse complement strand
CTTTGCTGGCCAGTTTAATGTTGTTCGCGACCTGGAACGACCTGCAGAAACTCAATCTCTTCAAATTCCTCGGCGGGCTCGTCTCGTGAGCCGACGCCAGCCCCCGATGGTTCCCCGAATGATTCAGAACGACAGTCGCCTCATGATCCGAACCCGTGGCCGTATTCTTGGACCCAGCGCCCTGGTGCTGGCCGTCGCCGCCGGACTGGCGGGACCCACGCTGGCGCAGACGGCGCCGGGCGCCGCTCCGGCCGCCCAGCAGGATCCTCAGGTCGTTGTCGCCCCTCAGGCCGAGGAACGCGCCGTCGTCAATCGGATCGTCGTGCGCGGCAATCAGCGCATCGACCAGACGACGGTGCTGTCCTATCTGCCGATCCAGCCGGGCGACACCATCGACGCGGCCGTGATCGACGTGGCGGTGCGGACCCTGTCGCGAACCGGTCTGTTCGCCAACGTGCAGCTGGGTCTTCAGGCCAACGGCGACCTGATCGTCGAGATCGCGGAAAACCCGATCATCAACCAGGTGACGTTCGAGGGTAACAAGGCCCTCACCGAAAAGAAGCTGACCGACGAGGTCACGATCAAGCCGCGCGGCATCTATACGCGCGCCCGCGTTCAGGAGGACGTCGGCAAGATTGTCGAGCTGTATCGTCTGTCGGGCCGCATTTCGGCGACCGTGACGCCGAAGCTGGTTCAACTGGATCAGAACCGCGTCGACGTGGTGTTCGAGATCGACGAAGGCCCGGAGACCGGCGTCGCCGCCATCACCTTCCTGGGCAACACCGCCTTCTCGGACAACGACCTGCGCGATGTCATGGTCACTAAGCAGTCCAGCTGGTGGCGCCTGTTCAGCTCGAACGACAACTATGACCCGAACCGGCTGGATTACGACCGCGAGCAACTGCGGAAATTCTACACCAACCGCGGCTATTACGACTTCCGCATCCTGTCGTCGGTGTCGGAGCTCAAGCCGGACAACAGCGCCTTCGGCATGACCCTGACGGTCGATGAAGGCGATCGCTACAACTTCGGCGAGGTCACGGTCGTCACCGAGAACGACCGTTTGAACGCTGACTTCCTGAAGCGTCTGCTGCCGATCCGCTCGGGCGATCTCTATGAGAGCGATCGTATCCAGAGCGCCGTCGACACCCTGACCTTCGCCGCAGGTTCAGCGGGCTACGCCTTCGTCGAGATCAACCCGACCTATCGCGCCAATCCCGAAACCGACACGGTCGACGTCACCTTTAACGTGAAGGAAGGCCAGCGCGTCTACATCGACCGCATCAACGTGGTCGGCAACACGCGGACCCTCGACTCGGTCATTCGCCGCGAACTGATGGTGGGCGAGGGCGACGCCTTCAACCGATCGCTGGTCGAGCGGTCGCGCAACAACCTGCGCGGCCTGGGCTTCTTCAAGGACGTGAAGATCGAGGAGACGCGCGGCAGCGCGCCGGACCGTTCGGTCGTGAACGTCACCGTCGAGGAGCAGCCGACTGGCGAACTGTCCGTCGGCGCCGGCTTCAGCTCGGTCGACTCCTTCGTGCTGAATCTGGGCATCACCGAGCGCAACTTCCGTGGCCGGGGCCAGAACGTCGTGGCGCGCGCCGAGTGGGGCTCGCTCCGTCAGCAGATCGACTTCCGCTTCACCGAGCCGAAGTTCCTGGGCCGCGACCTGCGGGCTGGTTTCGACCTGTTCCATACCCGCTACGACCTGAGTGAATACTCCTCCTATGATTACCGTTCGACCGGGGGCGGTCTGCGGCTCAGCTACCCGCTGAACGGCTATTCCTCTCTCAGCGTGCGCTACTTCCTGAAGTCCGACGAGGTCATCATTCCATCGGGCTACTGCTCGGGCACGGGATCGTCGGCGCTTTGCGACCAGGCGGGTTCGTTCCTGAACTCGTCGGCGGGTTACACGCTGGTGGTCAATCGTCTCAACGACCCGGTTCGGCCGACGCGGGGCTGGTCGGCGTCCCTGCGTCAGGACTTCGCCGGCATCGGCGGCGACGTGAATTATCTGAAGACCGAGGCGGACGCCTCCTGGTATTACGGCATCCGCCCCAACTGGGTGGTGAGCGTCCAGGGCTCGACCGGCTACGTCTCCGGCTGGAACGGCGATCCCATCCGCATCAACGACCGCTTCTTCAAGGGCGGCAACACCTTCCGCGGCTTCGAGACGGCCGGCATGGGCGCGCGCGATCTGAACACGACCGACGCCCTGGGCGGAAACTTCTACGCCATCGGCACGGTTGAACTGACGGTGCCGAACTACCTGCCCGACGAATACGGCATCAAGACTTCGCTGTTCGCCGATGTCGGCACCCTGGGTCTGCTGGACGACCGCTATATGGTCGACACCGTCACCGGAGCGCCCAATCCGAACATCGTAGACAACCTCGCCCTGCGGGCTGCGGCCGGCGTCAGCATCCACTGGCGCTCGCCGATGGGACCGATCCGTTTCGACCTGTCCAAGGTTCTGTCGAAGGAAGACTACGACAAGACCGAAACCTTCCGCTTCTCCACCTCGACCCAGTTCTAACCGCAGCCTTCCAGACTGCTCAAAGGTTCAAGATGAAACTGTTTGCTTTCGGCGCCGCCGCCCTTGTTTCTCTGACCGCTTCGGCGGCCATGGCTCAGTCGCAAGGCCCGGCCAACCCGGGTCCGGCCATCCCGGGCGTTTGCGTCTATTTCAACCAGCAGGCGCTGGCCCAGTCGACCGTCGGTCAAGCCGTTCAGGCCCGCATGGAACAACTGGCTCAAGAGGTGCAGGGCGAAATCGCTCCCTACGCCACGCAACTGCAGACCGAGTATCAGGCCCTGCAGCAAGGCGCCTCGACCATCCCGGCTGACCAACTGAACCAGCGCCGTCAGGCCCTGCAGCAGCGCGCTCAGGAAGCCCAGCAGCTGGAACAGACCCGCGACAACGAGCTGCGCTACACCCTGGGCGAGCAGCGCAAGAAGATCTCGGAGGCCATCGAGCCGATCCTGGTCGCCGTCTATCAGGAAAAGGGCTGCGGCATCCTGGTCGACCGTGAAAGCGTCTTCATCATGAACCCGGCTATGGACGTGACGCCGCTGGTCATCCAGCGCCTGAATACGGCCCTGCCGACGCTCAGCTTCAACCGCATGCCGGTTCCGGCCCAGCCGCAGTCGTAAGACGGGCCATGCCCGATCCGAGGTTCTTTCAGACCCTGTCGCCCCTGACGGTCGCCGCCCTCGCCGAGCACATCGGCGGGGAGGTGGTCCGGGGCGGTGAAGTCGTCATCTCGGCCGTTGCGCCCCTGTCCAGTGCGGACCGGGGCGCGATTGCGTTTCTGGGCGACCGGAAATTCGCGGCCGCTCTGGCTGAGACCAAGGCCGGCTGCGTGATCGTTCCGGCTTCGGCCGTGGACCTGGCGCCCGCCGAAACCGCCGTCATCGTCTCGGGCGAGGCCCAGGCCGCTTGGGCGCGGGCTTCGGCTCTGCTGCACCGGCCGGTCCGCCTGGACCGTGCGATCACTGCGGGCGAGGCGGCCGAGGACGACACCGTGGTGATCGAGCCGGGCGTGGTGCTGGGCGAGGGCGTCCGCATCGGGCGTGGCACGCGCATCGGCGCCAACACCGTCATCGGGCCGGGCGTCCAGATCGGCCGCGACTGCCTGATCAGTCCTGGCGTCACCGTCGGCTTCGCCCTGCTGGGCGACCGGGTGAAGCTGCTGGCCGGCGCGCGGATCGGCGAGGCGGGTTTCGGCGCCGCCGGATCCAAGACCGGGCCGGTGGACATCCCGCAGCTGGGCCGCGTCATCCTGCAGGACGGGGTGACGGTGGGCGCCAACTCCTGCATTGACCGAGGCGCCTATGACGACACGGTCATCGGCGAGAACACCAAGATCGATAACCTGGTCATGATCGGCCACAACTGCGTCATCGGCCGCAACAACCTGATGGCGGCCCACACCGGCATTTCGGGCTCGGTCACGACTGGCGACAACTGCATCTTCGGCGGCCGCGCCGGCGTGGGCGACCACATCACCATCGGCGCGGGCGCACGCGTCGCGGCTGGCGGCGGCGTCCTGGCCGACATTCCGCCTGGCGAAATCTGGTCCGGCTACCCCGCCAAGCCGCTTCGCCAATTCTTGCGCGAGACGGTGTGGCTGTCCAAACAGGCGTCTCAGAAGAAGGGCGCGAAGGAATCGAAAGAATGAGCGAAAGCAACAAGATCGACTACGCCGAGGTGATGCGTCGCCTGCCGCATCGCTATCCCTTCCTGCTGGTCGACAAGGCTGAGGACTTCGTCGCGGCGACCTCCATCGTCGGCATCAAGAACGTCACCCACAACGAGCCTTTCTTCCCTGGCCACTTCCCGATCGACCCGGTCATGCCCGGCGTCCTGATCGTCGAGGCCATGGCCCAGACCGGCGCGCTGTTGATGTCCAAGTCGCTGGACGTGGCGGTGGCCGACAAGGTCATCATGTTCATGTCGATCGACGGCGTGCGCTTCCGCAAGCCCGCCCGTCCGGGCGATCAGCTGCGCATGGAGGTCAAGGTGATCCGCGCACGCGGCGACGCCTACAAGTTCCGCGGCGAAACCTTCATCGACGACAAGCTGGCCGCCGAGGCCGAATTCATGGCCATGGTCGTGACCGTGGCGGAGCCCGCCCAGTGACCATCCACCCGACCGCTGTCGTCGACGCTTCGGCCCAGGTCGCCGACGGGGTCGTGATCGGCCCCTGGTGCGTCGTCGGTCCGGGCGTGAGCTTGGCCGAGGGGGTCAAGTTGGTCAGCCATGTGGTGGTCCAGCAGGACACCAGCGTCGGCGCGCGGACGGTGATCCATCCCTTCGCCGTCATCGGCGGCGACCCGCAGCACAACGGCTACAAGGGCGAGCCGGTGCGACTGGAGATCGGTTCGGACAACGTCATCCGCGAGCACGCCACCTTCAACCGCGGCACGCCGCAGGGGACGGGCGTGACGCGGGTCGGCTCGAACGGCCTGTTCATGACCGGCGCTCACGTCGGCCACGACTGCGTGGTCGGCGACAATGTCGTTATGGCCAACAACGCCACCCTGGGCGGTCACGCCCAGGTCGGCGACAAGGTCTTCCTGGGCGGCCTGTGCGCCGTGCACCAGAACGGCCGCGTGGGGCAGGGCGCTATCGTCGGCGGTCTGGCCGCCGTGACGCGCGACGTCATCCCCTACGGTTCGGCCTGGGGCAACCACGCCAGCCTGCACGGCCTCAACCTGATCGGGTTGAAGCGCAAGGGCTACGGCAAGGACGCGGTGCGTCGTCTGCTGGCCGCCTATCGCGACTTGTTCGAGGGCGAAGGCGTCTTCGCCGAGCGTCTGGATCAGGTCGAGGCGACCTATGCCGACCTGCCCGAGATCATGGAGATCGTCGGCTTCATCCGTGACGGCGCCAAGCGGCCGCTCTGCCTGCCGGGCAAGGAATGATCTCGGCGCCCAAGCTGGGCCTGATCGCTGGCGGCGGCGACCTGCCGGCCCGCATCGCGGCGCGGTGCGAGGCTGAGGGGCGTGCGGTCTTCATCATCCGTCTGGCGGGCTTCGCCGACGAGCATCTGGTGCGCTGGCCGGGGGCAGACTTCGGCATGGCCGAGATCGGCCGCATTCTGAAGGCGATGAAGGCCGAGGGCTGCGGGGCTGTCTGTCTCGCCGGCTATGTGAACCGTCCTGATTTCAAGACCTTGAAGCCTGATTTTAAGGGGGCGACTTTGCTGCCCGGCATCGTGGCGGCGGCGACCAAGGGCGACGACGCCTTGTTGCGCAAGATCCTGTCGGTCTTCGAGGCCGAAGGTTATGCGGTCGAGGGCGCCGACGACATCCTGGGCGGCGAGGCCCTGGCGCCCGGCGCGCTCGGCGCGATGTCGCCGACGCCGGAACAGTTGGCGGACCTGAAGAAGGCCCTGCACGTCGCTGAAAAATCAGGCGAACTGGATATCGGGCAGGGCGCGGTCGTCTGCGAGGGACTGGTGCTGGCGGTTGAGGCGCAAGAAGGCACGGACGAGATGCTGCGTCGCGTGGCGGGCTTGCCCGCCGACCTGCGCGGCGCGCCGGGCGCGCCGAAGGGGGCGCTGGGCAAGGCGCCCAAGCCGATCCAGGATCTGCGGGTGGACATGCCGGTCATCGGGCCGCGCACGATCGAACTGGCCGCCGCCGCCGGTCTGGCGGGCATCGGCGGCTTCGCCGGACGGCTGATCATCATCGACCATGAGGCTCTGGTCGAGGTTGCGGACCGCCTGGGCCTGTTCGTCTGGGGCGTAGAAGGATGAGCCGTCCGTTGAAGGTCATGCTGGTCGCCGCCGAGGCTTCGGGCGACGCCTTGGGCGCCGGTCTGGCGCGGGCGCTGAAGACGCGGCTGGGCGCTGACGTGACCTTCGTCGGCGTCGGCGGCCCCAAGATGGCGGCCGAGGGCGTCGTCAGCCCATTCGACATCGCCGAGCTGTCCATTCTCGGCTGGATCGAGGGCTTGAAGGCCTATGGCCTGGTCAAGCGTCGGGTGGCGGACACGGTCGAACTGGCCAAGGCCGAGCGGCCGGACGCCGTGGTCCTGATCGACAGCTGGGGCTTCACCATCCGCGTGGCCGGGGCCCTGCGCGAGGTGCTGCCCGGCGTGCCGCTGATCAAGTATGTCGGGCCTCAGGTCTGGGCCTCGCGTCCGGGCCGCGCCAAGACCCTGGCCGCCAGCGTGGATCACCTGCTGTCGCTCTACAGCTTCGACGCCCCCTGGTTCGAGCGCGAGGGCCTGCCGACGACGGTCGTGGGATCGCAGGCCCTGCACGTCGACATGAGCCGGGCCGACGGCGCCCGCTTCCGCGCCGCGCGCGGGATCGCCGCCGACGCGCCCTTGCTGCTGGTCCTGCCGGGCAGTCGGCCCAGCGAGATCACCCGCATGACGCCCGTCTTCGAGGCCACGGTGAAGGGGCTGAAAGCGGCGAACCCGTCGCTGGAGGTGGCCGTCGTCGCCGCCGGCACGGTCGCCGCCGACGTGGCCGGCCGCGTCGCCGCCTGGCCCTTCCGCGCCCATCTGGTGCAGGAAGCCGACAAGTATGATGCGATGAAGGCGACCAACGTCGCCCTGGCCACCAGCGGCACGGTCTCGACCGAACTGGCCCTGGCCGGCGCGCCCATGGTCATCGCCTACAAGATCGACGGGCTGTCCTATCTGCTGATGAAGAACCTGGTGACGGCCAAGCACATCACCCTGTTCAACATCGCCGCCGATGAGCGCATCGCGCCCGAGTTCATCCAGAACGACGCCACGCCCGAGAAGCTGACCGAGGCGGTCGGGCGTCTGCTGACGGACCCGCAGGCCGCCGCCGATCAGGCCGCGCGCCAGACGGCGGCGCTGGACCTGATGGGCCGCGGCGGCCCCGATCCGTCCGAGTTGGCGGCGGATGCGGTGCTAAGAGTGATCGCGGATCGGAAGGGCTAATGACGCGGTCCGCAATGTCCGCGTTTAGCCATCGAGAGATTGTCTGTTCACGACCCATTTGCTGAGGTCCGCACGAACCAGCGGTAGCACCCTGCCATATGTTCGATCATTTGTAGGTAGCGGTCACCAGTACCTGGACACGGTCCAACCGCGCGCCCGGCGCAGTAGCGCGGCTAATGACCGCCGATAGGGACGGGTCTGTCCGGTTGCGGAAAACCGTCGATGCCATATCGCCAACCTCGGAGCGCTCAACCGCTTCCCAGCGGTTCGAGAACTCTCCGGATGTAAGGACGGCCTCAACAGCGGGCTGCAAATCGACATCGCCTCCGCCTGTGATATGGCACATGGGCATCTGGTCGGAGACAACCAGCAAGTAACCTGCGGCGTCCGTCGAGTTGATGCGCCAATAGTGGTTTCCACGGCGCAACGGCACGGGCGGGAGCGACACCTCATCGACCTGTGCCACCAAGCCCATCTTGTCGCCCAGGCCAACCGCAGAAATGAAGGGCGCTGGACCGTTGATCCAACTGTCTGGGTTCAGGACCCATTCCTCACAGCCGTGAATGGCTCCAGCGAAACCCTGCTCTAAAACTGATTGTGCGTCAGCGGGTGGAGCAAAAAGAACTGCGAGGGCCGTGATGGCTGAATAGTGCATGCCTTACCGTGCGGCGTGGAATTTCCGCTGTCCACCCCTGAGTAACATTCGGGGCGGCCGCTATCGTTGTTGCAACTGACTAGCGCGTCATCCAGGGCTTGTTCGAGCCGGATTTCACCGTGACCGACTTATCACGCTGCAAGCCGCCCTTCTGGGGCGGGCCGGAACGCGCTTTCAGCGCGGCCTGTTTCAGGCGGAGCGCCCGCTGGGCCGGGGTCTCGGCGGAGGGGGCGTCGTCGTTATGGTCGCTCATGGCCGTTTCCTAGCATGGCGGAGCCGCTTCGGCGGCGTGTGGTGAACAAAAAACGCCGGAGCGAAAGCCCCGGCGTTTTTCATTCTTGTTGGGCCGCGGCCAAAAGGCTCCGCCTTTCGACCCGACGCGGCCCGAAACGCGGCTTGATCAGCCGCGCTGTTCGATCGGCACGTAGTCGCGTTGCGTCGGGCCGGTATAGAGCTGACGCGGGCGACCGATCTTCTGCGAGGGGTCGGCCATCATTTCCTGCCACTGCGAGATCCAGCCCACGGTGCGGGCCAGGGCGAACAGGACGGTGAACATGGTGGTCGGGAAGCCCATCGCCGACAGGGTGATGCCCGAGTAGAAGTCGACGTTCGGGAACAGCTTGCGCGAGGTGAAGTACTCGTCCGACAGGGCGACGCGCTCCAGCTCCTTGGCGACCTGGAACAGCGGATCGTTTTCACGGCCCGTGGCGGCCAGCACTTCATAGGCCGACTGCTGCATGACCTTGGCGCGCGGGTCATAGTTCTTGTACACGCGGTGGCCGAAGCCCATCAGCTTGTACTTGCGGTCCTTAACGCCCTGAATGAACTCAGGAATACGGTCCGGCGTGCCGATTTCCTTGAGCATGTTCAGCGCTTCTTCGTTGGCGCCGCCGTGCGACGGGCCCCACAGGCAGGCGATGCCGGCGGCGATACAGGCGAAGGGGTTGGCGCCCGACGAACCGGCCAGACGGACGGTCGAGGTCGAGGCGTTCTGCTCGTGGTCGGCGTGCAGGGTGAAGATGCGGTCCATGGCGCGAACCAGGGCCGGATCCACGTGATAGTCCTCGGCCGGAACGGCGAAGCACATGCGCAGGAAGTTCTCGGCGTACGACAGGTCGTTGCGCGGCGAGATGAAGGGCTGGCCGACATGGTACTTGTAGGCGCGGGCGGCGATGGTCGGCATCTTGGCGATCAGGCGGATGGCCGAGATGTCGCGCTGCACCGGATCATGGATGTCCAGGCTGTCGTGATAGAAGGCCGACAGGGCGCCGACGGTGCCGACCATGATCGACATCGGGTGGGCGTCGCGGCGGAAGCCTTCGAAGAAACGGTCGAACTGAGCGTGCAGCATGGTGTGCCGCGTGATGCTCTCTTCGAACTTCTCGTATTGCGCGGCGGTCGGCAGTTCGCCGTGCAGCAGCAGGTGGCAGACTTCGACGAAGTTGGACTTCGAGGCCAACTGGTCGATCGGGTAGCCGCGGTGCAGCAGGACGCCTTCATCGCCGTCGATGAAGGTCAGGGCGCTTTCGCACGCCGCCGTCGAGGTGAAGCCGGGGTCGAAGGTGAAGGCGCCGGTCGCGCCGTACAGCTTGCGGATGTCGATGACGTCCGGTCCGGTCGAGCCCGCCAGGACGGGAAGTTCGACGTTCTTGTCGCCGTAGGTGAAGGTCGCCGTACCGGCGGGTTTCGCTTGTTCAGTCATCTAGGCCCCTTATTTTTCTTCCGGCCGGGCGCGGGGAGGCGTCCAGCCTGCATGGTTATGGGTGATCACTTAGTCTGTTGCAGCGCATCATCCAAGCGCCCGAGACCTTCGTCGCGTCCAAGCGCCGCAAGAATCCGCGCGATGTCCGGCGACACTGACCCGCCGGTCAGGGCTCCGCGCATGGAAGGGCCGATTTTTCCGAAGCCTACGCCTTCTTCCTCGGCGAAAACCTTAAGCTCGGCCTCGAGGGCGAAAACGTCCCAGCTCTGGAAAAGGCGGAGCCGTTCACGGAGTCGTGAAATTCGCTCGCCGCCTTCGCCGGTCAGCAGGCCCTGGGTTTTCTCGTCCAGTGCGAGCGGACGCGCCTTCAGCACGAACTCGGTCTGGGCCGCCAGTTCCACGATGGTCTTGGCGCGGTCCTTGACGAAGGGCATGGCGCGCAGCAGGCGAGCCTCATCGTCGGGCTGCAGCGCGCGGCCCCGGGCCAAGTGAGCGTCCAGCGTCAGCTTGGCCAGACGATCGTCCTCGGCCAGGCGGATCCAGTGGGCGTTGACGTGGGCCAGCTTGTCGAAGTCGAGGCGAGCGGGGGCCTTGCCGATGCCCGGCAGGTCGAACCATTCGATCGCCTGTTCGTCGCTGAACAGCTCGTGGTCGCCGTGGGCCCAGCCCAGCCGCGCCAGATAGTTGCGCATGGCCTCGGGCAGATAACCCATCTCGGCGTACTCATGCACCGCCTGGGCGCCGTGACGCTTCGACAGCTTGGCGCCGTCGGGGCCGTGAATCAGCGGGATGTGGGCGAAGGTCGGACGCGTCCAGCCCAGTGCGTCATAGATCAGGCTCTGGCGGGCGGCGTTGTTCAGGTGGTCGTCGCCGCGAATGACGTGGGTCACGCCCATGTCGTGGTCGTCCACCACCACGGCCAGGTTGTAGGTCGGGGCGCCGTCCGAGCGAACGATGACCAGATCGTCCAGCGACGAGGATTCCCAGCGCACGCTGCCTTGCACCGCGTCATCAACCACGACGGCCTGATCCAGCGGGCGGCGGAAGCGGATGGTGGAGGGCTTGGCCAGATCGTCGACGGTAGGCTCGCGGTCGCGCCAGGGCGAGACGAAGTCGCGGCCCTCGGCCTTGGCCTGATCGCGCAGGGTGTTGGTTTCGTCGGCGGTCAGGAAGTCGCGGTAGGCGTGGCCCGAGGCGAGTAGTTGTTCGGCGACTTCGCGATGACGGTCGGCGCGGGCGAACTGGAAGACCGGCTCCTCGTCGCCGAACAGCTCCAGCCAGGACAGGCCGTCGAAGATGGCCTTAACGGCGTCGTCGGTTGAACGCTCACGGTCCGTGTCCTCGACGCGGATCAGGAACTTGCCGCCCCGGCTCTTGGCGTACAGCCAGTTGAATAACGCGGTTCTCGCCCCGCCGATATGCAGGTAGCCTGTGGGCGAGGGGGCGAAGCGGGTGACGACAGTCGAGGAGGGGGAGGTCATTCAGGAGGGGTCCGTTGCGGAGGCCCTTATACGCCCGCGCGCGCCAAAGCGAAGCCTTGCCTTAAGGGTTCTTGATGCGGTGCGCGATGAAGTCGCGGATCAGACGGATCGCTGGCGATTGTGGGCGCCGGTCTTCTTCGGCGGCGGCTGCGCGATCTATTTCGCCCTGAGAAGCGAACCGGCGGGTTGGCCGCTGATGGTGGCGGCGGTGCTGACCAGCGGGGCCTGGCTGGCGGCGCGGCGGTTCGGGATGGCGCGGCGCTGGACCCTGGCCCTGTTGATGCTGGCCTGTCTATGCGGCGGGGCGGCGGTCGCCAAGCTGCGGACCGAAGCGGTCAGCGGGCCGATCGCGCCGGCCTTGGCCGAACCGACCGTGGTCGAGGCCTGGGTCATGGACGTCGACAGTCCCGGCGAGCGCGGCGCGCGAATCGTCGTGGCGCCGGTGCGGATCAGAGGACTGGCGCCCGAGGCGACGCCGGTGCGGCTGCGGGCCACGGTGCGGGGCGAGCCGCCGGCGCCGGGCGAGGCGGTGAGGCTCTACGGCATTCTGAACCCGCCGCCCGCGCCGGCCAGTCCGGGGGCCTATGATTTCGGCCGCAACGCCTATTTCCAGGGCATGGGCGGGACGCTGTTCGCCCTGGGTCAGGCGCGGCCCACGGTCTTGCCCGAGCCGCCGTGGCGGGTGCGGATGGCGATGAAGATCAACGCGGCCCGCTATGCCTTGGCGCAGCGGATCGTGGCGCGGCTGGGCGAGCGGACCGGCGGGATCGCCGCCGCCATGACCACGGGGCACGAGACCTGGATCGGACGCGAAGATCTGGACGCCATGCGCGATTCCGGGCTGGCGCACATCCTGTCGATCTCAGGCCTGCACATGGCCATCGTCGGCGGCTTCGTCTTCTTCGCCGTGCGCCTGGGCGTGGCGGCCTGGCCGTGGCTGGCGCTCAGGGTGTCGGGCAAGAAGGTGGCGGCGGTCGCGGGGCTGATCGCGGTCGGGACCTATCTGGTGGTGTCGGGCGCGCCGCCGCCGGCCGAGCGGTCAGCCATCACGGCCTCCATCGCCTTTGTCGCCGTCCTGCTGGACCGGCAGGCCGTGACCATGCACGCCCTGGCGGTCGCGGCCTTCGCCGTCCTGTTGCTGCAGCCCGAGGCCATCGTCACGCCGGGGTTTCAGATGTCGTTCGCGGCGACGGCGGCTCTGGTGGCCTTGGTCGAGGTGTGGCCGCGTCGGATCAAGGAGATTTCGGCGCCCTGGCCCATCGTGGCGGCGCAGAGGCTGGGCAGTTGGTTGCTGGTCGCCTGCACCGCCAGTCTGGTGGCGGGGATGGCGACCGGGCCGTTCGCCATGCAGCATTTCAATCGCACAGCCGTCTACGGGTTGATCGCCAATCTGGGCACAGCGCCGATCGCGGATTTCATCCTGATGCCGGCGCTGGCGCTGGGGGCGACACTGGAGCCGCTGGGGCTGGGCGCGCCCTTTCTGTGGCTGGCGGGCAAGGGGGTGGAGATGATGCTGGCCATCGGCCACTGGACAGCGGGGCTTCCGGGGGCGGTGCAGACCATCGCCAGCGCCCCGGCGGCGGCCTTGCCGGTGGCCTTTCTCGGCATTCTGTTCATCTGTCTGTGGCGCGGGCGGTTGAGGTGGCTGGGTCTGCCGCTGGCGGCCGCGGTGCTGGTCTGGCCGCGCCCGGCGGCGCCTGATCTGTGGATCGGCGACGGGGGGACCAATGCGGCCTTTCATCAGGCGGGCGAGGCGGTCGTGGTGCGGCCTGGCGTGCGCCAGTTCGCGGCGGACCTGTGGTCACGGCGGCGCGGGCTGGAGCTGACGCCGAGGCCGGAGGCGGGCTGGACTTGCAAGCGGTCGTTCTGCGCCCCGGAAGCCGCAGACGCTGGGCCGGCGGCTCTGTGGTGGGGCAAGAAGGCCCCGTCGGTCGAGCAGCTGGACCTGATGTGCCGGTCGGCGTCGGTCGTCAGCAGTCGGGCCGAACTGGCGTCGCTGCCCGCCTCATGTGCCGGTCGGCTGGTGCTGGACGGCGTGGACTACGCCCATGGCGGCTCGGTGGAGCTGTGGCGCGTCGGCGCGGGCTGGAAGGCGGTGTGGGCGGCTGACGTGCGGGGGCGCAGGCCCTGGACGCGTCAGGCCGATCCCGACTTCAGTGATAGCGGCGGATAAGGCCGACCAGCTTGCCCTGAACCGCGACCTGATCCGAGCCGTAGATCTTGGTCTCATAGTTGCGGTTGGCCGGCTCCAGCGCAATGGAGGCGCCCTTTTTGCGCAGGCGTTTCAGCGTGGCCTGCTCGCCCTCTACCAGGGCCACCACGATCTCGCCGGAGGAGGCGTCGGCGGTCGATTTGATGATGACCATGTCGCCGTTGAGGATGCCCGCCTCGATCATCGAGTCGCCCTCGATCTCGAGCAGATAGTGTTCGCCTGCGCCCAGCATGGCTTCCGGCACCGGATAACGGGCGGTTTCATGCTCGATGGCGTCGATGGGGGTGCCGGCCGCGATCTTGCCCATCAGGGCCAGCTCGCGGGTGTCGTTGGCGGGTTCGGCCGCCTTGGGCCGACCGCCGCCCTCGATCACGCCGGGCTTGAAGCCCGCGTGGCCGCGCGGGGCGCCGGCCGTGGCCTGTTCCGGCAGCTTGGTCACTTCCAGCGCGCGGGCGCGGTGGGCCAGGCGGCGGATGAAGCCGCGTTCCTCCAGCGCCGTGATCAGGCGGTGGATGCCCGACTTGGACGCCAGATCCAGCGCCTCCTTCATCTCGTCGAAGGAGGGCGAGACGCCCGTTTCCTGAATCCGTTCGTGGATGAACATCAGGAGTTCGTGCTGCTTCTTGGTGAGCATGGGCGCAAGGCTTCCAGAACAAGGCGTGAACCGTTGTCGATGTTCTGTAAGTGTTCTTGCCGAATGTCAACTCGGACGCTTCTAACCGGCGTTGTCGCTCGAACCCAAATGGCAGCGGGATTTTCATCGTCAGGAGGCTTTGCCACTCAAAGCAGTCCCTCGGGATGTCGCTAAAGGGTGGGTATCGGACTACCGAACTCGGCGCACAGTGAACCTACCCCCGCCACCGTAAGCGATCTCACAGTCACCCAGCGTCGTGATGCGATCGACCCATGTGCGGGCGCATATGCTTCTGAACTCCGCCATCTGTGTGGGCGTCACGGAATACGTCTTGCCTGCCTCCATGACCTCCATGCTCTCGAAATCCTCGACGTAATGAGCTCTGGCCAGCAGTACAGATTCACCCGCCGGAACGGTTATCCATACTGACCATTCGGCGTGATCCTCATGGTGCCAGCGGAACTGGATGGGGGCATTCGTACGATCCACGACAGTTGTCGGCCATGCGTCGCAGGCGGATAGACCTAGCCACATGGGGATCAAGATGCTCACGCGGCTGATCTTTGAGAGAACCGTGGTGGCCATTCTCTCACAGTGCCTACCCCTAATCACCAACGCAACGTCCGCAACGGGTCGAATGCGGACATTTCCTGCCGGGCCTAATCGGACACTAGCTTAACGACAGCAGGGCCTTCGTCGCCGCTTCCACATCGTCCTGACGCATCAGGCTTTCGCCGACGAGGATGGCCTGGGCGTGGGCGTCGGCGACGCGCTGGACGTCGTCGGGGGTGAAGATGCCGCTTTCGGCCACCAGCAGGGCTTTGACGGGGCTGAGCATGGACAGACGCTCGGTCGCGTCGAGGTCAACTTCGAAGGTGCGCAAGGAGCGGTTGTTGACGCCGACCAGATCGCCCCCGAGCGCGCAGGCGCGGGCCATTTCGGCCTCGTCGTGGGTCTCGATCAGGGCGTCCATGCCGAACCGTTCGGCCTCGGCCAGCAGGTCGGCGGCCAGGGCGTCATCCACCATGGCCAGGATGATGAGGATGCAGTCGGCGCCCAGGGCGCGGCTCTCGGCCACCTGCCAGGGATCGACCAGGAAGTCCTTGCGCAGGCAGGGCAGGGCGACCGCGTCGCGGGCGGCGGCCAGGAAGGCGTCGTCGCCCTGGAA
>NZ_DASWXW010000031.1:0-3002 GCF_036405315.1 Brevundimonas sp. | reverse complement strand
GACCGAGGCGTTGCCGGGCCGGAAGAAGGCCCGTGCCCCGTCAGCCAGCCGCCCCGGGATCGGGCTCTGATCGACATAGAAGGTCGCATCGCCCCAACCGACCAGGACCCAGTCGCCCGGCGCCAGCCCCGCCGTCGCCTCGGCCAGCGCCCCTCCCCCTTCCAGCAGGGCCGCGCGCGGCACGGCCAGGTCGGTGTGGAAGCCGTTGTCGAGCAGATAGACGGTCACGCCCGGCTCGCCCGGCGCCGCAGGGAAAAGAGCCGGATCGCCGGATCGGGTCAGGGTCCACAGGGCGGCGAGCAGGCCGATCAGGGCCGCGATCAGAAACCGCCCGAGCGCCCCCATCCGGGCCTCAGCCCGGACCGTAGGCCACGGGGGCGTCCCGCGCCGGGCTGGCGCCCTGCTGCGTCGCCCATTCGCCGCGATAGTCGTAGTTCAGCTGAACGCAGTGGCGGTACTGGCCGTCGCTCCAGCGGCCGACGGCGTGCATGGTCATGGGACGCCCCGCCCTGACCCGGCCCACCACGACCCAGCTCTCGTCGGAGCCGGGGCAGAGGGCGCGCGACAGACCCCGCCCGTCGCCCTCCTGCACAATGGCGTAGACCCCGCTCTCGCTCGCCCCCGCCGGCAGGGCGCGGCGCACGGCGTCGGGCCCGCCCGGCGTGAAACGGGCCGAACCGCGCGAGGTGCTGGAGAAGAGGTTGCGCACCGCCACGGCGCCGAACAGGCCGCGCTCGACCTCCAGGGTCACGCCGCGCGTCAGGGCCTGGGTCGTGCGGTCGCGTGCGTCGAAGGCCAGGAAGCGGGTGTCGGCCATGGCCGGTCCCGCCGCCGCGGAGACGGTCAGAAGAAGCGAAATCAGGATGTGGCGACGCATGGCGACCCCGTCGATGGACACGCCCCCCGGCGACCGGCGGACCGTAACGGCATCGGCCGCCGCCGTGAACCCTCGCCCCGAAAAGACAAGGGGCGCGGTCCCTTTCGAAACCGCGCCCCTGAGGCCTTCGTCAGTCCGGCGAACCCTAGTCCAGGGTGCGCTTGACCTCTTCGACGGTGAAGCACTCGATGTAGTCGCCTTCCTTGATGTCCTGGAAGCCCTGGAACTGCATGCCGCACTCCTGGCCCGAGGGCACCTCGTTGACCTCGTCCTTGAAGCGCTTGAGCGTGTTGAGCACGCCCAGTTCCAGCACCACCACGTCGTCGCGGATGATGCGGACGCGGGCGCCCTTGCGGACCACGCCTTCCGACACCCGGCAGCCGGCGATCTTGCCGACCTTGGTGATGTCGAAGACCTGCAGCACCTTGGCGTTGCCGAGGAAGGTTTCGCGCTGGAGCGGCGCCAGCATGCCCGAGAGCACGCCCTTCATGTCGTCCAGCAGGTCGTAGATGATCGAGTAGTAGCGGATCTCGACGCCTTCGCGGTCGGCCAGTTCGCGCGCCTGCTTGGACGCACGGACGTTGAAGCCGAGGATCGGCGCCCCGGCCGACTTGGCCAGGTTGACGTCGCTCTCGGTGATGCCGCCGGCGCCCGAATAGGCGACGCGTGCACGCACCTCGTCGTTGCCCATCTTCTCCAGCGAGGCCGAGATGGCTTCGCCCGAGCCCTGGACGTCGGACTTGATGACGACCGGCAGCTCATTGATCTTCTTCGATCCGAGCTTGGCCATCATGTCGGCCAGCGACAGGCTGCCGCCCGAGACCTGGCTCTTCTCACGCTTCACGCGCTCACGGTATTCCGTCAGCTCACGAGCACGGGCCTCGCTCTCCACCACGGCGAAGACGTCGCCCGGCGAGGGCGCTTCCGACAGGCCGAGGATCTCGACCGGGACGGAAGGACCGGCTTCGGTCAGTTGGGCGTTGCGTTCATCCAGCAGGGCGCGCGCCTTGCCCCAGGCGGAGCCGGCCACGACGATGTCGCCGCGCTTCAGCGTGCCGCGCTTGACCAGGACGGTGGCGACCGGGCCGCGGCCCTTGTCCAGCTTGGCCTCGATGACCACGCCTTCGGCCGAACGGTCCGGGTTGGCGCGCAGGTCCATGACCTCGGCCTGCAGCAGGATGGCGTTGATCAGGCCGTCGAGGTTGATGCGGTTCTTGGCCGACACCTCGATGATCTGGGTGTCGCCGCCCAGGCTTTCGGCGATGACTTCGTGCTGCAGAAGCTCGTTGACCACCTTCTGCGAGTTGGCGTCCGGCTTGTCGATCTTGTTGACCGCGACGATCAGGGGCGCGTTGGCGGCCTTGGCGTGACGGATGGCTTCGATCGTCTGCGGCATGACGCCGTCGTCGGCGGCCACGACCAGGACCACGATGTCGGTGACGTTGGCGCCGCGCGCCCGCATCGCCGAGAAGGCGGCGTGGCCCGGGGTGTCCAGGAAGGTGACCCGCTGGCCGTCTTCCAGGCGCACCTGATAGGCGCCGATGTGCTGGGTGATGCCGCCGGCTTCGCCGCCGGCCACGTCGGTCGTGCGCAGGGCGTCCAGCAGCGAGGTCTTGCCGTGGTCGACGTGGCCCATGATGGCCACGACCGGGGCGCGCAGGGTGGTGGCGCCTTCGTCGTCGGCCTCGGCGATGAAGCCTTCCTCGACGTCGGATTCCGACACGCGCTTGACGGCCATGCCGAACTCTTCGGCCACCAGTTCGGCGGTGTCGGAGTCGTTCACGTCGTTGATCTTCATCATCATGCCCTGACGCATCAGGAACTTGATGATGTCGACGCCGCGGACGGCCATCCGGTTGGACAGCTCCTGCACGGTGATGACGTCAGGAATGACGACTTCACGCGGCCGGTTCGGCGCATCGGTCGATCCGCCCTTGCGCTTTTCCTTCTCGCGTTCGCGGGCCCGGCGGACCGAGGCCAGCGAGCGCATGCGCTCGGCGGTGTCGCCGTCGCCGGCGACCGACTGGATGGTCAGGCGGCCTTCACGGCGCTTGGGCTCGCCGCGCGTGCGGCTGACCGCCTTGCCGGCGTCCGAGAAACGCTTGTCGCGGTCGTCCTCGGGACG
>NZ_DASWXW010000030.1:0-10824 GCF_036405315.1 Brevundimonas sp. | reverse complement strand
GCGCAAGGGCAACGAGGGCTTCGGCAACGGCAACTTCCAGGCCCTGTTCGACTCGATCGAGCTGGACCAGATCCGTCGCGGCGTCATCAAGGTCGACGCCTGAATGAAGATGCGGCCGCCGCACTGGCTGCCCTGGCTCGGCCCGCTTCTGGCGGCCGGGGCCGGGGCGCTGGCCGGGGAATACTGGCTGGGGGGCGGTTTCTGGATGGTGCTGACGGCGGCGCTGGTCTGCGGCTTCGCCCCCATCCTCGGCTACCGCGTCTGGAAACGACTGCACCACCGATGACGATTTCCTCCCCGCCTGTGGGGAGGGGGACCACGCAGTGGTGGAGGGGGCGGCGCTGACATCCGCCGCCTGAGTCGCCCCCTCCGTCACGGCGCTTGCGCGCCGCGCCACCTCCCCATCAAATGGGGAGGAAAGATTTGAGGGGAAACCGCCGATGAAATCCGTCCTGACCGCCGCCGCCGCCCTGGCCCTGCTGGCCTCGCCCGCCCACGCCGAAGACGCCCCCAAGTGGTCCCTGGCCATTCACGGCGGCGCGGGCGTGATCGAGCGCGCCGAGCTGTCGCCGGAACGCGACGCCGCCTATCGCGCGGCCCTGCAGGCGGCGCTGGACGCCGGCTCGGCGGTGCTGGCTGACGGCGGCTCGGCCCTGGACGCGGTTCAGGCGGCGGTTCAGTCGATGGAGGACAATCCCCTGTTCAACGCCGGGCGCGGGGCGGTCTTCACCGCCGCCGGCAAGAACGAGCTGGACGCCGCCGTGATGAACGGCGTCGACCGCAGCGCCGGGGCCGTGGCCGGCCTGACGCACACCCGCCACCCGATCGCGGCGGCGCGGGCGGTGATGGAGCAGTCCCCCCACGTCATGCTGATCGGCGAAGGCGCCGAGAGCTTCGCCGCCTCGGTCGGACTGGAACAGGTCGACCCCAGCTTCTTCTTCACCGAGAGCCGCTGGCAGGCGCTGCTGAAGGCCCTGCGCGAGGCGGGGCAGCCTCTGCCGCCGCGCCCGGCCGGCGCCCCGCCCGAGCCCTCGACCCTGGCCCGGCCGGTTCCCCTGGCCGCGCTCGACGAAGCCCCGCTGGACGAGCGCAAGTTCGGCACGGTCGGCGCCGTGGCCCTGGACAGCCAGGGACGTCTGGCGGCGGGCACCTCGACCGGCGGCATGACCGCCAAACGCTGGGGCCGGGTCGGCGACGTGCCGGTGATCGGCGCCGGGACCTACGCCTCCAACGCCGACGGCTGCGCCGTCTCGGCCACCGGATCGGGCGAATATTTCATCCGCGCCACGGTGGCCCGCGACATCTGCCAGCGCACCTCCACGGGCATGGGGGTTCAGGCCGCCGCCGACGCCGAGATCGCTGACGTCGGCTCGATCGGCGGCGACGGCGGCGTCATCGTCATGGGCAAGGACGGAACGGTCGCCTTCTCGATGAACACCTCGGGCATGTATCGCGGCGAGGCCGGGTCCGGCCGCGCGTCGCGCGTCGCCATCTACGCCGACGAAGACGCCCCGCGATGACCGGCCAGGTCGTCGATCTGGAGCAGAAGTTCGGCGGCTTTTCCGACCACTGGCGGCCGCGCGTCGCCGCGCAGCTGAACGGGCAGGACGTGCGACTGGTGAAAGTCCAGGGGGTCTTCCCCTGGCACAGCCACGCGGAGGCCGAGGAGATGTTCCTGGTCTGGAAGGGGCGCTTGCGCGTCGAGTTCCGCGACCGGATCGAGACGCTGGAGCCGGGCCAGTTCATCGTCGTGCCGCGCGGCGTCGAACACCGCACCGCCGCCGACGAGGAGGCCGAGGTGATGATCTTCGAGCCCTCCGAGGTCATCAACACCGGCGACGCCCCGCCCTCGGACTTCACCGCGCCCCCTGGACAGACGATATGACGACACGCGACCATCCCGGGGTCATCGCCCCGCCGCCACTGATCTATCTCGGCTTCCTGCTGGCCGGTTTCGCGATCGGGCGGCTGGTCAGCGAGCCGTCGCTGGGGTTGAACGTCGATCTGCGACGCGGCCTGGCCTTCGTGCTGGTGATCGGCGGCCTGCTGCTGGACGGGATCGCGGCGGGCACCTTCCGACGTCTGGGCACGCCGCCCGAGCCGTGGAAGCCGACCACGGCCCTGGCGACCGGCGGCCTCTACAAATACAGCCGCAACCCCATCTATGTCGGCTTCGCCGTCACCTACGCCGGGTTCGCTGCGGCCATGGACAGCCCGGTCGCCCTGGCCCTGCTGGTCCCTTGCCTGATCGTGGTCGACCGCTTCGTCATCGCTCGCGAAGAAGCCTATCTGGCCGCCAAGTTCGGCGCCGAGTACGCAGCCTACAAAGGAAAGGTCCGCCGATGGCTGTGACCCCGAACCGCCCCGCCCCGCACGCCGACGAACTGTCGGAAATGGCGATCGAGGAACTGGACGCCGCCTGCGGTCTGCTGTGGGTCGAGATGAAGGCGATCACGCCCTGGGGCGATGTCTATGAGGGCATGGCGCCGTCGGGCCGGGCGGTCGAAATCGAGCGCCGCTACCTGTGGGCGCACGAGCCCGCGGGGGCCATCGCCGTCGAGGTCGAGGTGCGCGACCCGGCCCTGCGCACGGGGGCCGAGGCCCGCGCCGTGATCGCGCCCCCAAATAGTTGATCGAACTGCGGCTTTTCGGCCGCCGTCGCCGCTTCCCAACCGCCTCGCCCCGGACTAGCTTCGCCCCATGAAACTCGCCTCGCTCAAGCACGGCCGTGACGGCCGCCTCGTCGTCGTCTCCAACGACCTGAACTGGTTCACGGACGCCTTCCTGATCGCGCCCACGCTGCAGGCGGCGCTGGATGACTGGGACCGTTGCGAGCCGCTGTTGCGCGCCCTGGCCGAGAGCCTGGAGCACGAAGCCGTGCCGCGCGGCCGCTTCCGCGAGCATGAGGCCGCCGCCCCCCTGCCGCGCGCCTATCAGTGGGCCGACGGATCGGCCTATGTGAACCACGTCGAACTGGTGCGCAAAGCCCGCAACGCCGAGATGCCGGCCACCTTCTGGACCGACCCGCTGATGTATCAGGGCGGCTCCGACCACTTCATGGGTCCGCGCGACGCCATCCCGCTGAAAGACGAGGCCTGGGGCTGCGATCTGGAGGCCGAGATCGTGGTCGTGACCGGCGACGTGCCCCTGGGCGCCAGCCGCGACGAGGCCCTGGCCTCGATCCGCCTGATCGGCCTGGTCAACGACGTCAGCCTTCGCAACCTGATCCCCGGCGAACTGGCCAAGGGCTTCGGCTTCGTCCAGTCCAAGCCGGCCAGCGCCCTGTCGCCGGTCTTCGTCACGCCTGACGCCCTGGGCGACCGCTGGAAGGACGGCAAGCTGTCGGGCGCCCTGTCGGTGCAACTGAACGGCAAGGACTTCGGTCAGGCCGACGCGGGCGTCGACATGACCTTCGACTTCGGCGTGCTGATCGCCCACCTGGCCAAGACCCGCGCCCTGATCGCCGGCTCGATCATCGGCTCGGGCACGGTGTCGAACAAGGACGCCGACGGCGGCCCGGGCAAGCCGGTGGCCGACGGCGGTCTGGGCTATTCCTGCATCGCCGAGGTTCGCACGGTAGAAACCATCCTGACGGGCGAGGCCAAGACGCCCTTCCTCAAACACGGCGACACCGTCCGCATCGAGATGCTGGACGACAAGCACCACACCATCTTCGGTGCCATCGAACAGACCGTTCAGCCCGCCTGATCTCCGCTTTTCGAGCGCCGTTCGCCGAGCTAGGCTGACGGCGTTCGGAGGGGGAGTTCCGCTATGTCGCCGCAAACCATGGGCCCGCTGATCGGCATCGGCGTGGCGCTGATCGTCATCCTGCTGCGCAACCGGCGAAAACGGACCCTGCGGCCGCACCTGCTGTGGATCGTGCCCCTGCTGGTCACGGTCGCGATCGTCTTCGGCCTGTGGGCCAACACCCAGCATCCGCATTTCGGCCCCTTCGCCTGGATGGCCTTCGTCGTCGCCCTGGCCCTGGGCGGCGTCGCCGGCTGGCAGCGGGGCAAGACCATCACCATCGAGAAGGAGCCCGACGGCTCGCTGAAGGCCCAGGCCTCGCCCCTGGGGCTGATCCTGGTGATCGGCCTGTTCGCCGCGCGCGCGGGCCTGCGCGAAGTCATGCAGACCAACGCCGCCGCCTGGCATCTGGACGCCGTGGTCGTGACCGACGCCTTCATGCTGTTCGCGGTCGGCATGATCGTGACCCAGCGTATCGAACTCTATATCCGCGCCCGCCGGGTGCTGGCCGGCGGAACCGACAGCCACGTCGAGGTCGCGGCATGAAATCCGCCCTGATCCTGGCGACCGCGCTCGCCGCCCTCCCCGCTGCGCCCGTCCTGGCTCAGGATGGGCCCCCGAACGGGGCCGTCGACTGGGACGTCACGCGCGACCCGAGCCAGAAGCTGATCATCGCCTATACGGTGTTCGACAACGGACTGGGCATAGGCGCGCGTTGCCTGAACCGCTCCTTCCAGGTCCTGATCAGCGGTCTGCCGCCGGCGACCGGGGCGACGCGGAAACTGAAAATCGCCTTCCAGGACGACGACTTCGACGAGCAGCGTTGGAACGTGGCCGAGGATAACGCGGTCGCCATCAGCGACCGGCCCAGCCCCCTGGCCCGCGACATGCGCGACGGCGGCAAGATGCAGATCATCGTGCCCGGCGGCGCCGAAGGCGGACGGAACCTGCGCTATGTTCTGGACCTGCCGGCCTCCGGCGCCGCGATCGACGAAGCCCTGCTGGCCTGCGATCGTCCCCTGGTCGATCCGCGCGACGCCGAACTCGACGCCCTGGGCGACGATGGTCTGCCGATGAACATCGAATGGTCCCGGCAGCCGGAACCCAGCTATCCCGACGGGCGAACCTATACGCGCGGCTTCGCCACCGTGACCTGCCTCACCCAGCCCGACGGCCGTCTGCGCGACTGCGTGGTGGAGACCGAACATCCGATCGACGGCGGCTTCGGCGAGGCCGCGCTCGACGCCACCCGCCGCGGCCGGGTGCGCAGCAAGGACGGCGGCCCGGTGCCGCTGGGCATGATCCAGTTCCGCACCAACTTCCTGATGGATATGTCGCCGTCCACGGGCTCGCGCATACCGAACCACTAAACGACAGCGTCGCGATTGACCCGGCGCATTCCGCCGCTAGATTGCGCCGCCTCCCAGACCTGTGCCGGTGTGGTGGAATTGGTAGACGCGCCGGACTCAAAATCCGGTTCCGAGAGGAGTGTCGGTTCGAGCCCGACCACCGGCACCACGTCTGGATGAGCGCCTGCGGGCGCCCTTCTTCCCTTGCTCCCCGACATCCTCATCACCCCGGAACGCAGCCTCGGCCGTTCTGGCGCATTCCGCACGTGAGGAGGGGTGCCGCGCGCGGTCGCATGACGAAACAAAGAATGAGTCCAGACGCACTTGATTAATCGGACACAAGTGTCCACTTGGCGATCTTCATGACCCGTCCCCTACGAAAAGACGCCGCCGAACGACGCGAGGCGCTGCTGAAGGCGGCGGCCGAAGCCTTTGCGCGCGATGGTCTGGACACGCCCCTGCACCTCATCGCCGAGGAGGCGGGCGTGGGGCGGGCGACCCTGTATCGCAATTTCGCCGACCGCTCGGAGCTGGCCCTGGCGGTCTTCGTGGGCCAGATCGACGACCTGCACCAACGCACCCAGGCGCGGCTGGACGATCCCGAGGTCTTTGTCTGGTTCCTGGGCCAGATGGTCGAGCTGATGATCCAGAGCGCAGGCCTGGCCGGCGCCATCCGCGACCTGAAGGACGAGGCCCTGGCCCCGATCCGCACCGGACTGAAGCGCGCGGGCGCCGAGGCGCTCGCCGTGTCGCAGGCGGCCGGACGGGTGCGCTCCGACCTCAGCGTCGAGGACATCCGCGTTCTGGCCCTGATGCTGGGGGCGCCGTCGCGCACCGTCGGGGCCAGGGAGCGGGATCAGTTGAGCCGCCGGACGCTGGAGCTGGTGCTGGACGCCGTCCGGCCTCGGGCGGAGGCCAGGGCATGAGCCGCCGCGACTGGAACCTGCCTTGGGAAGACTATCTGGCGACGCTGAAGCCGCACGAGCGGCCGGCCCTGCCCGGCTCGCCCGCCACGCCGGACCATTCGACGCCGATGCGCTGGGCCTATGCCGCCGTCGGCGTCCTGGTGGCCCTGACCGGCAGCCTGGGCAATGCGGCGGTGACGGCCAACATCCCCCTGTTGGCGGGGTCGCTGGGGGTGACGACGACCGAGGCCGCCTGGCTGCCGGTCGTCTTCGTCATGACCAACGCCTGCATGAACCTGCTGCTGGTCAAGTTCCGCATGCAGTACGGGCTGCGCCTGTTCACCGAGATCATCCTGATGATCTTCCTGGCGACGGCGGCGGCGCACCTCTTCCTCGAGGACTACGGATCGACCCTGGTGGTGCGGGGCATAGCGGGGATCGCGGCGGCGGGCATGTCGACGCTCGGCATCCTCTACATCATCCAGGCCTTTCCGGCGCAGCATCGCCTGAAGGGCATCATCATCGGCGTCGGCCTGTCCAGTCTGGCCATTCCCCTGGCGCGACTGGGGGTCGGGCCGCTGCTGGACCGTGACCTGTGGCGGGCGGTCTATATGTTCGACCTGGGCCTGGTGCTGATCGCCCTGCCCGCCGTCTTCGCCCTGAAGATGCCGCCGGCGCAGCGGGTCAAGACCTTCGAAACGCTGGACTTCGTCACCTTCGCCCTGTTCGCCCCGGGGATCGCCCTGCTGACCGCCGTGCTGGGGCTGGGCCGGATCGTCTGGTGGACCGAGGCCGCGTGGATCGGCTGGGCCCTGATCGGCGCCCTGGCGCTGCTGACCGCCGCCGTCCTGATCGAATACAACCGGACCAATCCCCTGATCGACCTGAAGTGGCTGGCCGGGCGCGATCTGGTGCGCCTGATCCTGGCCATCGTCCTGGTGCGAATCGTCCTGTCGGAACAGACGACGGGCGCGGCCGGCTTCCTGCAGCAGATGGGTCTGGGCATCGACCAGATGCACGGCCTGTTCTGGGTCATGCTGTTCGCCACGGCGGCGGGGACGCTGACCAGCGCCCTGACGCTGAACCCGACCAAGCTGTGGAAGCCCATCTCGATCGCCCTCGGCCTGATCGCCGTCGGCGCCTTCATGGACAGCCACGCGACGGTGCTGACGCGCCCGGCCGAGCTCTATGTCAGTCAGGCCCTGCTGGCCTTCGCCGCCGCCTTCTTCATCGGCCCGACCATGATCATCGGTTTCGGCAAGGTGTTGCAGGGCGGGGGCAAGAACCTGATCAGCTTCATCGTCGTCTTCTCCATCGGCCAGAACATCGGCGGCCTGATGGGCTCGGCCCTGATCGGCACCATCCAGACGATCCGCGAGAAGTATCATTCCAACCAGCTGGCCGAGCACATCGACCTGGGCGATCCCGAGGTGGTGCTGCGGCTGCAGCAGCTGGGCGGGGCCTACGCCCACGTCGTCGGCGACGCGGGCCAGAGGCAGGGCGCGGCCCTGCGCCTGTTGCAGCAGCAGGTCAGCCAGCAGGCCCAGGTCCTGGCCTACAACGACGTCTTCCTGCTGATTTCGGGCGCCGCCGCCGTGGGCGCGGCCTGGGTCGCCGTCAACCATTTCCGCCCCCGTATCGAGGCGCGCCGCGCCGCCCACCGCGAGACGGCGCAAGCCGCCGCAGCCGCCGCTGTCGAATGACCCGGACCCGACCATGACCGACGCCACCCCCGCTCCTGCTCCTGCTCCTGCTCCGGCCGCCCCGCCGGCCGCGCCCGCCGCCCTGCCGCCGTCGAAGAGCCGCCGCGTCATGATCAGCGTGGTGCTGGGCCTGATCGCCCTGGTCGGGGTCGGGCTGATCCTGCACGCCTGGCGGCTGCCGCCGTTCGACGGCGGCCCGCAGACCACCGACAACGCCTATGTGCGCGGTCAGGTGACGGTCATCAGCCCCCAGGTCAGCGGTTACGTGACCTCGGTCGAGGTGCAGGACTTCCAGACGGTGCAGCAGGGCCAACTTCTGGCGACCATCGACGACCGCATCTACCGCCAGCGGCTGGATCAGGCGAAGGCGGCCCTGCATTCGGCCGAGGCGGCCCTGGCCAACTCGGCCCAGAGCCAGGCCTCGGCGCGCGGCTCGGTCGCCCAGACCCGCGCCTCCATCGCCGGAGCCGAATCCGCCGTGACCAAGGCGAGAGCGGACGCCCAGCGCGTACGCACCCTGTTCGCCGGGGGCTGGGTGGCCCAGGCCCAGGTGGACACGGCCCAGAACGCCCTGCGCGCCGCCGAGGCCCAGTTGGCCGCCGCCCGCGCCGCCGAGGGCGTGGCCCAGACCGGCGTCACCTCGGCGGTCGTCAGCCGCGGCTCGCTGGAGGCCGCCGTCGAGAACGCCCAGGCCCAGGTGCGTCTGGCCCAGATCGATCTGGACAACACCCGCATCACCGCCCCGCGCGCCGGGCGCCTGGGCGAGGTCGCGGTCCGCGTCGGCCAGCAGGTCGCGGTCGGCACGCAGCTGACGGCCCTGGTGCCTGACGTGGTCTGGGTCACGGCCAATATGAAGGAGACCCAGATGCGCGACGTCCGCATCGGCCAGCCGGTCGAGATCGTGGTCGACGCCCTGGGCGGTCAGAAGCTGAAGGGCAAGGTCGAGCGCATCTCGCCCGCCGCCGGGTCCGAGTTCAGCGTCATCCGCCCCGACAACGCCACCGGCAACTTCACCAAGGTGGCCCAGCGCATCCCGGTCCGCATCTCCATCGACCCCGGTCAGGAGATCGCCGCGCGGCTGGCCCCCGGCATGTCGGTGACGGCGCGGATTGACGTGCGCTCCGACGGTGAAAACGCGCGCTGACATTATGTTGCAACGCAAAATTGTTGCAGCTTGAGGGTTGCGTCAGCCTGTCGCAGCCCGCATCTGGTCCCGATGATCAGCGCCCCGACCACCACAGCCGCGACGCCCAAAGGGCCGGGGTTCGCCGAATTCGTCTGCCTGATCGCCGTCATGATGGCGATGAACGCCCTGGCCATCGACGCCATGCTGCCGGCCCTGCCGCACATCGGCGAGGATCTGGGCGTCGCCAACGAGAACACCCGCCAGTGGGTCATCACCGCCTATCTGCTGGGCTTCGGCGGGGCGCAGCTGTTTTACGGCCCCCTGGCGGACCGGTTCGGGCGTCGCCCTATCCTGTTCGTCGGCATCGGCCTCTATGTGGCGTTCAGCGTGCTGGCCGCCTTCGCCCATTCGTTCGAGTGGCTGATCCTGTCGCGCATCGGCATGGGGCTGGGCTCGGCGGCGACGCGGGTGCTGGCCGTGTCGATCGTGCGCGACCGCTACGCCGGGCGCACCATGGCGCGGGTCATGTCGCTGAGCTTCCTGGTCTTCCTGGGCGTGCCCATCCTGGCCCCGACGGTCGGCCAGCTGATCATGCTGGTCGCGCCCTGGCGCTGGATCTTCGGCTTCTTCGCCCTGTTCGGCGGCGCCTTCCTGCTGTGGGCGGCGACGCGCCTGCCCGAGACCCTGCATCCCGAAGACCGCATGCCGATCAACGTCAAGCGCATCGCCGGGGCCTTTGGTCAGGCCCTGACCAGCCGGCTGGGCATGGGCTACACCCTGGCCATGACCGCGATCAGCGGCGCCCTGTTCGCCTTCATCAACTCGTCGCAGCAGATCTTCTTCGACGTCTTCAAGTCGCCCGGCCTGTTCACCACCGTCTTCGCCCTGGTCGCCGGCGGCATCGCCCTGGCCTCGGTGTTGAACTCGCGCATGGTGGAAAAGCTGGGCTCGCGCCTGATCGCCCACACGGCCCTGTTCGGCTTCATCGGTTTCAGCGTCTTGCACGCCGCCATCGCCTATACGGGCCATGACAGCCTGTGGGTCTTCGCCGCGTTTCAGGCCTGCAAGATGTTCTGCTTCGGCTTCATCGCCGGCAACTTCGGCTCCATGGCCATGGAGCCCATGGGCCATATCGCCGGCACGGCCGCCTCGGCCCAGGGCTTCATCTCGACCATCGGCGGCGCCCTGCTGGGCTTCTGGATCGGCCAGCAGTTCGACGGCACCACCGTGCCGATGACGGTCGGCTTCGCCGCGCTCGGCTTCGTCGCCCTGTTGCTGGTGCTGGCCGCCGAGAAGGGGCGGCTGTTCAAGGCCCACCACCTGCGGCCCATCACGGCTTCCGGTTCAGCCAAGGCTTGATCTTTGGGGGCGAAGGGAGCCTTTTCGGGCGCATCTGAATACGGAGCGTTCGATGACCCTCAAGCTGGCCGGCCTGGTATCCGCCATGGCCCTGACCGCGGCGCTCGGCGCCTGCGCCACCGCCCCCGAAAGCGTGCCGATGACGCCTCTCGCCCCCACGACCCCGGCTGCGCCCGCCTTCGCCTACGCCGACGACATCCACTCCAACGCCCGCCCGGCCGAGGCGCGGGTCGGCCACGTGGCCTTGGACCTGACCGCCGACTTCGCGGCCAAGACCCTGTCGGGCTCGGCGACGCTGGACGTCACCGGCCGCGTCGGCGCGACCGAGGTGGTGCTGGACACCAAGCACCTGGACATTCGCGGCGTGCGCGACGCCCAGGGCCGTCCGCTGCGCCATGAACTGGGCGCCGCCGACGCCATCAAGGGCCAGGCCCTGACCGTCCACCTGCCCGCCTTTGTCGGCGCCGAGGTCCAGAAGGTCGTCATCGACTACTCGACCCGTCCCGACGCGGCGGCGCTGCAATGGCTCAGCCCGCAGCAGACGGCGGGCGGCCAGAAGCCCTATCTGTTCAGCCAGGGCCAGGCCATCCTGACCCGCACCTGGGTTCCGACCCAGGACAGCCCCGGCATCCGCC
>NZ_DASWXW010000029.1:0-14098 GCF_036405315.1 Brevundimonas sp. | reverse complement strand
GGGCATGATCTTGACGTCTTCCTTGGCCTCGATGGCCTGGTGAAGACCTTCGGACAGGCGACGGCCCGTCATCATGCGGCCGGTGTATTCGTCGATCAGGACGATTTCGCCGCCCTTGATGATGTAGTCCTTGTCGCGCGTATACAGGGTATTGGCGCGCAGGGCCTGGTTGACGTGGTGGACCAGGCTGACGTTGCCCGGATCATAGAGGTCCGTGGTGTCTTCGGCGAAGTGGCCGCCGGCCTCCAGCATCTCCTCGACGCGCTCCGAGCCCAGCTCGGTCAGCAGGGCCTGGCGCTGTTTCTCGTCGAGGTCGTAGGTGGCCTTGTCGACGATCAGTTCCTTCACGATGCCGTCGACGATCTTGTAGAGGTCCGAACGGTCCTCGGTCGGGCCCGAGATGATCAGCGGCGTGCGCGCCTCGTCGATCAGGATGGAGTCGACCTCGTCGACGATGGCGAAGTGGTGGCCGCGCTGCACCATCTCGCGGCGGTCATAGACCAGATTGTCGCGCAGATAGTCGAAGCCGAATTCGTTGTTGGTGCCGTAGGTGATGTCGGCGTTGTATGCCGCCTGACGCTGGCCTTGCGACAGACCATTGACGATGACGCCGACCTCCAGGCCGAGGAAGCGATAGACCTTGCCCATGGTCTCGGCGTCGCGGCGCGCCAGATAGTCGTTGACGGTGATGACGTGGACGCCCTTGCCCGCCAGGGCGTTCAGATAGACCGGGGCCACGGCCACCAGGGTCTTGCCTTCGCCGGTCCGCATTTCGGCGATGCCGCCTTCATGCAGGATCATGCCGCCGGCCATCTGCACGTCGTACTGACGCTGGCCCATGACCCGCTTGGACGCCTCGCGCACCACGGCGAAGGCTTCGTTCTGGAGCTTCTCCAGGCTTTCTCCGGCCTCGATCCGGTCCTTGAAGGTCTGCGTCATCATGCGCAGTTCGTCGTCCGAGAAGGCCTCGAACTTGGATTCCAGGGCGTTGATCTTCTGGACCTGGCCCATGAAGGCCTTGACCTTGCGGTCATTGGAGGAGCCGAGGATTTTCTTGGCGAAGCCGAGCATGGGCGATCCGGTAAGGCGGTCGAGCGGCTGAAGGCTCTGAAAACAGGAAGCGTCGCGATCAGGAGCCCGGATCGACGCCGGTCCCGGCGACCCCGAAGTACGGGGCGCGCGCAGGGGCCGCGCAGACGATCGAAAACCCCTCGACTTGGGCGCAGCCGGGACTTAAGCACCGCCCTAACCCCTGTCAACGCGAGGGGCTTTCACAGGCCTGCCGAGACAGGCCCTCAGGACCCTGTTTTCGCCCCTTTTCGCCTTTTTGGCCGGAGCGCCTGATGCGTCTTTCGCGTCCATCCTTTCGAACCTTGCGGCCTGTGCTGGCGTCGGCCCTGCTGGTCCTGACCCTGACGGCCGCCTGCGGGCGCGGCGACGCGGAGACTCCGCCGGAAAAAGACGATCTGATCGTGGCGCGGGTGCTGGATCGTTCGGTCTGGGCCTCGGACGTGCGCCGCGAAGCGGTGGCGCAAGGGTTGGTCGGCGAGGGAGAGCCGCTGGACGTCAAGTCCGAGCTGTTCCGCCGCGTGCTGGACGAGGTGGTGGATCAGAAGCTGCTGGCCGCCGAGGCCCGCCGCCGCGGTCTGGACAAGAACCCCGCCGCCCAGCGTCGGCTGGAAGCGGTGCACGAACGCATCCTCGGCGACATGCTGGTGGAATCCGTCGTCAGCGGCGCCGTGTCCGATCAGGCGGTCGAGCGTCTCTATCAGGAGCAGCAGCGCCGGGCGCAGACGACCGAGGAGGTTCGTGTCCGTCTGATCCTGTCGCACACCAAGGAGCAGGCCGACGCCGTGGTCGGCGTCCTGGGGCAGGGGGCCGCCTTCGAGGCCGTGGCCGCCCAACGCTCGGTCGACGACGCCACCCGCTATTCCGGCGGCGACCTGGGCTATTCGACGCTGGACGTCCTGCCCGACGCCTACGCCGCCGCCGTGCGGGGCCAGGCGCCGGGCGCCGTGGTCGGGCCGGTCCAGACCGAGGGCGGCTGGGCCGTGCTGCGCGTCGAGGATCGCCGGCTGGAGACGCCGCCGACCCTGGATCAGGCCCGCCCTCTTATCGTCCGCTATCTGACCTATGAAGGCGTGCGCCAGCTGTTGGAGCAGCTGCGCGGCAAGGCTCAGGTGGAAGTCTTCCTCAATCCCGCCAAACCGGCGGCGCATCCGGCCGCCAAGCCCGCGCCCGTCGCTCCCTCCGCACCTCCCGCCGGAACCGTCGCCTCATGAACCGTCCGCCCGCCTCCAAGTCTGGTTCGACCGGCCAGATGATCGAATCCGCCATCGAAAGGGCACTGGACCCGCTGGCCTCGGCCCTGAAGCGCGCCACTCAGCCTGCCGCCAAGCCGGCGGCCGCGTCGCCCGGCAAACCCGGCCTGATGGTCTCGCCCCTGGCCGTGCCCTTCCCGACCATTCCCCCCATCGGCGGGGTCGAGATCGCCACCGCCCGCGCCGGCTTCTACAAGCACGAGCGCGACGACCTGGTGGTCTTCCACTTCCCCGAGGGGGCGTCCTGCGCCGGGGTCTTCACCCGCCACAAGGTGGGCTCGGCCCCGGTCGACTGGTGCAAGCGGCAACTGGACGCCGACAAGGGCGGCGAGGGGGTCAAGGCCCTGGTCGTCAACGCCGGCTGCGCCAACGCCTTCACCGGCAAGGCCGGAGCCGACGCGGCCCGCCGCACGGCCTCGGAAGTCGCCAAACGCTTCGATTGCCGTCAGCGCGACGTCATGCTGGCCTCCACCGGCGTCATCGGCGTGGTGCTGGACGAGACCAAGATCACCGCCCGCCTGCCGGACATCGAGGCGGGCCTGAAGGCCGACGCCTGGGCCCAGGCCGGCCTCGGCATCATGACCACGGACACCTTCCCCAAGGGCTCTTACGCGGAATGCGAGATCGAGGGCGTCAAGGTGAAGATCGCCGGCGTCGCCAAGGGCTCGGGCATGATTGCGCCTGATATGGCCACCATGCTGGCCTTTATCGTGACGGACGCCGCCATCGCCCCGCCGGTGCTGAAGGCCCTGCTGAACCTGCACGTCCGCACCACCTTCAACAGCGTGACGGTGGACGGCGACACCTCGACCAACGACACGGCCCTGCTGTTCGCCACCGGCGCCTCGGGCGCGCCGCGCATCGGCCGCGTGGGCGACCGCCGGCTCAAGGATTTCTCGGCCGCGCTAGACCGGGTGATGCTCGATCTGGCCCATCAGCTGGTCAAGGACGGCGAGGGCGCGACCAAGTTCGTGCGCGTCACCGTGGACGGCGCGGCCAGCCCCGCCTCGGCCCGCAAGCTGGCCAAGTCGATCGCTGACAGCCCCCTGGTCAAGACCGCCATCGCCGGCGAGGACGCCAACTGGGGCCGCATCGTCATGGCCGTGGGCAAGACCGAGGAGGCGGTGGACCGCGACCGTCTGGCCATCTGGTTCGGCCCGCACACGGCGGCCATCAACGGCGCTCCGGCTCCGGACTACGACGAGGCCAAGATGAGCGCCTACATGAAGAACGCCGAGATCGACATCACGGTGAATGTCGCCTCGGGCCGGGCCGCGGCCACCGTCTGGACCTGCGACCTGACCAAACGCTACATCGAGATCAACGGGGACTATCGCTCGTGAGCGACGCCGCCGCCGTCCCCACCGTCCTGGTCGTCGCCGTCGCCCTGATCGACCCGGACGGCCGGGTGCTGATCGCCAAGCGGCCCGAGGGCAAGCAACTGGCGGGCCTGTGGGAGTTTCCGGGCGGCAAGGTCGAACCGGGCGAGCGGCCGGAAGCGGCCCTGATCCGCGAGCTGAAGGAAGAACTGGACATCGACGTGAACGAGGCCTGCCTGGCCCCGTTCGTGTTTACCAGTCACGCTTACGATTCCTTTCACCTCTTGATGCCACTGTATCTGTGCCGGCGCTGGTCCGGCGTGGTCACGGCCCGTGAACACGCGGGTCTGGCCTGGGTGAAGCCGAACAAGCTGTCGGACTATCCCATGCCGCCGGCCGACGAACCCCTGGTCGCCTGGTTGCGCGACCTGCTCTGATCAGCCGCCGCGGGAGGGGGCCTGAATGCGACGTTTCATCGGCCGTCTTTACCGCGACGACAGCGGCGCCACCGCCATCGAATACGGCCTGATCGCCGGCCTGGTCTTCCTGGCCATCATCACCGCCGTCGGCGCCTTCACCTCGAAATCGGTGGCCATGTTCGAGTGGTTCGGCGACATCATCAGCGCCGCGATCAGCTAGGCTCGTCTACTCGCCGGATCGTTCCCTGACGCCGAGCGCATCCGCCAACCTCGTTTTCGCCGACCCGCGCCGCGCCGGCTTCTGCTGGCTGTCGTGCGGGGCCCATCCAGCCAGGTGGACCATCTCGAAGGTTGCGGGAATGCGTCCGTCCGCCTCGGCGTGGCGTTCGGCGTAGAGCTGCGCCGCGCGGGCCAGAACGGCGCGGTTCAGCGGCCGGATCGGTCCCGCCAGCACATTGGTCTCGCCCATGGCCCGCAGGTCGCGCATCAGGGCGAAGGGATCGTCATAGCGCACCGTCACCCGGTCCACGTCGCTGACCGGCAGGGCGAAGCCCGCCCGCTGCAGCAGGCCCGCCCCGTCGAAGCCGTCGGCGAAGGGCGAGACGCGGGCCTGGGCCCCGCCGTTGACCTCCAGCTCGGCCTCGGTCAGCACCCCGCGCAGCTCCTTCAGCGTCGCCGCCCCGAAAAGGCTGGCCACGAACAGGCCGTCGGGCCTCAGGGCGCGCCGGATCTGGGTCAGGGCGCCGGGCAGGTCGTTGGCCCAGTGCAGGCCCAGCAGGTTGACGATCAGGTCGGCCGACTGGTCCTCCAGCCCCAGAGGCCCGGCCCCCGGCGCGGCGCGCTCGGAAATCGACCCCACGGCGCGCACCTCGGCCACCCGGTCGCGGGCCGAACTGTCGGCGACGGCGCTGGCGAAGACGCCCGGATGGGGCGACAGGTCGACGGGGGCCTGAAACTCGCGCAGGATCACCTCCAGACTGTTCACCGCATTCTCGGCGGCGCGGACGTGCAGGAAGTCAGTGGCGGGGAAACGTCGCGCGGCGCGGCTCAGGCGCGCGGCGCGGCGCGCGGCGTCGAAGATGATCGGGGGACCGGAGGAGGGGGCGCTCATGTCGGTTCAGGATGGGGGCTGGCGAGGTCGAATAAAAGGCGTGACGGCGCCTATAGCATCCGGCGCGCGAGATGCGGGGCGCGGTCTGCTGGATATTCTGCTGCCGCCCACGGCCCATGACAGTCGCGAGGCCACGGCCTCGGCCGGCCTGACGCCCGACGCCTGGAGCCGGGTGATCTTTCTGGAGGCGCCGGTCTGCGACGGCTGCGGCGCGGCGTTCGAGTATGACGGCGGCGACTTCGCCTTGGACCGCTGTCTGGCCTGTCAGGTCCAGCCCTACGCCTTTGCCCGCGCCCGCGCCGCATGCGTCTATGACAAGGCCTCGCGGGGTCTGATCCTCAAGTTCAAGCACGGCGACCAGCAGCAGTTCGCGCCGCTGTTCGCGCGCTGGATCGCCCGCTCCGCCGCCGACGTCGTGGCTGAAGTCGACGCCGTGGTCCCCGTGCCCCTGCACCGATCCCGCCTGCTGGCCCGGCGCTTTAATCAGGCCGCCGAGATCGCCCGGCCCCTGGCCCGCACCGCCGGGCTCGACTACCTGCCCGACGTCCTGATCCGCAGCACGCCGACCGCCAGTCAGGGCGGCAAGTCGGCGCGCGGACGGCGGTTGAACGTGAAAAAGGCCTTCGCTGTCACAGAGGCCGGACGTCGCCGTATCAAGGGGCGGCGCATCCTGCTGATCGACGACGTCCTGACCACCGGCGCCACGGCCGAGGCCTGCGCGCGGATTCTAATGGAGGCCGGCGCCCGCGCCGTGGACCTGGCCGTCATCGCGAGGGTGCGAACCGCGCGCGAACCGCCTAAGTAGGGGGCTAGTCTGCAGTTCAAGGAGTTCCTGAGTTGGCCGAAGTCGTCATCTACACCAAGCCCGGTTGCCCCTATTGCGTCGCGGCCATGGGCCTGCTGACCCGCAAGGGCGCCGAATTTACCGAGATCGTCGCCTCGAACGACCCGGAAAAGAAGGCCGAGATGGTCGCGCGTTCGGGCGGCAAGGCCACTTTCCCGCAGATCTTCATCAACGGCCAGCACGTCGGCGGCTCGGACGACATCCACGCCCTGGACCGCAGGGGTGGCCTGGACCCCCTGCTGGCGGCCTGATGGGCGACCGGCTCGACATCGCCCCTTTGGACATCGCTCTTGTCCAGACGCGGACGCCGGCCACGGCGTCCGCGGGGCTGGCCCACGTCGAGCCGCTGATCCGCCAGGCGGCGGCGGGTGGGGCGAAGCTGATCCTGACGCCCGAGGGGACCAACTTCCTCGAACAGCGCCGGACCTTTCGCGACGCCGCCCTGTCGTCCGAGGACGCCGACGCCGCCGTTCTCGGCCTGCGCGCCCTGGCGGCGGAACTGGGCGTCTGGCTGCTGATCGGATCGGCCATCGTACGCTCGGATGCGCCCGGCGACGCACGCGCCGCCAACCGTTCGCTGCTGGTCGATCCGACCGGGACGATCACGGCGCGCTATGACAAGCTGCACGTCTTCGACGTCGATCTGGCCAATGGCGAGACCTATCGCGAAAGCGCCTCGGTGCGGCCCGGCGAGGCCGCAAGCCTGGCCGACACCCCCTGGGGCGGCTTGGGCCTGACCATCTGCTACGACGTGCGCTTCCCGCATCTGCATCGCCGGCTGGCCCAGGCCGGGGCCGCCATGATCGCCGTGCCCGCCGCCTTCACCCGTCCCACCGGCGAGGCCCACTGGGAAACCCTGCTGCGCGCCCGCGCCATCGAGACCGGCGCCTTCGTCCTGGCCCCGGCCCAGGGCGGGACGCACGAGGACGGTCGTCAGACCTGGGGCCGCTCCCTGGTCGTCGGCCCCTGGGGCGAAGTCATCGCCCGCGCCGATAACGATGAACCCGGCGTCCTGCACGCCGCCCTGGACCTGAGCGCCGTGGATAGGGCGCGCGCCTCGATCCCGGCCCTGCGGCACGACCGCGATTTCGACTGGCCGTCATGATCCGCTACGCCCTGTCCTGCGACCACGACCACGGCTTCGAGGCCTGGTTCGCCTCATCCTCCGACTACGACGATCAGGCCGCGCGCGGTCTGGTCGAATGCCCTTTCTGCGGCTCGACGGCGGTGCGCAAGCAGGTGATGGCCCCGTCCGTCGCCGGCACGAAGAAGACCGCCCCTTCGCCGGACGCCATGAAGCAGGTGCAGTCCATGATGATGCGGGCGGCGCGCGAGGTGCGCGAGCACGTCGAGCAGAATTTCGACTATGTCGGCGACGCCTTCGCCCGCGAGGCCCGCGACATCCACGAAGGCCGCTCCGAGAAGCGCGAGATCTACGGCGAGGCCACCCCCGCCGAGGTCAAGAAGCTGAAGGACGACGGCGTGCCCTGCGCCCCCCTGCCCAACCTGCCGCCCGACCCGAAGAAGGCGAACTGAGCGGATGGGGGCTTCCGCGACCCAAGGAGAGAGAGTTCGATGACCTTGCTGACCGCGCCCCTGATGGCCGCCGCCCTGATGCAGGCGCCCGGGCCCGACCTGTCGTGGATGGCCGGCTACTGGCTGGACTGCTCCGGCGGGCGCGAGGCGTCCGAGACCTGGAGCGACTCGCGCGCGGGTCTTCTGGTCGGTCATTCCGTGACCGTGCGCAACGGCCGCAGCAGCTTCGAGTTCGCGCGTATCGCCCCCTTGCAGGATGGCGTGCTGGCCTATGTCGCGCAGCCGGGCGGGGCCGCGCCCACCCCCTTTCGCCTGATCGAAAGCGGACCGCAGCGGGCGGTTTTCGCCAACCCCGCCAACGACTTTCCGCACCGCATCCTCTATCAACGCACGGGGGATGTGCTGACCGCCCGCATCGAAGGGGCGGATGACGACGAGACCCGGAGTGCGGAATGGAGCTTCAACAAGGCGCAACTGAACGCCCGCTGTCCCGGCTGAACTGGCGGCCCATGACGCCTGACGACATCGACGGCGTCGTCGGCGTCGCCCGCCTGTCCTTCCCCGATCATTTCGAGGGGCGCGAGTGCTTCGCCGAGCGTCAGGAGCTGGCGCCCGAGGGCTGTTTCGTCCTGGCTGACGCCGCCGGAACCGTCAGGGGCTATCTGATGGCCTATCCGTGGAAGCGCAACGCCGCTCCGCCGCTGGACAGCCTGATCGGCGCGGTCCCGGACGACGCCGAGGTCATCTATCTGCACGATCTGGCGGTTCACCCGGACACGCGCGGCGGCGGCTTCACCCGCGTCATCGTCGAGCGTCTGGCGGAACAGGCGAAGGCGGCGGGCTGGCCCGAGATCGCCCTGGTCGCCGTCAACGAGGCCACCGCCTTCTGGGAACGCAACGGCTTCGTCGTGCAGAACCCGCCCGGCATGGCGGAGAAGCTGGCCAGCTACGGCGCCGACGCCCGCTACATGATCAGGCCGCTCTGAGCGATCAGGCGTCCCGCGTCGCCATCATCATGTAGTTGATGCCCACGTCGTCGCCCTCGCTCCAGCGGTCGTTCAGCGGGTCATAGGCCAGGCCATAGGGGCCGGTGACGCTCAGGGGCTCGCCGTCCAGCATGGCGCGCAGTTCTTCGGGCTTGAGGAACTGGCGCCAGTCGTGGGTGCCGGCCGGGACCCAGCGCAGCACGTATTCGGCGGCGACCTTGCCCAGCAGCAGGCCCTTCAGGGTGCGGTTCAGGGTGGCGACGATCATCATCCCGCCCGGCTTGATCAGCTTCGAGCAGGCGCGGATGAAGGCCTCGGGATCGGCGACGTGCTCGATCACCTCCATGGTCAGGACCACGTCGAAGGGGCCCGCATTCGCCTCGACCATCTGCTCCACCGTGGCGGCGCGATAGGTGATGTCGAGCCCGACCTGTTCGGCGTGGGCGCGGGCGGTGCCGATGTTCTCGGACGAGGCGTCCAGGGCCGTGACGTCAAAGCCCATGCGCCGCATCGGCTCGGCGATCAGGCCGCCGCCGCAGCCGATGTCGATGAGGCTGAGACCCTTGAAGGGCGCGCGCGTCTGAACGTCGCGGCCGAAGTGTTCGGCGGCGCGGTCGCGGACGAATTTCAGTCGCGCCGGATTGAAGCGGTGCAGGGGCGCGAACGGCCCTTTCGGGTCCCACCACTCGGCCGCCTGGGCCGAAAAGCGCGCCACATCGGCGGGATCGATGCTCGGCCCCTCGGCACGATCGGCAGCAAAGGGTGAAAAACCCTCTTCGCTTTGGGGTTTGCGCGGCTCGAGGCTGTCGTTAGAAGCGGACATGGTCGCAGGCATGAACCGCCTTGGCCGCCCATGCAAGCAGGGGACGAAACGCCACGATGACGCGGCCCGAAACGACACGACTGGTGATGAAGTTCGGGGGCACCTCCATGGGGGACCTCGAGCGTATTCGTCGTGCGGCGCGAATTATCGCCGCCGAGGCCGCCAAGGGCAAACAGATCGCCGTGGTGGTTTCCGCCATGGCCGGCAAGACCAATGAGCTGGTGGCCTGGACCGACGGCGCCGGACCGGCGGCCGCGGGCCTGCCCCTGTCGGACGACGAATACGACGTGGTGGTCGCCTCGGGCGAGCAGGTGACGTCGGGGCTTCTGGCCCTGACCCTGCGCAACATGGGCCTGAACGCGCGCAGCTGGATGGGCTGGCAAATTCCGATCCTGACCGACGACGCCCACGGCCGCGCCCGCATCGAGGACGTCCCCGGCGACGTCTTGGGCGCCGCCGTCGACAGCGGCCAGATCGCGGTGGTGCCCGGCTTCCAGGGCGTGACCCGCGACGGCCGTATCACCACCCTGGGGCGCGGCGGCTCCGACACCTCGGCGGTGGCGGTGGCGGCGGCGCTGGAATGCCCATGCGACATCTACACCGACGTGGACGGCGTCTATACGACCGACCCCCGCATCGAGAGCCGCGCGCGTCGCCTGGAAAAGGTCTCCTACGAGGAGATGTTGGAAATGGCCTCTCTCGGGGCCAAGGTGCTGCAGACCCGCTCGGTCGAGCTGGCCATGGCCAAGCAGGTCCCGGTCCGGGTCCTGTCCAGCTTCATTGAGCCGGATGAGAATGGAAATCTGCCGGAAAACGCCGGCACCCTGATTTGTGACGAGGATGAGATCGTGGAAAAGCGCATCGTTTCCGGCGTGACCATGAGCCGGGACGAAGCCCGGATCACGCTGCTGGGTCTGGCGGACCGCACTGACGCCCCGGCCGACGTCTTCACGCGTCTGGCCGAGGCCAACGTCAACGTCGACATGATCGTGCAGAGCCAGGCCCGCACCGAGGGCGCGGTCAATCTCACTTTCACGACCGGTCGCCGCGACGCCCAGCGCGCCGCCGAGATGATGACCGCCGCCAAGGCCGAGCTCGGCTTTGAAGAGCTTCGCATCGACGCCGACGTGGCCAAGATCTCGGTCATCGGCGTGGGCATGCGCAGCCATGCGGGCGTGGCCCAGACCATGTTCCGGGCCCTGGCCGACAAGGGCGTGAAATTCCAGGCCATCTCGACCTCGGAAATCAAGATCAGCGTGCTGATCGAGGACGCCTATTCCGAACTGGCCGTGCGGGCGCTTCATTCGGCCTACGGGCTCGACGCCCTATAGGAAAACAGCAACGCCGCCCTATCTGACGAGGTCAGCGGGGCGGTCAGGCGGGAGGCGGCATGGTGAAGGGCGGTTTGACGACGAGGGGGCCTCGCAACCTCCTGCGCCAGATCCGCGAAGCCATGGCCGGCGGCGGCCCGGCGCAGGACCGGCTGGACATGGTGGTGCGCACCATCGCCCAGTCGATGGTCGCCGAGGTCTGCTCCATCTATCTGCGCCGCGCCTCGGGCGAGCTGGAGCTGTTCGCCACCCAGGGTCTGAACCCCGAGGCCGTGCACGCCACCCGGCTGCGGCCCGGCGAGGGTCTGGTCGGCGAGGTGGCCCGGCTGGGCCAGCCGATCAGCCTGTCGGACGCCCCGTCCCACCCCAGCTTCTCCTATCGCCCGGAAACGGGCGAAGACCCTTTCCACGCCTTCCTCGGCGCGCCCCTGCTGCGCGGCGGCCGGGCCATCGGGGTTCTGGTCGTCCAGAACCGCGCCGCCCGTCGCTATGACGAGGAAGAGGTCGAGGACATCCAGACCATCGCCATGGTTCTGGCCGAGACGGTCGCCTCGGGCGAACTTCTGGCCCAGGAGGAGTTGCGCGACGTCGAGGTGGCCCCCCATCGCCCCGAGCGGCTGAAGGGGCAGAAGTTCGCCGAAGGCCTGGCCTATGGCGTCGTCGTCCAGCATGAGGCGCCCCTGGCGCCGGAACAGCTGCTGTCCGACGATCCGGTCGCCGAGGAAAAACGTCTGGCCGAAGCCCTGTCGGCGCTCAAGGCCGGCATCGACGCCATGCTGGAAGGCGGCCAGAGCAAGCTGGGCGGGATCTCGTTCGAGGTGCTCGAGACCTATCGCATGTTCGCCGACGACCGGGGCTGGAACCGGTCGCTGGAGGAGGCGGTGCGCTCGGGTCTGACCGCCGAGGCGGCCGTCGATCGGGTCCGCAACGAGCACCGCGCCCGCTTCGCCAACGCCCGCGACCCCTATATCCGCGAGCGGCTGCACGACTTCGAGGACCTGGCCAACCGCCTGCTGCGGGTGCTGGCGGGCGACAACCCCGGCCATCGCGACCTGCCCGACGACGCCATCCTGGTCGCCAGAAATCTCGGGCCCGCCGATCTGCTGGAGTATCCGCGCCACAAGCTGCGCGGCCTGCTGCTGGAAGAAGGCTCGGCCGCCAGCCACGCGGCCATCGTCGCCCGCGCCCTGCAGATTCCCTGCGTCGGGCGTCTGCAAGGCCTGCGCGACCGTCTGTCCGAAGGCGATCAGGTCATCGTCGACGGCGAGACGGGCGAGGCTTACTTGCGCCCCCGCCCCGACATGCTGGCGGCGGTCCAGACCCGCATGGCCGTGCGCGAACAGCGCCGGGCCGAGTTCGACCTGCTGCGCGACACGCCGGCGGTCACGAAGGACGGCACCCGCATCGCCTTGCTGACCAACGCCGGTCTGGCGGTGGATCTGGAGAATCTGGACGCGACGGGGGCCGAGGGCATCGGCCTGTTCCGCACCGAGTTCCAGTTCATGGTCTCGGACGAGCTGCCGCGTCTGGACGCCCAGACGGCCCTCTACAAGCTGGTTCTGGACGCGGCGGGCGACCGGCCCGTCACCTTCCGCACCCTGGACATCGGCGGCGACAAGGTCCTGCCCTATCTCGACAATGAGCGTGAGGAGAACCCGGCCCTGGGCCGTCGCGCCATCCGTCTGGGCCTTGACCGTCCGGCCCTGTTGCGGATGCAGGTGCGGGCGCTTCTGGCCGCCGCCGCCGGGCGCGAGCTGCGCGTCATGTTCCCCATGATCGCCACGGTGGACGAGTTCCGCGCCGCGCGTGAACTGGTCGATGTCGAGTGCGACTGGGCGCGGCGGCGCGGCCGGCCCTTGCCGTCCCTGCTGCGGGTCGGCGCCATGGTCGAGTGCCCCAGCCTGCTGTGGCACCTGGACGCCCTGCTGCCTCTGACCGACTTCGTTTCGATCGGCACCAACGACCTGTTGCAGTACATGTTCGCCGCCGACCGGACCAATCCCCTGGTGTCGGACCGCTACGATCCGCTGTCGCCGCCGGCCCTGCGCGCCCTGGCCGAAATCCAGCAGAAGTGCGCCGACAGCGCCACGCCCGTTTCCGGCTGCGGCGAACTGGCCGGGCGCCCGCTGGAGGCCTTCGCCCTGATCACCCTGGGCTACACTCGGCTGTCGGCGCCGGCGGGCGGAGTGGGGCCGGTCAAGCGGATGATCCTGTCGGCGGACCTGCCGGCGGCGCGTCGCGGCATGGCCGTCCTGCTCGGCTCCTCGGCCGGGTCGGTGCGCGGCGAGATCGAGTCCCTGGCGCGCAAGCTGAACGTCGTCGTCTGATCCAAGCGGAGCCGCTTTCCCGCGTTGCCCGCGGGACGGGCCTCGTCTAAGCCAAGGGCAGGACGCCTTCGCGTCCGCACGGACGGAACCCCGCATGGATCAGGATCGGCAGGACGCGCCGTCCCTCGAGGACGCCGAGACGCTGGGCGAGGCCCTGCGCGCGGCCCGTCTCGCCTCGGGCCGTTCCATGGCTCAGCTGTCGACCATGACGCGGGTGCATCCGCGCTATCTGACCGCGCTGGAGCAGGGCGAATACGCCGTCCTGCCGTCGCGCATCTTCTCCATGGGCTATGTGCGGGCGTACGCCGCCGCTCTGGGCCTGGACGAACTGACGGCCGTCGAACGTTTCAAGCGCGAGTTCCCCGAGGCGGCCGTGCCGCTGCAGGCCCCGACCGGGACCGAGGTGCAGCAACAGCAGGTGCGGCGCGCCTCGCCCAAGATTCTGGCCGCCCTGGGCGTGCTGATCGTGGCCGTGGTCGGCTGGAACGTCTTTCAGCGCGTCGTCCGCATCGAGCCGCCGCATCCGTCCGATCTGGTCGCCGTCCCCAAGGACTGGGCCAAGGAGGCCGACGCCGAAGTCGAGCGGCCCCTCTATCTGGGCGCGCCGCGCGCCGCGCCGCCGGACCAGACGACACCGGCCCTCTACGTCACCCCCGGCCTGGAAGCCCAGCTGACCGGCATCGATCCCGACGATCCCAATGCGGTCCCGCCGCCGGCGCCGCCGGTGCAGGCCGCCTTCAACCCGCGCGGCGCGGTCTACGGCGCCTCGGCCATCGCCTCTCAGGTCATCCTGCAGGCCAAGAAGCCGGCCATCCTGGTGATCCGTCAGGCCGACGGTCGGGTCCTGTTCGCGCGCCAGCTGGCGGCGGGCGAGGCCTGGCGGGCGCCGCTGAACGTTTCGGCCACGGTGGACACCCCCGATCCCGCCGCCTTCGATGTCTATCTGAACGGCGAGCACGGCGGCGTCCTGCCCGCGCCTCAGTCGCCGCTGGGCCAGTTGAACGCCCGCGCCCAGACCGCCGCCCGCCAGTCGGAAGCCCGCGCCGCGGCCGCCGTCGAGGCCCAGGCCCGCGCCCGCGCG
>NZ_DASWXW010000028.1:0-4055 GCF_036405315.1 Brevundimonas sp. | reverse complement strand
GCCGCAGACCGGGCAGACGTGGGGGAAGACGAACGGCATGGCTCGTTCTTCTTCCGGCCTCGGAAGCACGCCGACGATCTGGGGGATCACGTCGCCGGCGCGTTGCAGGATGACGGTGTCCCCGATCCGCACGTCCTTGCGAGCGATCTCGTCTTCATTGTGCAGGGTGGCGTTGCGCACCACGACGCCGCCGACGGTGACGGGATGCAGGCGGGCGACGGGGGTCAGGGAGCCGGTGCGGCCGACCTGGATGTCGATACCCTCCAGAACGGTCGTCGCCTGCTGGGCCGGGAATTTGTGGGCGATGGCCCAGCGGGGGCTGCGGGCGATGAAGCCCAGGCGTTGCTGCCAGTCCAGGCGGTCGACCTTATAAACCACGCCGTCGATGTCATAGCCTAGGCCGCTGCGGTCGGTTTCAAGCCCGCGATAGACGGCGATCAGACCCTCGGCGCCTTCAACGCGGGCCGACCGCGTGTTGACCTTGAAGCCCCACGACCGGAACGCTTCTAGCGCGCCGTGTTGCGTGTCGGCGAACGGGGCCGAGGTCTCGCCCCAGGCGTAGGCGAAGAAGGTGAGGGGGCGCTGGGCGGTGATCGCCGGATCCTTTTGGCGCAGCGAGCCGGCGGCGAAATTGCGGGGGTTGGCGTAGGTGCGTTTCCCCTCTGCCTCGGCCGCGGCGTTGAAGGCGTCGAAGGCGGCGTTGGGGGCGTAAACCTCGCCCCGGATCTCGATCACATCGGGCCAGCCGGAGCCGGTCAGTTTCTGCGGAATGTCGGCGATGGTGCGCAGGTTGGCGGTCACATCCTCGCCCGTGCGGCCGTCGCCGCGCGTGGCGCCCTGAACCAGAACGCCGTGCTCATAGCGCAGGCTGGCCGACAGGCCGTCGATCTTGGGCTCGGCGACGAAGGCGATGGGCTGGTCGCCCGGCAGTTTCAGGAAGCGGGCGATGCGGGCAGCGAAGTCGCGCACCTCGCCTTCGTCGAAGGCGTTGTCCAGCGACAGCATGGGCACGCCGTGGCGGACCTCTGCGAACTGGGTAGAGACGGGGGCGCCGACGCGCTGTGACGGGCTGACGGGGGACGACAGGGAGGGGAAGCGCGCCTCGATCGCCAGGGCGCGGCGCTTCAGCGCGTCATAGTCGGCGTCGGAAATCTCGGGCGCGGCGTCGGCGTAATAGAGGGCGTCGTGGTGGGCCAGCTGGGCCGAGAGCTGGTCCAGCGCCTCGCGGGCCTGGTCTTCGGTCAGGGTGTCGACGGGAATCTCGGCCATGGGAATCGCTGCTGTCCGAACAGGAGAGGCTGTTTAGCACCGGCCGGTTCCGCTGGCCCCCGTCAAAGGCCCTCATGAAACGTCGGTGGTAAAGCATGACAGGAATGTAATCTGACGCGGTCGCGATAGCGGTCTAGCGTCGCCGCAAATTCGCCGGAGCCGTCATGCGTCCCTTCACCAAACTCGCCGCCCTGACCTCGGTCGCTGTCGCCCTGACGCTGGGGGCCTGCGCCACGCCCGCCGCGGCGCCGCCCAGCGCGCCGCCGGCCGCAGCGGCCAACTATGATCAGCTGATGGCCGATGTGCGCATCCTGTCGGCCGACGACATGGAGGGGCGCGACACCGGCGCGCCCGGCGGCGAACGCGCCCGCGCCTATATCGTCTCGCGCCTGGAAGCGCTGGGCATCGCGGCGCCGGCCATGGGCCGCCTGCAACCGTTCGAGGCGCAGGGCCGCACGCGCGAAGGGCCCAAGACGTTCAACGGGACCAATATCCTGGGCGTCATTCCCGGCACGCGCGTGACCGACAAATACATCGTCGTCACCGCCCACTATGACCACGTCGGCATGAACGGCGGCCAGATCTTCAACGGCGCCGACGACAATGCCTCGGGCGTGGCCACCATGCTGGAGCTGGCGGCCCGGCTGAAAGCCGCCCCGCCTGAGCACAGCGTGCTGATCGTCGCGCTGGACGGTGAAGAGCGCGGCCTGCTGGGCGCCAAGCATTTCGTCGAGGCGCCGCCGGTGCCGCTGTCGTCCATCGTGCTGAACGTCAACTATGACATGACCGCCCGCGCCGAGAGCGACGGCAAGCTGTGGGTCACCGGCACCTATCAGCACCCGAACCTGCGCCCGCTGCTGGAGCCCATTCCGGCCAACGGCGCCGTGACCCTGGCGTTCGGCAAGGACACGCCGGAAGACAAGGGCGCCGACAACTGGGTCGAGGCGTCGGACCACGGCGCATTTTACAAGGCGGGCCTGCCGTTCCTGTATTTCGGCGTGAACTATCACCCCGACTATCACCGCCCCAGCGACGACTTCGACAAGATCACCCCGTCGGTGTTCCAGTCGGCGACCGAACTGGCCATCTCCGGCTTCCGGGCGCTGGACGCCGCGCTGAATCGCTGAGCCGATGAAGCGTCTTTCCCTCGTATTGGCGGGCGCGGTTCTGGCGTTGGCGGCGTGCGATGCGCCCCAGCCCGGTTCGGCCCCGTCTTCCGAGACGAAGGTTACGCAGCCCGCCTTTGTCCATACGCTGAGTGGTGACGTGTCGGGCTATTTCATCCCGTTGTGGCCCATCGCGGTGGGGGATTGGCGGCTGCATCACCTGTTCCTGGGCCAGCCGGCGGATTTCACGGCGTGGGAGGGCGGCGGCAAGTCGGGCCCGTTCGCGCCGGTGATGATCGAGTTCGAGAATACGGCCGGAACGCCGGTGCAGAGCGAACTGGGCGAAAGCCTGCCGCGCTCTCGCGTCCTGCCGTCGACCTATCAGGTCACGGACGGGCGGGTGCGGTTCAGCGGCCGGTCGGCCGATCTGGGCCAGGTGTCGTTCGACGGGCGGCTGGATCAGGACGCCCTGGCCACCGCGCGCCGCAACCTGGGCGACGAGGGGCGGGTGGTGTCCGGCACGCTGAAGGTCGGGGACCGGACGTTCGACGGCGTGCAGATGAGGTGGTGGGCGGGGGACTGACGCCCTTGGCTCCTCCCCATGTCATGGGGAGGTGGCGCGGCGCGCCAGCGCCGTGACGGAGGGGGTGTCTCGACGTCAGAAACCTGCGCCGCCCCCTCCACCACTGCGTGGTCCCCCTCCCCACAGGTGGGGAGGAGAGGTTAGGTTTAGCCCACGGTCGCCTTGACGATCTTGCCCGGCGCGCGGGGCGGTTCGCCCTTGGGCAGGGCGTCGACGTGGTCCATGCCTTCGATCACTTCGCCCCAGACGGTGTACTGGCCATCCAGGAAGCGGGCGTCGTCGAAGCAGATGAAGAACTGCGAGTTGGCGCTGTTGGGATCCGAGGTGCGGGCCATCGAGCAGACGCCGCGAACGTGCGGTTCCTTGGAGAATTCGGCCTTCAGGTTCGGCTTGGTCGAGCCCGAGGTGCCGGTGCCGGTCGGGTCGCCGCCCTGGGCCATGAAGCCGGGGATGACGCGGTGGAAGACCACGCCGTCATAGAAGCCTTCGGAGGCCAGCTCGGTGATGCGGGCGACGTGGCCGGGGGCCAGATCGTCGCGCAGCTTGATCACTACATTGCGCTCGGCGCCGTCGCCGGTGTCGAGGGTGAAGGTCAGGGTTTGGTCGGCCATGGGGCGCTCCTTGTATGTGTGCGGGCCAGAATTATGCGCGGGTCATAGCCGCTGAACGCTGTCGCCGCTATGTGGGAAGCATGAGCGAAGACGAAAAGCCTGCCGAACGCCGCCGAATGGTGCGGCCGCCCACGGGCGGCACGGCCGCCGGGCGCGGCATGGGCCAGAAGATGAAGACCGCCGACACCAAGTCGATGTCCAGCCAGCAGTGGATCAAGCGTCAACTGGCCGACAAATGGTCCGAGCGGGCGCGGGCCGAGGGTTGGCGCAGCCGGGCGGCCTTCAAGCTGATCGAGATCGACGACCGGTTTCATCTGATCAAGAAGGGGTCGCGGGTCATCGACCTGGGCGCGGCGCCCGGCGGCTGGATCCAGGTGGCGCTGGACCGCGGCGCGGCGGCGGTGGCGGGGGTGGACCTGCTGATGATCGAGCCGATCCCCGGCGCGACCCTGCTGCAGGCGGACTTCACCCATCCGGGCGTGGACC
>NZ_DASWXW010000027.1:0-48587 GCF_036405315.1 Brevundimonas sp. | reverse complement strand
GGACGACGCGCTGACGCTCTACCGCCTCGGCCGCCTCCTGGCGAGGAGAGGCGACCACGCCGAAGCGGCGCCGCTGTTCTCCCGCTCGGTGGCGATCGAGCCCTGGGGCGAGAACGCCTGGATGAAGCTGGCGCTGTCGCTCCAAGCTCTGGGAGACGACGCCGCGGCGCTCAAAGCCTGTCGCGAGGTCGTCCGCTTGCAGCCTGAGAATGAAGAGGCCAAGCGGCTGATCCTGCAACTTGTGCTTTCGACCCAACGGGCGCCGGCCGCAATCAGGCTGTCGTCGGGTCAACCCGCCGGGGTCGCGTTCAGCGGCGGCCCGACTCCCGACTGGATGCGGATCGGGCCGGCGGGCTGGGGCGCCCCTCAAACCGGCGTTGCGCCCGCACGCCCCTGAGGCGCGCGCCCGCCAAGAATGGCCTTCCCTGACGGACGCGCCAGGCGGCCGCCGGGGATTCGGCGACCTCCATCACAGGGCGGAAGACCGCGCGCACCATGACGCCCCCGACGCGGCGGCGAAGCACCGCGCTGAGCAGCTTCCTTCGAGCGCCCCACTCGCGGCCAAAACCCGACAAACCGTCACCCAAAAGTCTCATTGCATCGTAATTGCGTCGCCCCGCGGCCATAATTCTTGCCGTTACGTCCGCGAGCGACGATTGAGCTACGGCGGCAAAGGCGCCGTTTACCCGGACGCAGCTCCGGGAGGGGAAATATAAAATGTCCACAATCAAATCCCGGCTCATGAGCACGACCCTGATCGCGGGCCTAACGGCCGCTGCCGCGATCGGCGCGGCTCCGGTCGCCGCATCGGCTCAGACCCAGGAACAGGCGACCAACGTCGGCGAGATCGTCGTCACCGGCTCGCGCATCCGTCGCAGCCCGACCAACTCGCCCACGCCCCTGATCCAGATCGGTCAGGAAGAGCTGCTGCAGTCGGGCGAAGTCAACGTCATCGACTTCCTGGCCGACATCCCCGCCCTGTCGACGTCGCAGGTGCCGGAAGACACCACGGGTTCGAACCTGAACGACGGCGGCCTGTCGCTGCTGAGCCTGCGCGCCCTGGGCGCCGTTCGCACCCTGGTCCTGGTTGACGGCCGTCGTCACGTCGGTTCGAGCCCCGGCTCGCTGGCGGTCGACGTCGACACCATCCCGCGCCTGCTGGTCGCCAGCACGGAAGTCATCACCGGCGGCGCCGCCGCCGTCTACGGCGCCGACGCCGTCTCCGGCGTGGTCAACTTCATCCAGCGCAAGGACTTCGACGGTCTGGAGATCGACGGCTCGATCGCCGAGATCAACCAGGACCACCAACTGAGCCAGCGCCTCTCGGTCCTGTGGGGCCAGAACCTGATGGACGGCCGCCTGAACTACTATGTGTCGGGCGAGTACCAGCGTAATGACGAGGTTCTGGACTCCGACGTCGATTGGCGCCGTGAATCCTGGGCCCTGATCGGCAACGACGCCGACCCGTCCAGCGCCCCCTCGGACGGCGTGCCGGACCAGATCCTGATCCGCGACGCCCGCACCTACATTCGCGGCACCAACTTCGGCGGCGTGACCATCCTGTCGACCGGCACCAAGCCCAGCGCCGCCAACGACCCCGACGTGCCGTTCCAGACCTGCTCGGCCACGACCTTCTCGGCCAACTGCTTCTCGCTGGCGCCGTCGAACCGTCTGGACAACTCCTACCTCTATAATGATCAGGGCCAGTCGCGCCCTGTCACCTTCGGCTCGATCCGTCAGGGCACCGGCTTCAGCCGCACCACCAGCAACGGCGGCGAAGGCCAGGTCTCGAACACCGAACAGGGCCAGGCCAGCCGTCTGCCGGAATCGGAGAACTATCGCTTCCAGACCGGCCTGAACTTCGACATCACCGACCGGGTCAGCCTGTTCGCCGAAGCCAAGTACGTCGAGGAAGAAACCTACGACGCCGGCCAGCGCGTCTTCCACGACTTCAACATCCGCAGCCTGGCCGCCAACACCGTCGGCGCCATCACGGCGACCTCGGCCTTCGAAATCGGCCTGGACAACGCCTACCTGCCGGCTGACGTGCGTCAGGCGATCACCAACAACCGCCGCGACATCTTCAACTCGGCCGGCGTCGTCACCAGCACGGTCGCCGACGCCCGCGCCCAGCACAAGCTGTACGGCCCGGCCCGTAACCAGCAGAACACCCGCGACCTGCAACGCTACGTCGTCGGCCTGCGCGGCGACATGGGCGACATCGGCTTCGTCAAGGACGTCAACTGGGAAGCCGGTTACACCTATGGCGAGATGAACAACTCGAACCGCGAACTGGGCGTGGACGTGGTCCGCTACCAGGCTGCGGCCGACGCCGTCGTCGACGTCGCGGGCAAGGTCCACGGCAAGCCGGGCGAAATCGTCTGCCGCGTGCAACTGATGAAGGCCAACGGCGTCGCCGTGCCGGACGCCGTCATCGGCGGCGTCACCTACTCGCGTCAGGGCGCCGTGATCGACGACTGCTCGCCGGTCCGCGTCTTCGGCCCGAACGGCTTCACCCAGCAAGGCCTGGACTACCTGCAGGCCGCCGTCACGGTGACTGACCAGAACAAGCAGCACGATTTCATGGCCTACACCTCGGGCAAGCTGTGGGACTTCTGGGGCGCCGGCCCGATCGGCGCGTCGATCGGCTATGAATACCGCAAGGAAATCACCAGCGGCACGGGCCGCGACCGCGACACCGCCGGCCGCTTCCTGTTCCTGAACGCCGGCCCTGACTTCGAAGAAGCCAGCTACGACACCAACGACGTCTTCGCCGAAGTCAGCATCCCGCTGTTCCGCGACAGCTTCCTGGGCAAGTCGGCTGAAATCAGCGGCGCCTATCGCTTCTCGGACTACTCGCACGTCGGTCAGCAAGAGACCTACAGCGGCCAGTTCCAGTGGCGCCCGGTCGATCAGTTCATGTTCCGCGCCACGACCGCCACGGCGATCCGCGTGCCGAACCTGGGCGAAACCAATGAACCGCTGGGCCAGACCTTCGCCAACGGCTTCAGCGACCCCTGCTCGGCCACGGTCATCAACAACCTGGCCGACCGTTCGATCGCCGCCAACCGCATCGCCAACTGCGGCGCTCTGGCCAAGGCCGCCGGCCTGAACCTGAACTTCGCCGACGCCTCGGCCTCCAACGCCTACCTGCCCAACTACGGCAGCGGCTCGGTGTCGGGTCTGGCGGGCGGCAACCCCTTCCTGAAGCCCGAAACCTCGGAAAGCTTCACGGTCGGCGGCGTCTGGACGCCGGACTATCTGCTGCCGAACTTCTCGCTGGTCCTCGACTACTATGACATCGAGATCAACGACGCGATCTCCTCCGTGACCGCCCAGCAAGCCGCCAACCAGTGCGTGAACGGCGACTCGGTCAACGTCGGTGCCTGCGCCACCCAGACCCGCGACCCGTCCAGCTTCCAGGTGACGAGCTTCATCCAGGGCTCGCTGAACTATGCGGCGCTGACGGCCAAGGGCGTGGACTTCACCGCCAGCTACCGCACCGATCTGCCGGAATTCATGGGCCGCAACTGGGGCACGTTCAGCCACTCGATCCGCGGCAACTGGCTGATCGAGCAGCATGACTTCGTCAACATTGTCGATCCGACCGACTCGTCGGACTTCGAAGACACTGTCGGCATGCCGCGCGTGCGCTTCCTGTCGACCGTCACCTGGGCGCCCGTCGACACCCTGGCCTTCACCTGGGACTGGGACTGGCAAGCCAGCCAGGAAATCCTCGACAAGGACAACCTGGTCGCCAACCCCGACCTGTATGAAACCGCCAAGTACCTGGAAACGGGCGACTTCTCGCAGCACGACTTCTCGGTGCGCTGGGCCGCTCGCGACAACCTGACGGTTCGCGCCGGCGTCGTGAACGCCTTCGACGCCGAGCCGGCGCGCTGGCTGGGCAATACGACGGCCGACAACTTCGACCTGTTCGGACGTCGCTTCTTCCTGAGCCTGAACTACCGTCCGTTCTAAGCCTCAGGGCCTGAACGGAAGAGGGGCGGCGGACTTCGGTCCGCCGCCCCTTTTTGCATTCTGGGCCCGGCCCGACTTCGACTGCTTGATCAAGAGCGTGCAAAACGCTCATAATATCGATCAGCGCGAACACAAAATCAGTGACTTGAGCCCTGCCCATAAAGGGCTTGTTGCGTAATCGATAATTGTGCCCACTGCTGGTTCAGCGTTCGCAGCGGCGATCCGCGATGATGGTGAGCACGGATTGATGGTCGCGCCCTTCCCTACCGATCAGGTCTTCATCGACGGCCAATGGCGCACGCCCGCCGGCGGCGGCGCCCTGCCCATAGAGAACCCCTCCACCGGCGAACCGATGGGGATGCTGGCGGCCGGCGGGGCCGCAGACGTCGACGCGGCGGTGCGTGCGGCGCGCGGCGCTCTCAATGGTCCCTGGGGGCGGATGACGGCGGCGGAGCGCGGACGGGTGCTGGCCCGCATGGGGCGCGAGGTCGAGGCCCGCATCGACATGCTGGCGCAATTGGAGGCCCTGGACGTCGGCAAGCCGCTGAAACAGGCCCGGGCCGATGTGCTCGCCCTGGCGCGCTATCTGGAGTTCTACGCAGGGGCGGCGGACAAGCTGCACGGCGAGACCATCCCCTTCCTGGACGGCTACACTGTCTACACCCTGCGCGAGCCGCACGGGGTGACGGGGCACATCATCCCCTGGAACTATCCGATGCAGATCATCGGCCGGTCCGTGGTCGCCGCCTTGGCGGTCGGCAACGCCGTGGTGCTGAAGCCCGCCGAACAGGCGTCGATGACCGCCCTGGCCTTTGCTCACATCGCCGCCGACTGCGGCCTGCCCGCCGGCGCCCTGAACGTCGTGACCGGCACGGGGGCAGAGGCGGGCGCGGCGCTAGCCGCTCATCCGGGGATCAACCATCTGTCCTTCACCGGCTCGACCGGGGTGGGCGTGGCCATCCAGCAGGCGGCGGCGCTGAACGCCGTGCCGGTGACGCTGGAGCTGGGCGGCAAGTCGCCCCAGCTGGTGTTCGACGACGCCGATCTGGACAAGGCCCTGCCCTTCCTCGTCAACGCGGGGATCCAGAACGCGGGCCAGACCTGCTCGGCGGGCTCGCGCGTCCTGGTGCAACGCGGCGTCCATGAAGAGGTGATCGCGCGGATGAGCGAACGCTATCGCGCGCTCAGGGTCGGCGCCGCCATCGACGACCGCGACCTGGGCCCCCTGATCTCGGCCAAGCAGAAGGCCATGGTGGACCGCTATCTGGACCTCGGCGCGCAGGCCCGCCTGATCGCGGCCCAGGGCGAGATCGTCGCCGACGCCCCCGCGGGCGGCCACTATGTGCGCCCCACCCTGTTCGCGGGCGTGGCCCCGGATCACCCGCTGGCGCAGGAAGAGATCTTCGGCCCCGCCGTCGTCGTCATCCCCTTCGACACCGAGGAGGACGCGGTCGCCATCGCCAACGGCACCGACTACGGCCTGGTCGCCGGGGTCTGGACCGCCGACGGCGGGCGGCAGATGCGGCTGGCGAAACGCCTGCGGGCCGGACAGGTCTTCATCAACAACTACGGCGCGGCGGGCGGGGTTGAACTGCCCTTCGGCGGCGTCGGCAAGTCGGGCCACGGTCGCGAGAAAGGGTTCGAGGCGCTCTACGCCTTCACCACCCTGAAGACCGTCGCGGCCCATCACGGATAGGGAGTAGGCGTCTTGGGGGAGAACAGATCGAAGCGGCTGGAGGGCAAGCGAGCGATCGTCACGGGCGGAGCCTCCGGCTTCGGCGCCGGCATCGCGCGCCGCTTCACCGAGGAAGGCGCCCGCGTCATCGTCGCCGACCTGAACGGCGACGCGGCGCGCGCCCTGGCCGCTGAACTGGGTGACGCCGAGCTGGGCCTGGCCGTCGACGTGTCCAGCGCCGCCGACGTCGCCGCCCTGGCCGAGACGGCCAACCGCCTGCTGGGCGGAATCGACATCGTGGTCAACAACGCCGGCGTCGGCCACACGCCCCAGCCGCTGGACGAACTGTCGGACGAGGCCTTCGACCGCATCGCCAACGTCAACATGCGCGCCATCTATCTCATGTCGAAGGCCTTCGTGCCGGGCATGAAGGCGCAAGGCGCAGGCGCCATCCTGAACATCGCCTCGACCGGCGGGGTCAGCCCCCGGCCCAACCTGACCTGGTACAACGCCTCCAAGGGCTGGGTCATCACGGCGACGCGGGCGATGGCGGTCGAGCTGGCGCCCTTCCAGGTGCGGGTGAACGCCCTCAACCCGGTGGCGGGCGACACTCCCCTGCTGAAGACCTTCATGGGCGCCGACACGCCCGAGGTGCGGGCCAGGTTCCTGGCCTCCATCCCCATCGGCCGCTTCTCGACGCCCGAGGACATGGGGGCCGCCGCCGCCTTCCTCTGTTCGGACGACGCCTCGATGATCACCGGCGTGGCGATGGAGGTGGACGGTGGCCGCTGCATCTGACCGCGTGTTCAAGCTGCTGGTCCTGCCTGGCGACGGCATCGGGCCCGAGATCATCCGCGAGACCCTGCGCGTCGTCGACTGGTTCAGCCGGAACGCCGGGTTGCGAATTGAACTGAGCGAGGGATTGGCCGGGGGCGCCAGCATCGACGCCGTGGGCGCGCCCATCGCGGATGATGTCGTGCAGCAGGCCCTGGCCTCCGACGCCGTCCTGTTCGGCGCGGTCGGCGGGCCCAAGTGGGACCACCTGCCCCGCGCCCAGCGGCCCGAGATGGGCATCCTGCGCCTGCGTCAGGCCCTGGACCTCTACGCCAACCTGCGCCCCGCCGTCTGCTTCGACGAATTGCGGGACGCCTCGGCGCTGAAGCCCGAACTGATCCGGGGCCTCGACATCATGATCGTGCGCGAGGCCACGGCGGGCGTCTATTTCAGCCTGCCCCGCGCCAACGAGGTCGATGCGGACGGCCAGCGCCGCGCCTATGACACCCAGGCCTATACCGAAGCCGAGATCGCCCGCGTCTGCCGCGTCGCCTTCGAGATCGCGCGTGGTCGACAGCGCCGTGTCTGCTCGGTGGACAAGGCCAATGTCATGGAGACGGGCGCCCTGTGGCGGGCCGTGGCGACCGAGGTCGCCGCCGACTATCCCGACGTGGAGCTGTCGCACATGTACGCCGACAACTGCGCCATGCAGTTGGTGCGGCGACCGGATCAGTTCGATGTCATCGTCACCGACAACCTGTTCGGCGACATCCTGTCGGACGCCGCGGCGGCCCTGACCGGATCTCTGGGCCTGCTGCCCTCGGCCTCCCTGTCCGGCCTCGGTCAGGGCGGGCGCAGCCGGGGCCTGTACGAGCCGATCCACGGCTCGGCGCCGGACATCGCCGGGCAAGGCGTCGCCAATCCCATCGCGACCATCCTGTCCTTCGCCCTGTGCCTGCGCTGGTCGTTCGACCGGGCGGACCTGGCCGATGCGCTGGAGCGCGCCGTGCGACGGGTCGTGTCCAGCGGCGTGCGCACCCCCGACATCGCGGCGCCGGGCGTCGCCCCCGTCTCCACCCTTCAGATGACCGACGCGGTTCTGGCCGCGCTGGACGCCCAGTTCGCGTGAGGATCGACCGATGAGCGCCCCCACCTTGCAGACCGTCATGGACCTGATCGACGGCCGCACCGACGAACTGGTCGCCCTGACCCAGGACCTGATCCGCTTTCCCACCGTCAACCCGCCGGGCGAGGCCTATCGCCCCTGCGCCGAATACATCGGCGAGCGGCTGAAGAAGCGCGGCTTCACCGTCGAATATGTGCGCGGCGAAGGCTCGCCCGGCGACAGCGACGCCTATCCCCGCACCAACGTCATCGCCCGCTGGACCGGCTCTGAACCGGGGCCTTGCGTCCACTTCAACAGCCACATCGACGTGGTCGAGGTCGGCGCCGGCTGGACCGTCGATCCCTTCGGCGGCGAGGTGAAGGACGGCCGCGTCTATGGCCGGGGCGCCTGCGACATGAAGGGCGGGCTGGCCGCCTCCATCATCGCCGTCGAGGCCCTGATCGATTCCGGCCTGCCCCTGCCCGGCGCGCTGGAGATTTCCGGCACGGTGGACGAGGAATCGGGCGGCTACGGCGGCGTCGCCTATCTGGCCGAGCGTGGCTGGTTCTCCACCCCGCGCGTCGATCACGTCATCATCCCCGAGCCGCTGAACGTGGACCGGGTCTGCATAGGCCACCGCGGCGTCTGGTGGGCCGAGATCGAGACCAAGGGGCGCATCGCCCACGGCTCCATGCCCTTCCTCGGCGACTCGGCCATCCGCCACATGGGCGCAGTGATGGAAGAGTTCGAATCCAAGCTCTATCCCGCCATGGCCGCCCGCCGCTCCGACATGCCCGTCGTACCCGAAGGCGCGCGTCAGTCGACGATGAACATCAACTCGATCCACGGCGGTCAGGCCGAGGGCTTCGACGGCCTGCCCGCCCCCTGCGTGGCCGATTCCAGCCGCATGATCATCGACCGCCGCTTCCTGATCGAAGAGACGCTGGACGACGTGAAGGGCGAGGTGAAGGCCATCCTCGACGGGTTGGCCGCCCAGCGTCACGGCTTCCGCTACGAGATGCGCGACCTGTTCGAGGTGGCCCCCAGCATGGCCGACCGCGACGGGCCGGTGGCCAGCACCACCGCCGCCGCCATCGAGACGGTGCTGGGCAAGAAGGCCCAGTTCGTCTGCTCGCCCGGCACCTATGACCAGAAGCACATCGACCGCATCGGCAAGCTGAAGGACTGCATCGCCTATGGTCCCGGCGTGCTGGACCTGGCGCACCAGCCCGACGAATGGGTCGGCATCGACGACATGACCAATTCGGCCAAGGTCATGGCCCGCGCGGCCTATGACCTGCTGACCCGCAAGCGAGGATGAGCGACATGGCGCGCGGAGACGGGGACGACGGCGACAACATCATCGGTCCGCGCCTGCGGGCGCTGCGGGACCGGCTGGGCCTGTCGCAACGGGCGCTGGCGCGAAAGGCGGGGGTGCCGTCCAGCACCGTCAGCCTGGTGGAAAGCGGCCGCACCAGCCCCTCGGTCGGCTCGCTGAAACGCCTGCTGGACGCCGCCGGCGTGTCGCTGGGCGAGTTTTTCAGCTCGGACTTCGAAGCCCCGACCAAATACTTCTATCGCCACGACGAACTGACCGACATCTCACGCGGCGAGGTCTCCTACCGTCAACTCGGCTCGGGCCAGGACAGCAGCCTGCAGATCCTGCACGAGACCTATCAGCCGGGGTCCGACAGCGGACGGGTCATGCTGTCTCATGAAGGCGAGGAAGGCGGCCTGATCATATCGGGCCGCCTCGAAGTCACCGTGGACGGTCAGGCTCGCGTGCTGAAAGCCGGCGACGGCTACCTGTTCCCCAGCACCCTGCCGCATCGGTTCCGCAACGTCGGCGACTGCCCCTGCGTCGTCATCAGCGCCTGCACGCCGCCGACCTTCTGACAGCCGCGTTGCGAATGATCGGAATACTGAGCAACAGATTTAATTTTCCAAATCTCTCAGCGCCTTGGTGAACCAAAGAAACAGGCTTGCGAGAAAACGGACTTCGTCAGCTACTGCGTGCGCGAAATGAGTTCGGCACGGGGAGGTGACGACACAAGGTTGCGCCTTGCTGCATTGCACAACCGCATAATGCCAGAGATACAAAGGACATGGTGAACTGAGCCTGTGCCCAGTTCGCACTCGCAACGAGTCCGCTGAAGAACGGTTCGGGCGAGAACATCGGGAGGGATGAGGCGATGAATCGTCTGTTGGTCAGCGTATCCGCCGGGGCGCTCGCAGCCCTGTGTTCCACCACCGCCATGGCTCAACAGGCGCCGCCTGGACAGGCCACGACGGTCGACGAGGTCATCGTCACCGCCCAGCGCCGCGAACAGGCGGCCCAGGACGTCGGCATCGCCCTCAGCGTTCTCAGCGGCGAGAGCCTGACGCAGCAGGGCATCACCAACGTCAACCAGCTTCAGAACGCCACGCCCAACCTGGAGGTCGAACCGGCCTTCGGCGGCGGCGCGGCCCAGTTCCGCATGCGCGGCGTCGGTTTCCAGGACTACGCCTCGAACAACTCGCCCACAGTCGGCGTCTATGTGAACGAGGTCGCCTATCCGGTCCCGGTCATGACCCAGGGCCTGATCTTCGACATCGACCGGGTCGAGGTCCTGCGCGGACCGCAAGGCACCCTCTACGGCCGCAACACCACCGGCGGCGCCATCAGCTTCGTCACCAAGCGCCCGACCGAGGACCTGTCGGCCGGCCTGATGACCGAATGGGGCAGCCACGACCAGTTCCGAGCCGAAGGCCATGCCTCGGGCCCGCTGGCCGGCGGCCTGCGCGGCCGCCTGGCCGTCTCGACCGAACAGGGCGGCGCCTGGCAGCACAACCGCACCACCGGCGAATCCATCGGCGACGCCGACCGCACGGGCGCCCGCGCCCTGCTGGCCTGGGATCCGACCGAGACCCTGTCCCTGCTGCTGGACGTCCACGGAGGGATCGACAAGTCCGAGAACCAGGCTCTCTACCTGTTCAGCGACCTGCGCACGCGCGGCGGAACCGGGCCGGTGATTCCCGCGGACAAGGATCACTCCAAGACCGGCTGGGGCCTGTCGCCGCGCTTCGCCGCCTCGATCGGCCGCGACGTCACGGACAAGCCGGGTCGCGACAACTCGTCCTGGGGCACGTCGCTGAACGCCAACCTGGCGCTCAAGGGCATGACCCTCACCAGCATCAGCAGCTTCGAAACCCTGGACCGCAGCGAATACGGCGACTGGGACTCCAGCGCCTCGGTCGAGGCCGACACCTTCTTCGGCAGCGACGTGGACGTGGTTTCGCAGGAACTGCGCCTGGCCTCGGACAACGACGGCGCCCTGACCTGGGTGGCGGGATTCTACTATTCCAAGCAGGACCTGAACGAGCGTTACTTCTCGGACTTCATCGACATCTACGGCACCTACGCCCAGGTGACATATGACCAGAAGGTCGAGTCCTGGAGCCTGTTCGGCCAGGCGGAATACGCCTTCGCCGAACGCTGGAAAGCCATCCTGGGCCTGCGCTACGAGGAGGAAACGCGCGAGCTTGAAGGCTTCGGCTCGGCCTTCGGCGGCGCCACCGCGCTGCCCCCGACCAGCGTCGACACCGAGATGACGCCCCTGACCGGCAAGGCCGCGCTGGAGTTCAAACCCTCCGACAACCTGCTGATCTACGGCTCGGCCAGCCGCGGGGCCAAGTCGGGCGGCTTCACCACCTACAACACCGGGAACCGCAGCGGCATCGAGCCCTTCAACCCGGAAATCCTCTGGGCCTACGAGGTCGGCTTCAAGGCCGATCCCTCGCGGGCGCTGCAGATCAACGGCGCGGCCTACTACTACGACTACACTGACCAGCAGGTGCTGTCGGCGGTCTGGGGCGCCAACGGGCCGGTCGGGCGCTTCACCAATGTGCCGTCCTCGCACATCTGGGGCGCCGAGCTGGAGGCCGTGCTGAAGCCGGTCCAGGGCCTGCGGATCGGCCAGTCGCTGAGTTACAAATCCGGCGAGTACGATGAGTACGAAGCCCTGGACGTGCCCGCCTCGCGCGCGGCGAACCAGGCGATCTTTGTCGACAAGGCCGGCGACCCGATCCTGTTCCCCAAATGGAGCTACGCCGGGTCGGCCAGCTATGACTGGATGGTCAGCGGCTTCGCCGTCACGGCCGAGGCCAACTACAGCTACCGCGACGACTATCCCTCGTGGCTGGGCGCCAAGTACGACGTCGAGGGCTACTGGCTGGCCAACGCCAGCGTGACCGTCGGCCCCGAAGCCGCCAACTGGTCCGTCACCTTCTGGGCGCGCAACCTGTTTGATCAGGAATACGACCTGACACGCAACTTCTTCACCAGCGCCGACATCGCCCAGCCGGGTCGGCCGCGCACCATCGGCGCGCGCCTCAGCTTGCAATACTGAACGCGCCTTCGGGCTGGAAGGATCTCCGTCCGCCTTCCAGCCCGCCTTCCCTTGATCGGGGCGCCCACGATCCTGATCGCCGACCGCCCTATTGACGGAAAATCAGTCACTTAGGGCGCGCGAATAACAGACTTCCCATCGCCCTCCATTCATCCGCTACTGGCCGCTCTGAAAGGATGCATGCATGACCGCACGGGCCGCCAACGACCTTGATCCCTTCTGGATGCCGTTCACCGCGAACCGCAGCTTCAAGGCGCATCCGCGGCTGCTGGCCTCGGCCAAGGACATGCATTACTTCACGCCGGACGGTCGCCCGATCCTCGACGGCACGGCAGGCCTGTGGTGCGTCAACGCCGGCCACGCCCGCCGCCCCATCGTCGAGGCCATTCAGCGTCAGGCCGAGGTTCTGGACTATGCTCCGACCTTCCAGCTGGGCCATCCGCTGGCGTTCGAACTGGCCGCGCGCCTGGGCATGCTCTTCCCGGCCGACATCGACCATGTCTTCTTCGCCGGCTCGGGCTCCGAAGGCGTCGACACCGCCCTGAAGATCGCCCTGGCCTATCAGCAGGCGAAGGGACAGCCCGAACGCACCCGCCTGATCGGTCGGCAAAAAGGCTATCACGGCGTCGGTTTCGGCGGCATTTCCGTGGGCGGGCTGGAGAACAACCGCCGCGGCTTCCCGACCCTGCCGGGCGTCGACCACCTGTCGCACACGCTGAACCTGGAGGAAGCCGCCTTTTCGCGCGGCCAGCCGGCCTGGGGCGCGCATCTGGCCGACGAACTGGAATCCCTGATCTGGTCGCATGGGCCGGAGACCATCGCCGCCGTCATCGTCGAGCCCCTGTCGGGGTCGGCGGGCGTGATCGTGCCTCCCGTCGGCTATCTGGAGCGACTGCGCGAGATCACGCGGCGACACGGCATCCTGCTGATCTTCGACGAAGTCATCACCGGCTTCGGCCGCATCGGCGGGGCCACGGCGTCCGAGACCCTGGGCGTCATTCCCGACCTGCTGGTCTGCGCCAAGGGACTGACCAACGGCGCCGTGCCGATGGGCGCGGTCGGGGTGCGCGGCGAAATCCATGACGCCATTGTCAAGGACGCCGCCGCGCCCGGCATCGAGTTCTTCCACGGCTACACCTATTCCGGCCACCCGCTGGCCGCCGCCGCCGGTCTGGCGACGCTGGACGTCTATGAGAGCGAAGGCCTGTTCCAGCGCGCTGCGGACACGGCGCCCTATTGGGAAGACGCGGTGCACGCTCTGAAGGGGCTGCCGCACGTCATCGACATCCGCAACCTGGGCATGGTCGCCGCCGTCGAGCTGGCGCCGCGCCCGGACGCGCCCGGCGCACGCGCCATGGACGTGTTCCATACGGCCTTCAACGAAGGAATTCTGATCCGAGTGACGGGAGATGTCATCGCCCTGTCGCCTCCGCTGATTATCAGCCGCGCGCAGATCGATGAGTTGATCGATCACTTGTCACAGATCATTCGCCGCACGCCTTAAATCCAGGCTCGACGAAAAGGGGGATAACATGAATAGATTACTGCTTGGCGCTTCCGTCAGCATCCTGACGATTGCCGCATCGTCGGCCGCAAATGCTCAATCTGCTTCCAACAATACTCAGCAAGTAACGACGGTTGGTGAAATCATCGTCACCGCCCAGCGTCGCGAACAGGCCAGCCAGGATGTCGGCGTTTCGCTGAGCGTCGTCGGCGGCGAGCAACTGGACGAAAAAGGCATCTCGGTCGTCAACGACCTCGAGAACGCCGTCCCCAACATGGAGGTCGACAGCCAGTTCGGCGGCGGCCAGCCCCAGTTCCGCATCCGCGGCATCGGCGCGCGCGAATACTCCTCGAACAACGCCTCGACCGTCGGCATCTACGTCGATGAAGTCGCCCACCCCTATACGGTGACGACCCAGGGCGCCCTGTTCGACATCGCCCGGATGGAAGTGCTGCGCGGCCCGCAGGGCACCCTCTACGGCCGCAACACCACCGGCGGCGCGGTCAACATCATCACCAACGCCCCGACCGCCGATTTCGGCGCCGGCTTCAACGCCGAATACGGCAGCTTCGATCGCATGAAGGTCGAAGGTTACGTCTCGGGCCAGATCGCGCCCAACCTGCTGGGCCGCCTGGCCGCCGTCACCGAACAGGGCGGCGCCTGGCAATACAACCGCGACACCGGCGAGAAGCTGGGCGACCTCGACAAGACCGCCATCCGCGGCCGCCTGACCTGGGACGCCAGCGAGGCCGTCACCGTCGATCTGGCCGCCACCTATTCGGTGGACAAGTCGGACGGCCGCGGCTTCCGCCTGCTGGGCCCGTACACGGTCTCGGGCAACAGCGTGACCTATCCCAAGGACACCGCCTGGCGGATCACCGGCTGGGGCATCTCGCCGGCGATGGCCGCCGTGGCCGGGGTCGGCCTGAACGCCAAGCCCTTCCGCGACAACGACGGCTTCGACCTCAGCGCCCGCATCAAGGCCGACCTGGGCTGGGCCGACCTGACGTCCATCACCGCCTACCAGACCTTCTCGCGCAGCGAGTTCAACGACTGGGACAGCACCCGCTTCAACGAGTCCAACGTCTTCTTCTACAACGACATCGACGTCTTCGCTCAGGAACTGCGCCTCAGCTCCAACGGCGACGGCAGGCTCAGCTGGATGGTCGGCGCCCACTACGCCGATGAAAGCATCGACGGCGGCTTCTACACCAACTTCCGGGGCAACCCGAACCTGATCAACACCGGCTACGGCCAGTCGGTGTCGGCCTTCGGCGTCTTCACCCACAATTCCTATCAGGTGAACGACAAGCTGAACCTGATCGCCGGCCTGCGCTGGGAGACGGAGGAGCGGACCCTGGACAGCGGCGGCACCTTCGTCGCCCCCAACCCGCCGCCCGCGACCAAGTCCTACGACACCGACCTGAACGAGGTCTCGGGCCGCCTGGGACTGGAATACAAGCTGACGGACGACGCCCTCTTCTACGCCAGCGTGGCGCGCGGGGTGAAGTCGGGCGGTTTCACCACCTACAACGCGACCTCGGCGACCCCGTTCAAGCCGGAGATCGTCATCGCCTATGAGACCGGGATCAAGTCGGACCTGTTCGACCGTCGCCTGCGTCTGAACGGCGCCCTGTTCTACTACGACTACAAGGACCAGCAGGTTCAGGGGCTGGAATACGACCGTCTGACCGGGCGCCTGGGCAAGATCACCAACGTGCCCAAGTCGCACATCTACGGCGGTGAAATCGAGCTGACCTGGGTGCCGCTGGACGGCCTGACCATCAGCCAGAACATCGGCTACAAGACCGGCGAATACGACGAATACTTCGCCATCGACGGCGCCAAGACCGACGCCGCCAACCCCAAGGACGGCCCCTGGGACGTCATCATCACCAACGACCGCTCGGGCGAACGCCTGTCCTTCCCCAAGATGAACTACGGCGGCTCGATCGCCTATGACTGGGAAATGGCCGGCTGGGATCTGCGCGCCGAGACCAACTACAACTATCGCGACGAGCTCTATTCGGTCAGCTCCTCGTCGATCATCGACGCCTACTGGCTGTGGAACGCCAACTTCAGCGTCGCCCCGACCGGCGCCAACTGGCGTGTGGGCCTGTGGGGCCGCAACCTCTTCAACACCTACTACGAAGAGACCCGCAACGGCTTCAACGGCTCGGCCCGTCCGACCACCTCGCCCAGCCAGGGCCGCACCTACGGCGTGCGCCTGTCGATGGACTTCTAGTTCCTGTCTCCCCGAAGGGGCGGGCCGGCTTCGGTCGGCTCGCCCCCGCTTTTTCCCGTTTCCCGGACAGCGCGTTTCATGAGCTTCCCGTCCTCCCGCCTGGATCGCCGCGCCCTGCTGACGGGCCTGGTCGTCGCGCCGGCCGTCCTCAGCTTCGGCCGGGCTAAGGCGGGCGGCGCCTATCTGTTCCCGCTCGGCGTCGCCAGCGGCGATCCGGCCCCCGACGGCTTCGTCATCTGGACGCGTCTGGCCGCCGATCCCCTGGCGCCCGATGGTCTGGGCGGCCTGTCCGCGCCCGTACCCGTGCATTGGGAAGTCGCCGCCGACGACCAGTTCCGCCGCATCGCCGCCTCGGGCCAGGTCGTCGCCGGCGCCGAGGCCGCCCACAGCGTTCATGTCGAGGTCGCGGGCCTGCGCCCCGATCGTCCCTATTGGTATCGCTTCACCGCCCAGGGCCAGCAGAGCCCCGCCGGCCGGGCCCGCACCACGCCGTCCGCCGGCGCCCCTGTCGACAAGCTGCGCCTGGCCGTCGCCTCCTGCTCGCACTGGGAGCGCGGCTATTTCAGCGCCTACGGCCACATGGCCGACGAGGCCCCGGACCTGACCCTGTTCCTCGGCGACTACATCTATGAATACAGCCTGGGGCCGGACCGCGCCGACCAGGTGGTGCGCCCCTACAACCTCGAGGAAGCGACGAGCCTGGCGGGCTATCGCAACCGCTACGCCCTGCACCGCACCGACGCGAACCTGCAGCGCCTGCACGCCGCCGCCCCCTGCCTCGCCGTCTGGGACGACCACGAGGTTCAGGACGACTATTCCGGCGTCTGGTCCAAGGCAGCAGGCGTTTCGCCGCGCGACTTCCTGCAACGCCGCGCCGCCGCCTATCAGGCCTTCTTCGAGGCCATGCCGATCCGCCGCACCCAGCTGTCGGCGGCGATGCAGATGCCCATCCATCGCCGCGTCCGCTACGGCCAGTTGGCCGAGTTCTTCATGCTGGACGGACGCCAGTATCGCTCGAAACAGCCGTGCAGCGACGGCGCCAACGGCGGCAAGGGCCAGATTGTGGCCGACAGCACCTGCACCGACCGGCTGGACCCGTCGCGCACCTTCCTGGGGTTCGAGCAGGAACGCTGGCTCTACGACAACCTGGCCCAGTCCAAGGCGCGCTGGAACATCCTGGGCCAGAACCTGGTCATGGCGGGTCTGCGCCTCGGCGGCGCCGACGGGTCCGAGCCGCGCTACTGGACCGACACCTGGGACGGCTTCCCCGCCGCCCGCGACCGCCTCACCGGCGCCCTGGCCGCCATCAAGCCGCAGAACCCGGTCGTCCTCAGCGGCGACTACCACTCCTTCTGGACCAATGACGTCAAGGCCGACAGCCGCGATCCCGGCTCGCCCACCCTGGCCACCGAGTTCGTCGGCACCTCCATCACCTCGACCGGCCCGACCTATGACGGCCTGATGGCTGTCATGCCGAACAACCCCCAGGTCAAGTTCTTCGACAGTCGCGTGCGCGGCTATATGGCCATAGACGTAGAGCGTGACCGTATGAGCACCCGCTATCGCGCCATCTCGGACGTGCGCGATCCCAAGGCCTCGATCTCGACCCTCAAGTCCTGGGTGGTCGAGGCCGGCAAGCCGGGCGCGGTCGAAACATGATTTTCAGGAGTTCCCCCATGACGCCCACGCCCCTCGCCCGCCTCGGCGCCGCCGCGATCGCCGCCGCCCTCGTCCTCGGCGGCTGCGCGGGTCAGGTCGAGGCGCCGCACGCCGTCGCGGCGATCCCGGCCTCGGGCCCCGTCACCTTCTGGACCGGCTTTCGCGACCATCCGCACGGCTATCTGACCGCCGAGAACACGCCGAACGCCGCCAACTTCCTGCCGCCGCCGCCCACCGAGGGCTCGCTGCGCGAACAGGCCGACATCGCCGCCTATCGCCAGATGCGGGCTCTGGAAGGGACCGAACGCTGGGCCATCGCCCGCGCCGACAACGAGATCGAGACTCCCGGCGCCCCGCGCGCCTTCGACTGCGCCCTCGGCTTCAAGTTCGAGCCGGAGAAGACGCCGACCTTGACGCTTCTATTGGGCAAGATGCTGGGCGATCTGGAGATGATCCAGACCCCGGCCAAGCGGGGTTGGTTCCGCAAGCGTCCCTTCGTGGTCGAATCCCTGCCGACTTGCATCGCGCCGGAAAGCTGGCTGGCGGCCAGCGGCTCCTATCCGTCCGGTCACTCGGCCCTGGGCTGGGCCTGGGCCCTGGTGCTGGCGGAACTGGCGCCCGACCGCTCTGATCAGATCCTGCGCCGCGGCCTGGCCTATGGCGAAAGCCGCGCGGTCTGCGGCGTCCACTATCCCAGCGACGTCGAGGCGGGCCGCATCGTCGGCGCGACCATCGTCACCCGGCTGAAGGCCGACCCGGCCTTCCAGGCCGACTTCGCCAAGGCCAAGATCGAGTTTGAGGCCGCCCGCGCCGCCGCGACCGAGGCTGCCGCCGCCTGTCCCGCCTCGCTGGCGCGCCAGCCGTGGTGAGGCGCGCTTATTCGATGGCGTGATTGGAAATCCATGACGTAGGCTGACGAAGATCGGCCGCGTCGCCGAGGGGGAGATCAAGGCAAGGTGACGAGAACAGGGGCGAAGACTTCGGTGATCGGGCGGACGCGACGCGGGCTGGCGGCGCGGCTGCTGTTTGCGCTGACCCTGACCCTTTCGCTCGCCCTGCACGGCGTCCCGTCTCACGCCCAGACGCCCGCCGCCCGCGACCGTCTGGTGCTGGGCCTGCCGCTGGAGCCGCCGAACCTCGACCCGACCTCGGGCGCGGCGGCGGCGGTGGACGAGGTGGTCTACGCCAACGTCTTCGAGGGCCTGACCAAACTGACCCAGACCGGGGTCGTCGCCCCGGCCCTGGCCGAGACCTGGGAGGCCGCGCCCGACGGCCTGACCTGGACCTTCCACCTGCGGCGCGGCGTGACCTTCTCCAACGGGGCGCCGTTCAACGCCTCGGTCGCCAAGTTCTCGCTGGACCGGATCACCGCCGAGGGTTCGACCAACGCCCAGAAGGCCCTCTTCGCGCCGATCCGATCCGTCGAGGTCGTCGATCCGGCCACCCTGCGCATCCAGCTGTCGCGGCCTATGGCCACCCTGCCCTACCTCCTGGCCTGGGGCGACGCGGTCATGGTCTCGCCCAACAGCGCCGCAACCAACGCCGTCACGCCGATCGGCACCGGCCCGTTCAAGCTGCAGAGCTGGCAGCGCGGCAGCCAGCTGACCCTGGTCCGCCGCGACGGCTACTGGGGGACGCCGCCGCGCCTTAACACCGTCGTCTTCCGCTTCATCAGCGACCCCACCGCCGCCTTCGCCGCCGTCAGCGCCGGCGACGTGGACGCCTTCCCCAACTATCCCGCGCCCGAAAACGTGGCCCAGTTCCAGCGCGACCCGCGTTTCCGCGTCGTCGTCGGCGCCTCCGAGGGCAAGGTCATCCTTGGCATGAACAACACCAGGGCCCCGTTCAACGACGTGCGCGTGCGCCGCGCCGTCTCCTACGCCATCGACCGCGACGCCTTGATCCAGGGGGCCATGTTCGGCTTCGGCCAGCCAATCGGCAGCCATTATTCGCGACAGGCCCCGGGCTATGTCGATCTGACCGGCCTCTATCCGCACGACCCGGCCAAGGCGCGTCAGCTGCTGGCCGAGGCGGGCTATCCCAACGGCATCGACGTGACCCTGCGTCTGCCGCCCCGCCCCTACGCCCGGCGCAGCGGCGAGGTGCTGATCTCGCAACTGGCCCAGGCGGGCATCCGCGCGAAGATCGAGAATCTGGAATGGGCCCAGTGGCTGGACCAGGTGTTCAAGCGCCGCCAGTTCGACCTGACCATCGTCGAGCACGTCGAGCCGATGGACTACGACATCTATGGCCGCAAGGACTACTATTTCGGCTACGACAGCCCCGCCTTCGACGCCCTGCTGGCCCAGGTCAACGCCGCCCCGGACGAGCCGACGCGCAACCGCCTGCTGGGCGATCTGCAGCGCCGCATCGCCGACGACGCCGTCAACGGCTTCCTGTTCCAGTCCTCGCGCATCGGCGTGTGGAAGGCCGACCTGAACGGTTTGTGGATCAACGGCCCCATCGCCGCCAACGACGTCACCGGGGCCTACTGGACCGGCGCAGGCGCGGCGGGCGCGGCGACCGCCGAGCGCACCGGCGGCGGCCCGCCCTGGGGCTGGATCAGCCTGATCGCGGGCGCCGCCCTGCTGGCCTTCGTCGCCTGGCGCTTCGGCGCGGCCTGGCTGCTGAAGAAGCTGGGCGGCCACGCCCTGACCCTGCTGGCGGCCACCGTGGTCATCTTCCTGCTGCTGCAGGTCGTGCCCGGCGACCCGGCCAGCTATATGATGGGCCTGAACGCCAGCCCGGAGGCCATCGCCGCCCTGCGTCAGCAGATGGGGCTGGAGGGCTCCGGTTTCGAACGCTATCTCGCCTGGCTCGGCGACCTGCTGACCGGCAAGTTCGGGACCAGCTACACCTATCAGGTGCCGGTCGGCGGCCTGATCCTTGAGCGCCTGGCCGTGTCCGCGCCCCTGGCCCTGATGGCCACCGTCCTGTCGCTGCTGGTCGCCCTGCCCATCGGCGTCACCGCCGCCAGCCGCCGTGGCGCCGCCGTCGACACCGGCCTGATCGGCGTAACGCAGGTGGGCGTCGCCCTGCCCAATTTCTGGATCGCCATGCTGCTGATCCTGCTCTTCTCGGTGAACCTGGGCTGGTTCTCGGCGGGCGGCTTCCCCGGCTGGAGCGCCGGCTTCTGGCCCGCCTTCAAGGCCCTGATCCTGCCCGCCGTGGCCCTGGCCGCGCCCCAGGCCGCCATCCTGGCCCGCGTCCTGCGCACCGCCCTGCTCGACACCATGAACGAGGACTATGTCCGCACCGCCCGCGCCAAGGGCCTGTCGGTCAATCAGGCCCTGTGGCGGCACGCCCTGAGGAACGCCTGGATCCCGGTCCTGACCATCCTCGGCCTTCAGTTCCCCTTCCTGCTGGCGGGCGGCATCATCATCGAGAACGTCTTCTCCCTGCCCGGTCTCGGCCGACTGGTCTTCCAGGCTATCACCCAGCGCGACCTGATCGTGGTCCAGAGCGTGGTGGTGGTGCTGGTCTTCGCCGTGGTCATGGTCAGCTTCCTGATCGACCTCGCCTACCTGTTCGCTGATCCGCGCCTGAGGGGACGCCGCGCATGACCGACGCCCCCGCCATCCCCGCCAAGGCCCGCGTGCGCTGGCCCCTGTCCCTGATCGTCGGCGCGACGCTGACGGCCGTGGTGCTGGCGACCGCCCTCCTCGCCCTCGTCTGGACGCCCTATGACGTCGAGGCGGTGGACATCGCCGCCAAGCTGGCCGCCCCCTCCGCCGCCCACCCGTTCGGCACGGACCACTTCGGCCGCGACGTCCTGTCGATGATCATGGCGGGGGCGCAGAACTCCCTGATCGTGGCCTTCGTCGCCGTCGGCATCGGCGTCGGCGTCGGCACGCCGCTGGGCCTGACCGCGGCGGCGCGCGGCGGCTGGATCGACGAACTGGTCATGCGCGGCAACGACCTGATCTTCGCCTTTCCCGCCCTGCTGCTGGCCGTGATGATCACCGCCGTCATGGGACCGGGCGCGATCAATGCGATCATCGCCATCGGCGTCTTCAACATCCCCGTCTTCACCCGCGTGGCGCGCGGCGCGGCGCAAGGATTGTGGACTCGCGAATATGTCCTGGCCGCCCGCACGGCGGGCAAGTCCAAGACACTGATCTCGCTCCAGCACATCCTGCCCAATCTGATGAGCCTGCTGGTCGTGCAGGCCGCGATCCAGTTCGCCGTCGGCATCGTGGCCGAGGCCGGGCTGTCCTACGTCGGCCTGGGCGCCCAGCCGCCCGCGCCCAGCTGGGGCCGGATGCTGGCCGAGGCCCAGACCATGATCGGCTTCGCCCCCTGGCTGGCCGTCATGCCAGGCCTGGCCATCTTCTTGACCGTGCTGGGCCTCAGCCTGACCGGCGACGGCCTGCGCGACCTGTTCGACCCGCGCGTGCGGCGGGAGCGTTGACCATGAGCGTCCTCGACATCCGCGACCTCAGCCTGTCGATCGGTTCCACGCCGATCCTGAAGAATGTCAGCCTGTCCGTCGCCCCCGGCGAGATCCTCGGCCTGGTCGGCGAGAGCGGATCGGGCAAGTCCATGACCTCTCTGGCCGTGCTGGGCCTGACGCCGCCGCGCGCGGCGATGACCGGCGAGATCCGCCTGAACGGCCAGCTCGTCTCGAACGCCCCTGACGCCCTGATGCAGCAGGTGCGCGGCCGCGACGTGGGCATCATCTTTCAGGAGCCGATGACGGCCCTGAACCCCGTCATGACCATCGGCGATCAGGTCGCCGAGACCGTGCGCCTGCACAGGAAGACCTCGCGCAAGGAAGCCCTCTCCGTCGCCCGTTCCGTGCTGGACCGCGTCGGCCTGCCCGCCGAACGTTTCCCCCTGAGCCGCTATCCGCACGAACTGTCGGGCGGCCAGAGGCAGCGCGTCGCCATCGCCATCGCCATCGCCCTGACGCCCAGGCTGCTGATCGCGGACGAGGCGACGACGGCGCTGGACGTGACGACCCAGGCTCAGGTGCTGGACCTGCTGAAGCGGCTGGTGCGCGAGGACGGCATGGGCCTGATCCTCATCACCCACGACCTGGCCGTGGTGGCCGAAACCGCCGACCGCGTGGCGGTGATGAAGGACGGCGAACTGGTCGAGGAGGCGCCGGTCGCGCGCATCCAGACCGGCATGGCCCACCCCTATTCGCAACGCCTGCTGGCCAACGCCGTCCACGCTCCGACGCGCCGCAGCCGCCCCCAGGCCGACGCCGCCCCTGTGCTTCAGGTCGAGGGCCTGGTCCGCGAGTACGGCGGCGCCCCCGCCCTGTTCGGCAAGGCCAGGACCTTCCGCGCCGTCGATCAGGTCAGCCTGTCGATCCAGCCGGGCGAGAGCGTCGGCCTGGTCGGCGAGAGCGGCTGCGGCAAGTCCACCCTGCTGCGCGCCATTCTCGCTCTGGAGACGCCGCAAGCCGGCCGCGTCCGGGTCAAGGGCCGCGACATCACCGCCGCCCGCGGCGCCGCCCTGAAATCCATCCGCCGCGACATCCAGGTGGTGTTCCAGGACCCCTACGGCAGCTTCGATCCGCGCTGGAAGGTCAGCGACCTCGTGGCCGAGAACTTCCACCTGCTGGACGCGAAGCCGTCGCCCGCCGAAGCCCGTCGCCGCGTCGACGAGATGCTGGAGCGCGTGGGCCTGACCAGCGCCGCCGCCGACCGCTATCCCCACGAGTTCTCGGGCGGCCAGCGCCAGCGCATCGCCATCGCCCGCGCCCTGATCACCGAGCCCTCGGTCATCGCTCTGGACGAGGCGGTGTCGGCGCTGGACGTCTCGGTCCGGGCCCAGGTGCTGGACCTGCTGGCCGACCTGTCGGACCGGCTGGGCCTGTCTTACCTGTTCGTCACTCATGACCTCAGCGTGGTCCGCACCGTGACGGATCGCCTGCTGGTCATGCAGGCCGGACAGATCGTCGAGCAGGGCGAAACCGCCGCCGTCTTCGCCGCGCCGTCCCACCCCTATACGCAGGAGCTTCTGGCGGCGACGCCGGATCTGGTCCGCAATCACGCTCTGGAAAAGGAAACCGCCGGATGAACCGCAGAACCGTCCTCGGCTCGGCCCTGATCGGCGCCGCCGCCTCCGCCGCCGGCGCCGCCAGCGCCAAACCGGCCGCGCAATCCGCCGCCCGAGCATCGGGCCGCACCGGACCGCTGAACCTGATCACCGATGTCGAAGGCATCAAGGTCGGTCAGGCCCATGATGCAGGCGTGCGCACCGGCGTCACCGTCATCCTGGCCGAGAAGCCCGCCGTCGCCGCCGTGGACGTGCGCGGCGGCGGCCCCGCCGGGCGCGAGACCGACGTCCTGCGCGCCGAAAACCTGGTGCAGGAGGTGGACGCCGTCATCCTGTCGGGCGGGTCGGTCTATGGCCTGGGTTCGGCCGACAGCGTCGCCGCCTGGATGGGGATGCGCGGGCGCGGCTACGGCATGGGCGGGGCGCCCGGCGTGCCCCCCTCGCCCATCATCCCGACCGCCTGCCTCTATGACCTGGCCAACGGCGGCGACAAGCAGTGGGAGATGGAGCCGCCCTATCGCCGCCTGTCGGTTCAAGCCCTGGAGGCCGCCAGCGACCGCTTCGACCTGGGCACCGCCGGCGCGGGCTATGGCGCCGAGGCCGGGGCGCTGAAGGGCGGGATCGGCTCGGCCTCGGCCGTCATGGCCTCGGGCTGGACGGTCGGCGCCATCGTCGCGGTCAACAGCGTCGGCTCGGTCGTGGCGCCGGGCGGCAAGACCTTCTGGGCCGCCCCCTATGAGATCGGCGACGAGTTCGGCGGCCTGGGTTCGTCCGGCCTTGCCGCCTCGGCCGAGGACTGGGGCCTGTCCAAGTTCGGCGCCCGCCCGCGTGAGAACACCACCATCGCCTGCATCGCCACCGACGTGGCCCTGACCCGCGTCGAGCTGCAACGCATGGCCATCATGGCCCAGGACGGCATGGCTCGCGCCATCCGCCCGGCCCACGCCCCCTTTGATGGCGACACCCTGTTCTGCCTGTCCACCGGCAAGAAGGTCATCGACAATCCCGCCATGCGTCAGGTCGCGGTGGCCCAACTGGGCAATGTCGCCGCCGACGTCCTGGCCCGCGCCGTGGCGCGCGGCGTCTATCACGCTGCCAACTACGAAGGCGTGACGGGCAAGACCTGGCGGGAGATGTGACCGTCCTTTCCTCCCCATTCTATGGGGAGGGGGACCGCGAAGCGGTGGAGGGGCGTCTCGACGCATGACGCCTGCGCGCAATGGGCAAGGCCGGTGTCGCCCCCTCCGTCTCGTCCGCTCCGCGACCGATCCACCTCCCCATTCGCTAGGCGAACAGGGAGGAAAGAGACCTCGTCAATGCCACTCGCCGCCGCCGATGGGGGCGCCCGGCGGCACGGCCTGGGCGACCGGCAGGGTCTCGCTAAGCGCCTTGAGCCCCTCGACCGGCCCGGTCAGGGCTTCGGCCAGCCAGGCGCACTGGGCCGTTTCCAGTCGATCGCCGCGGCAACGCTTCAACTGTTCGCCGAAGCGGCGGGCGGCGTCGCGCACCGCACCCTGGGCCGTGGACGACAAGTCCTTGCCCTGCATCAGCGCCGCGAGATGCGCCGCGTAGCGGGCGCGCACGACACGGCGCAGTTCGGCCTGGCGCGGGCTGAGCATCGCCCCCGCCCCCACCGCCGTCGCTGTCCGGTCCAATACCTCAGTCAGGCCCAACTGGCCCGCATCGCGGCGCCGCTGCTCGACCAGGCGGTTCAGGCGCTCGGGCGCCAGCAGGGTCTCGAACACCACCTCTGACGCCGCCGCCGCCGCCGACGAAGGATCGAAGACCGCGTCGGTCTTGCCCTCGAACAGTTCAATCTCCGCCTGCCGGTCGCCATTGCCCGACTGGGCCGAGGACAGCAGGTCGATCAGATCGTCGCGCAGGTCCAGCACCTCCGGCGACAGGGCCTGCATCAGGGCCTCCAGCGCCGCGCGCTGCCTGTCGGCGGGCACGACCTCGGCGCGCTCGTGACCGTCGCCGCTGACGGCGTAGGCGTAGTCCACCCCGCCGATCTGCCGCCCCACCGCCGTCGCCTGATAGCGGTGATAGAGATAGATCGGCACGATCACCCGCCGCAGATCCGCCGCCGGCGCCCCCGCCGGCAGATTGGCCAGCCCGAACCGCGACAGGGCGATGCGCCGCACGGCCAGGGTATTGGCGAACTCTGCCGTCGGGTCGGTCCCATTGTCCCACATGGCGCCATAGGGCTGCAGACTGCCCAGGGGCCGGGTGTCGGTGTCGTTGACGAAGCGATAGCCCTTGGCTTGCACCTGCGCCGCCAGCCCGGCGCGCCGGGCGACCGGGTCCTGCCCCGGCGCATCGCCGTAGAGCCAGTCCACCACATAGCGGTCCCAGGCTCCCACGCCCGTCGTATAGGCGCGGCTGAAGTCCAGGCGGTCGCCGTCGGCGATCACCCAGGGGGCCGGATAGTCCATGACCGAGGCCCGGTCCTCATAGGTCGAGGCGGCGAAGTTGTGGGCGATGCCCAGGGCGTGGCCGATCTCATGCGCCGACAGGTGGCGCAGGCGCTGATAGGCCAGACGGTCGGGATCGTCCTCGCCGCCCGCGCCGCTGCGGTCGGCGCCGACCAGACCCTCGAAGATCATCTTGTCCTGACGGTCGCGCAGCGAGCCCAGTTGCACCACCCCGCGCACGATCTCGCCGGTGCGCGGGTCGTTGACGCTGGTGCCGGTGGACCAGCCGCGCGTCTCGCGGTGGACCCAGGAGACGATGTTGTAGCGCGCGTCCATCGGGTGCGCCCCTTCGGGCAGCAGCTCGACCCGGAAGGCGTCGATATAGCCGGCCTTGTCAAAGGCTTGCGCCCACCAGCCCCCGCCTTCGATCAAGGCCTGACGAATGGCCGGCGGGGCGGCGCGATCCACATAGAAGATAATGGGCTTCTTCACCGTCGAGCGCGCGGCGGTCGGATCGGTCTTTTCCAGCCGGAAGCGACGCGCCAGACGGCTGACCACCGGCTGATCCAGATCGGCGGCGAAGTCCGTCACCATGATCTGGGCCGAGGTGCCTGAACGAGGATCGTGCAGCACCGGCTGGAAGCCCTCGTCGGGCAAACGAATGAAGGAGTGGCGCACCGTCAGCGTGACCGAACGGGACTCGGGCGCGACACGCGAAAGCTCTCCTCCCGGCTCATCGCTGGTGAAGGTCTGGACCGTCTGGAACTCAACGTTGTCCGGGAAGACCAGGGTCTGGTCGGCGTCGAGATAGCCCAGCGTCGGCGCTGCCTTGAAGGTCCCCAAACGCGCCCGCTTCAGGCGTCCCACAGCGTTGATCGCGTCGCGTTCTAGGAAGCCCGACAGGTCCACGCTGATCGACCCGTCGCCCCCCGTCTCGACCACCTCCCCGGACCAGACCACCGACGGCGAGAAGGAGGCCGCGACCGCGTTCACCTGATCGGCGTCGGCGTCCACGGCGCGGAAGCGGGTGTTCTCGAACGCGGCGAAGACGCGGTTGCCGACCCTGCGGAAGGCCACGATCTGGGCCGAACCCAGGCCCGAGCGGTCCAGACCGGCCCCGTCCATGCCCAGCCCCGCCGACAGGCCGGGCTGATAGAGGTAGCGTCCCAGAACCCCGTCCGCGCCGGGCGCCGGCAGACGCACCGTCGCCTTGCCCTTCTGCCGATCCAGCTTCACGCCGAACAGGCCGTCCTGCCAGGCCGAGGCCGCCGACGCCACAGCGGTCGGACTTCCCGCCTGGGCCAGAACCGGCGCCGCACCGGCGGCCACGACCAGACCGGCGACACTCGCCAGCAGAACCTTGCGCAACATGAACCGCCCCCCGGATGACTGGATTTACTGGACGCCGAGCGCCAGGGCGTCGGGCCGGCGGGTGTCCGCCGCGCCCAGGAATCGATCGCCCTCGATCATGATGGACTGGGTGCTGCCCATTGTCATGGACGGGCGGACCGTATGGCCGCGCTCGCGCAGCAGGCGCTCGACGTCGGGCGAGAAGCCGCCCTCGAGCTCCAGCGGGCTGTCGCCGCCGGCCTGATTGAGGCGCGGCCGCATGGCCGCCTCGGCGATGTTCAGCTGGTGGTCGATAACGTTGGAGACCAGCTGGACCATGGTGGCGATGATGTAGCCGCCGCCCGGCGTGCCCGTGACCAGCCAGGGCTTGTCGTCGTCAAAGACGATCATGGGCGTGATGGTCGAGCCCAGACGCTTGCCCGGCGCCGGCGAGTTCGGCTGGCCGGTCGTGCCCCACGAGAAGTTGTCGAGCGAGTTGTTCAGCAGGATGCCCGTCCCCACCGGCGCGACGTGCGCGCCATAGGAGTTGGACAGGGTGTAGGTGTTCGACACCGCATTGCCGTGGGCGTCGGCCACCGAATAGTGGGTCGTGTCCTGGCTCTCATAGGGATAGGGGTTGCCCTCGGGGATGTCGGCGGCGGCCAGCGAGCGATCCATGCGGATCAGCTTGACCCGCTCGGCGGCGAATTCCTTGCTGGCCAGCCCCTGCGCGGGCGTCGTCCACTGCGGCGCGCCGCCGATCAGGCGACGGTCCGACGAGACGATCTTCATCGCTTCCGAGATCAGGTGCAGGCTGTCGACGCTGCCCCAGCGCAGCTCGCGCATGGGGAAATGCTCCAGCAGGTTCAGCCCCTCGGCCACGCTGACGCCCGAGGCGGTCGGCGGCATGTAGGCGATCCGGTGGTCGCGATAGGTGGACCAGATCGGAGCGGTCACGTCGGCGCGGTAATCGGCCAGGTCCTTCGCATCCATGACGCCGCCACGCGCCTGAACGCCCTCGATGATCTTCTGGGCCAGTTCGCCGCGATAGAAGGCGTCGGCCCCGCCCTGCTGCACCTGACGCAGGCTCCAGGCCAGCTGAGGCTGCTTGAACAGCTCGCCCGCGCGATAGGGCGTGCCGTCGGGCTTCAGATAGGCCTCGCGCGCGCCGGGATCGGTCGCCAGGACGCGGGCGCGGCCGGCGGTGGCGTCGGCCTCGCCGTCCGACAGGATCACGCCGTCCTCGGCCTGCTTGACCGCCGGGGCCACGACCTGGGCCCAGGTCAGGGCGCCGAAGCGTTTGTGCGCCTCCCACATGCCGGCGACGGTGCCGGGCACGGAAACATTGCGGAAGCTGGAGGGCGCGGCGCGGTCGAACTTGCCGCTGTCGTCGAGCAGCAGGTCCGGCGTCGTGGCGCGCGGCGCCGTGCCGTAATAGTTGATGGCGATGTCCTGGGCCGGACGATCCGCCGTCGCCGCCATGTGGACGATCATGTAGCCGCCGCCGCCGATGTTGCCGGCGCGCGGCAGGGTCACGGCCTCGGCGAAGGCCACGGCCACGGCCGCGTCCACGGCGTTGCCGCCCTGCTTCAGAATGTCGACGCCGACCTGAGTCGCGATCGCGCTCTGACTCACCACCATGCCGCCCCGTCCGACGACCGGGCTGTGGATCTGGCCGTAGTTGACGATATCGCCGCCGCTGCCGACCGCCGGCCGGACCTGGGCCGGCGCCTGCTGCGCCATCGCAGGCGCAGCCGCCAACAGGGCCGCCGCCGCGACCGCCAGAATTTTCAGATGAGAACGCATAGCCACCCCGTCACAATTCGCATCAGCCCGCCGGACCCCGAAACAAAATTCGGTCGCCGCTCGTCATAAATGCCGAAAGTGAAGCGATAGCATTGCTGAAACTGGAAGCTCAAGGCCGATTATGAGTGATTATTTCGCTCGTTATTATGGATACCAGCAATATTTTTGCATCTGCGGTTGACGCGGTCATTGTGTCCGTTTCTAGTTCTCAAGGAGGCGAAATCTCCGAACACGGCCGATCCAGCGGACGGCCGGCGGATCACGAAATCGCCTTCCAAATCGGAACGCCGGCCGCCGCCGGACGGGATCGGGGGATACCGGGCTCGATGACCAACAACGGGGATGACAAGACCATGCATGCAGCTTTTGCTCGCCTTAGCTTGAAGACGGCCATGTTGGCCACCACCGCGCTGTTCGGCGTCGCCACCGCCGCCGTCGCCCAGGAAGCGCCGCCGCAGGAAGCCACCCAGGTCGATGAAATCGTCGTCGTCGGCTCGCAAATTCGCGGCGCCAAGGTCACGGCGGCCCTGCCCGTCACCGTGGTCGGCGAGGAACAAATTCTGGCGTCCGCCGCGGTCTCGGGCGACGAACTGATCCGCTCGATCCCGCAAATGGGCGACGTGACCTTCAACTCCAGCTACCTGCCCGCCAGCTCCAACTCGGCGCGCGGCGACACCGGCTCGGTCAACCTGCGCGGCCTCGGCATCGGCAACACCCTGGTGCTGCTGAACGGCCGCCGCGTCGTCGGCCACCCGACCAGCCAGGCGAACGAGCATCTGGTCCCGGTGCTGACCTACAACACCAACGCTATTCCGGTGACGGGCCTGAAGCGCCTGGAAGTCCTGCGCGACGGCGCCGCCGCCATCTACGGCGCGGACGCCGTGGCGGGCGTCATCAACACGGTCCTGCGCGACGACCTGAACGGCCTGACCGTCTCGGCCCAGTACGGCGGCGCCGAGGGCACGGGCATGCGCGAGACCAATCTCAGCGCCTATGGCGGCAAGGACCTCTTCGACGGCCGGGGCAACCTCTCCTTCTTCCTGAACTATGACCAGCGCACCGAGCTTTCGACCACGGATCAGGACTACACCGCCTCGCTGGACAAGCGCCCGCTGTTCGCCGGGACGGGCTTCGAGGGCAACACGTCGCTGAACGGCCGTTCGTCGCTGACGCCCTGGGGGCTGTTCCGCCCCACCGGCGGCACGGTGCGCCTGCCGGGCGCGACCTCCAACCTGACCGCCTTCAGCACCCAGCCCGCGAGCTTCACCGGCTGCGGCGCCGCGCTGGGCAATGGCCTGTGCCTCAGGTCGGGCACGACGGTCGATTCCCGTCTCTATTCGGACTCGGCGGCCCAGGGCCTGACCGTCATGCCCGAGGTCGAACGCCTCAACCTCTTCCTGAACGGCAAGTACAAGCTCAACGACAGCATCGAGGCCTTCGGCGAACTGGGCTATTATCACGCGGAAACCACCGCCTGGCAGGCGCCGCTCAGCACCCTGTCCTCGATCGTCCTGACGATCCCGAAAACCAACTTCTACAACCCGTTCGGGGCCACGACCCTGCCGGGCGGCGGGGCCAACCCGAACCGTCTGCCGGGCATCACCGCGCCCGCCGGCGGCGTCGACCTGCTGCTCAGCGGCTATCGCTTCGACGACCTGGGCCCGATCGAGGTCAACGTCACCAACAAGCAGTATCGCGCCCTGGGCGGCCTGCGCGGCGAGTTCGCCGGATGGGACTGGGAGAGCGCCCTGCTCTACTCCGAGGCCAGCGCCGAGGACATCAGCGACAACGTCTCGACCACGGCCCTGCAGAAGCAGCTCGCCCTGTCGACGGCCGACGCCTACAACCCGTTCAACGGCGGTGATCTGAACAACCTCAGCTTCGGCGACGGCACGCCCAGCAGCAAGGCCGCCCTGGACGCCATCCGCCAGAAGATGCGCCGCTACACCGAGACCACCCTGGCGCTGTGGGACTTCAAGGTGTCGCGCCCCGACCTGTTCGCCCTGCCCGCCGGCGATCTGGGCATGGCCGCCGGGGTCGAGGCCCGTCGTGAAACCCAGCTGGACGACCGCGACGCCCGCATCGACGGGACCATCACCTTCACGGACGTCTCGGGCGCGGTTTACAGCGACCTGATCAACTCCTCGATGAACCCGGACACCGAGGGCGACCGGACCGTCTATTCGGCCTACGCCGAACTGGCCGTGCCCATCATCTCGCCCGAGATGAACATCCCCTTCGTCCATAATCTGGAAGCCCAGGTCGCCGGCCGCTACGAGCACTATTCGGACTTCGGCGACATCGCCAAGCCCAAGGTCGCCGTGGCCTGGGACCTGGCCGAGGGCCTGCGTCTGCGCGGCTCCTGGGCCCAGGGCTTCCGCGCTCCGAACCTGGAGCAGGTCAACGCCAGCATCGTCACCCGCTCGAACAGCAGCACCGACTGGGCCTATTGCGAGGCCCTCACTCGTCGCGGCGCGATCACCGGCCTGAACCGCTGCGTCAGCCCGACCATCACCCCCGGCTTCCCCGACGCGGGCTCGGTCAACACGGCGCGCATCCGCCGCAACGTGGCCGAACAGCGCGCCGGCAATCCGAACCTGAAGCCGGAAGAGTCAGAAACCCTGTCGATCGGCACGGTGATCCAGCCGGACTTCACCCCCGCCAATCTCGGCGACTTCACCATCACCATCGACTGGTGGAACGTGAAGCAGGAAGGCATGGTCGGCGTCTTCCGCGGCCAGAACGCCCTGACGCTGGACTATCTGCTGCGCAAGCAGGGCAGCTTCAACCCGAACGTGGTGCGCGCCGCAGCCACGCCGGAAGACATCGCCATCTTCGCCGGAACCGGCATGCAGGCGGCGGGCGAGATCCTCTACGTCAAGGACCTCTACGACAACCTGCAACCGCAGGAGGTCCAGGGCATCGACCTGGGCGTCATGTGGAGCCTGCGCGGCACGGACCTGGGCGACTTCAGCGTCAATCTGAACGTCTCGCACCTGCTGAAGTATCATCTGGAGCCCTCGCCGGCCGTTCAGGCCCTGATGGACGCCAAGGCCAAGGGCGACATCGACGCGGCCATCGCCTTCAGCGGCAGCGCCGGCGATCTGATCCGCCAGGGCGGGCGCCCGGAATGGAAGTGGTCGGCCTCGACCACCTGGCGCTATCAGAACGTCACGCTTGGCGCCTACACCGCCTATACCGGCAGCGTCGAACAGGACGGCCTGACCAACTCGGTCGGCGAAGTCTGGACCGTCGACTCGCAGATCACCGCCAACCTCTACGGCGAGTATGAGTTCGAGAACGACGGCCTGCTGGGCGGAACCGCGGTTCGCGTCGGCGTCCGCAACCTGACCGATGAAGCTCCGCCCCTGGCCTCGGACGGCTACCTGGGCACCGTCTATCAGCCCTACGGCCGCTACTGGTACGCCAGCATCCGCAAGTCGTTCTGACGCGACCCGCTTCTGATCGGGCGGAAGACGAGGCATCGTCTTCCGCCCTTCTCTGTTCCTGACGCCTGTTTGTGGAGTTCCTGATGAAACCCGTCTCGATACGCGCCCTGGCGCTCGCCGCCGCCCTGACCGGCCTCAGCGTCCCGGCCGTCGCCGCCGAGCTGTCGCCCCAGGCCCGCACCCAGATCACCGGCACGGTCGAGCGCAACCAGCCCGCCCTGGACCACGCCGCCCTGGAAATCTGGAAATTCGCGGAACTGGGCTATCAGGAAACCCAGAGCACGGCGCTGCTGCAGGGTCAGCTTCGCGACGCCGGCTTCAACGTCACCTCGGGCATCGCCAATGAACCCACCGCCTTCCTGGCCAGCTTCAAGACCGGCGACGGCCCGGTCATCGCGGTCCTGGCCGAATACGACGCCCTGCCCGGCCTGTCGCAGACCCTGAACCCGGTGCAGGAATCGGCCGGGGGCCACGCCGGTCACGGCTGCGGCCACAACCTGTTCGGCGCCGCCTCGGTCCACGCCGCCATCGCGGTCAAGGACTGGATGGTCGCCAACAACATCAAGGGCGAACTGCGCGTCTATGGCACCCCGGCCGAGGAGGGCGGCTCGGGCAAGGTCTACATGGTCCGCGACGGCCTGTTCGACGACGTGGACGTGGCCGTCCACTGGCACCCCGGCAACGTCAACAGCGCCCGTCAGGGCGACACCATGTCCAACGTCTCGGGCAAGTTCCGCTTCTACGGCACGGCCGCCCACGCCGCCGCCGCGCCGGATCGCGGCCGCTCGGCCCTGGACGGGGTCGAGGCCATGAACGCCATGGTCAACCTGATGCGCGAGCATATTCCCGACCGTACCCGCATCCACTACGCCATCACCGACGGGGCCAAGGCCCCCAACGTCGTCCCCGCCTTCGCCGAGAGCTACTACTACGTCCGTCACAACGACCCGCAGATCGTCCGCGACGTGCTGGAGCGGGTGAAGAAGGCGGCCGAGGGCGCGGCGCTCGGCACCGGCACCCGCGTCGAGTTCGAGGCCATCGGCGGCGTCTATTCCATGCTGCCGAACGAGGCCCTGATGACCGTCATGGACCGCAACCTTCGCCATGTCGGCGGCATCACCTGGACGCCCGAGGAAATCGCCCTGGCCACCGAGATCCAGAAGACCCTGCCGACGAAACCCGACCTGGCCAGCGTCGGTCAGATCGAGCCGGCGGTGATCGGCGGCGACTTCGGCGGCTCGACCGACGTGTCGGACGTCTCCTGGGTCGCGCCGACCGTCGGCCTGTCCACCGCCACCTTCGTCCCCGGCTCGGCGGGCCACTCCTGGCAAAACGTCGTGGCCGCCGGCTCGACCATCGGCCTGAAGGGCGCCCACCTGGCCGCCAAGACCCTGGCCCTGACCACCGCCGAACTGTTCCAGAGCCCGGAAACGATCCAGGCCGCCAAGGCCGAGTTCGACCGCCGTCGCGGCCCGGACTTCAAATACGAGGCCCTTGTGGGCGACCGCGCCCCGGCGCTCAACTATCGCGACTAAGGCCCCGCGCCCCTTCTCCCCTTGTGGGAGAAGGGGCTCAAGAAGCCGCAGGCGATAGCCCACTAAAACCCTTCTCCCACAAGGGGAGAAGGACTCACGGAACGTCGCCCCAGCCCGCCTAATTTCGCCGCTCCAATCCCGGAAAATCACGGCGATTGCGCGCCTCTCGGGCCCATTGGTCCGCGGTCTTCCATCCATCTGTCATGATGAGCCTTCCACCAGCGCCGCGGAGGGATTTCAGACGATTCAGACGAATTGGACTCTGTTTTTCTGAGCGAACTCACTCCGAGGTCTGGGCCCCGCTCTCCTCGGCGCGCTTGGCCGGAACGCCCTTGATCGCCCGCGCCGGGTTGCCCGCATGAATGGCCAGGGCCCGCGCCTCGACCTCTTCCAGAATTGCGGCCAACTGCTTGTCAGTCAGATGCTCGATGCCGATGAAGCGCGCGTCGGCCTTCCGAACCGCATAGATCAGCTCGTCCATCTTGGCGTGCATGGCCGCCGCGTCGCGGTTCTGGGTGTTCTGGATCAGGAAGACCATCAGGAAGGTGATGATGGTCGTGCCGGTGTTGATCACCAGCTGCCAGGTCTCGCTGAACTTGAAGATCGGCCCTGTCGACGCCCAGACCACGACCAGCAGCAGGCAGAGAATGAAGGTCCACGGTCGGCCCGCCATCTTGGCCGTCGTATTGGCGAAATGGTTGAACAGCTTTTCCATTCCGGCGGAACGGCGGCGCTTGCCGCTTGTTCCGCCGGGACAGGATCAGATCAGTCCGCCTTGGCGGGCGCCCGCGCGCCGATGGTGCGGTCCAGGAAGTCGAGGTAGGTGCGCCACAGGTGCAACTGACGCTCGTTGCCGCGCACGCCATGGCGCTGTCCGGGATAGAGCATGGTCTCGAACGGGATGCTCTTGGCCTGAAGGCCGTCCAGCACCCGCGTGGTGTTCTCGAAGATGACGTTGTCGTCGGCCATGCCGTGCAGCAGCAGCAGACGCCCGGTCAGGTTGTCGAGACGGCCCAGCACGTCCGAGGCGGCGTAGCCCTCCACATTGGCCTGGGGCGTCGACATGTAACGCTCGGTATAGGCGGTGTCGTAGAGGCTCCACTCGGTCGGCGGGGCGCCGGCCAGGGCCGAGGCCAGGCCCATCCTGGGCTCGGTCAGGGCCATCAGGCTCATGAAGCCGCCATAGGACCAGCCCATCATGGCGATGCGGCTGTCGTCGACGTAGGGCAGCGACCGCAGATAGTCGGCGGCGATGACCTGATCCTCGATCTCCGGCTGGCCCATCTTCAGATAGAGGGCCTGCTTGAAGGCCGCTGAACGGTCGCCCTCGCCCCGGTTGTCCAGGCGGAAGACGATGTAGCCCGCCTCGGTCAGAAGCTGGTTGGTCGCGCCCTGCCAGGCGTTCTTGACGCCGCCGCCCGACGGGCCGCCGTAAACCTGCATGACCACCGGATAGGTCCTGGTCGGATCAAAGTCCGGCGGCGTCGTCATCTGCCACATCAGCGTCTCGCCGTGGCTTTGCAGCGTGCCGAAGGTCGGCTTCTGCTGCCGTTCGGCATAGGGCCAGAAGGGATGGCCGGGCTGCAGCCTGTTCTCCTCGATCCAGCGCACGCGCGTGCCGTCGATGCTGTAAAGCGCCGACTGCGACGGCGTGTTCACGTCGGTGTAGTTGCCGACATAGGCCGTGCCCGTGTCGTTGACCGAGGCGCTCCACCAGCCGCCGCGCGGCGTGACCTCGGTCGGCGCGCCCGTCCGCTTGTAGCTGGCGCGGAACAGTTGCTGCTCGATCGGGTATTCCTTGCCGTCGCGCATCGAGGCGGTGAAGAAGACCTCGCCCGTCGTCGGGTTGACGCCCGCCAGCGACTTGACCGGATAGTTCCCCTGCGTGATCGCACGCAGGCGGCGGCCGTCGCGGTTGTAGAGGTAGAGGTGGTTCCAGCCGCTCTCTTCCGACGACCAGATGAAGTTGCCGTCGGCCAAGGCCTTGAAGCTGTGGCTCAGCGGCACCCAGGCGGCGGATCGCTGGGTGGCGATGACGCGGCTGGCGCCGGTGGTCGGATCAACGCTCAGCAGGTCCAGGGTCTTCTGATCGCGCGACAGGCGTTGGACGTACATGGTCCGCCCGTCCTTGGCCCAGTTGACGCGGGCCAGATAGATGTCGGCGTCGGCGCCCAGGTCAACCTTGACCCGTTTACCGGCCTGCACGTCCTGAACATAGAGCTCGACCACGGCGTTGGGGCGACCGGCGCGAGGATAACGCTGCGAGATGACCGAGGCGCCGCCGCCGGTGATGTCGAGGCGCGGGATCACATCCACCGTGCTCTCGTCCGTGCGTTGCAGGGCGATGAAGCGTTCGTCAGGACTCCACCAGTAGCCGGTGTCGCGATCCAGTTCCTCCTGAGCGATGAACTCGGCGGTGGCCCAGGTGATCAGATCCTTGCCGTCCGCGGTGATCGCCCGCTCGGCGCCCGTCTCCAGATTGACCACGAACAGGTTCTGATCGCGCACGAAGCTGACAAACGAGCCCTTGGGCGAGACCTTGGCGTCGATCTCATCGGCCGTCGTCTCGGTCAGGCGACGCACGCCGCCGTCGGCGCGATTGGCCAGGAAGATGTCGCCCTCCAGCGGCGCCAGGATGTAGCGGCCCTGCTCGTCCCAGGAATATTCCACCACGCCGCGCTGCGAAATCCGCATCCGTTCGCGGCGCGCCTTCTCGGCCTCGGACAGTTCGCCGGCGTCGGGAACCAGGGCGCGCGCGTCGATCAGCTTGAACGGCTCGCCCCCCGCCACCGGCGCGGCCCACAGGTCCAGGACGTCTACGTCGTCCTCGCGCGAGCGCAGGAAGGCGACCAGTTCGCCGTCCGGCGACAGACTGACGCCCTTGGCCACCGGCCCGGCCAGAGACGGATTGGCGAACACCCGCTCGACCGTCAGGATCGAGGAGGCCGGCGCCGTCGCGGCCGGCGGCGTCGCCGGTTGGGGAGCTGTTTGGGCGAAGGCCGAGGTCGCAGCCATCAGGATCGTCGAAGCAAGAAGGAATGTGCGCATGGCGGCGAAGCTAGAGGCGGATTCTTCCGCCGTCATCCGCAATTCTTGTCGCGCTGCGACCCTCGCGAGCCTTTCGCATTCGCCCGCGACCGCCTAGTTAGGCCCCATGTCCGACGCCTCCCTCGCCGCGCCGCCCGTCAAGGCCAGCCCCTTCCACAACCTCGAGGTCCTGTGGGTCCGCCACTGGAACGACCAGCTGTTCAGCTTCGGCGTGAAACGGCCTGAGGATTTCCGCTTCCGCTCGGGCGAGTTCGTCATGATCGGCCTGCCGGGCGAAGACGGCGCAAAGCCCGTCCTGCGCGCCTATTCCATCGCCAGCCCCTTCTGGGCCGAGGAGCTGGAGTTCTTCTCGATCAAGGTCGAGGACGGCCCCCTGACCTCGCGCCTGCAAAAAATCCAGCCGGGCGACAGCGTCCTGATGGGCAAGAAGCCGACCGGGACGCTGGTTCTGGACGCCCTGACCGGGGGCGAACGTCTGTGGCTGATCGGCACCGGCACCGGCCTGGCGCCCTGGCTGTCGGTGGCGCGCGATCCCGAGACCTATTCCCGCTTCAAGCAGGTCATCGTCTGCCACACGGTGCGCAACGTCGCCGACCTGGCCTATCGCGACTTCTTCAGCCACGAGATCCACGACGACCCGTTGATCGGCGACGAAGCCAAGGCCCAGCTGACCTATTATCCCACCGTGACGCGCGAGCGGTTCGAGACGCCGGGCCGCATCACCGACCGCATCAAGTCGGGCGATGTCTTCGCCGACCTGCAACTGCCCATCGGCTTCTCGCCCAACAGCGACCGCGTCATGCTGTGCGGCTCGATGGCCATGATCAAGGAGACCGGCGAGCTGCTGGAATCCTACGGCCTCAAGGAAGGCTCGAACGCCGAACCCGGCGACTATGTTCTGGAGCGCGCCTTTGTCGGCTGACCTGATGACCGCCCCCCGCACCGTCGCCATCGACGACCGCAAGGCCCCGGAAGACTGCGCTGACATGATCGACGTGCGTCAGGGCGTGGACGCCCTGGACCGTGCGCTCGTCACCCTGCTGGCCGAGCGTCAACGCTACATGGACGCCGCCGCCCGCATCAAGCCGAACCGCGACGCCGTCTTCGATCAGGCCCGCATCGACGACGTGGTGGCCAAGGTCCTGGCCGCAGCCCAGCCCGCCGGCCTGTCAGCCGATATCGCCGAGCCGGTCTGGCGCCTGCTGATAGACCGCTGCATCGCCCACGAGTTCGCCAAATACGACGCCACGCGGGGCTGACTTCCCCTTCCTCCCCATTTCATGGGGAGGGGGACCGCGTAGCGGCGGAGGGGCTGTTGCGCTTGAACGAGGCCGCCCCTCCGTCACGTCGCCTACGGCGCCGCGCCGCCTCCCCATGTCATGGGAAGGAAATCAGCCCTTCAGGCTTCTCAACATCAGTTCATGGCGATAGGCGGCGACGTCGGCCAGGGCCGCGTCCAGCGCCGTCCTGACCCGTTCCAGCCCCGCCGGAGCCGACGACTGCTCGCCATGCTCGACCTCGGCGCAGACCGTGGCCAGGTCGCGCGCGCCGATGCCGGCGCTGGCGCCGCGTATGGTGTGCACGGCGTCGCGCCATCCTTCTGACGCGGCGTCCAGCAGCGACGACCACAGGGCTGCCTGCTGGGCGAACAGGCCCAGCACCTCCTCGGTCACGTCGTCCATGCCGCCGGTCATGGTCTCGAGGACGGTGAAATCCACCGCCCCCGTCAGATCACGCCGCGCCATCAGGCCTCCGGACTCTTGGCCAACTGAGCGTTCCTGGACGACCACAGCAGGTAGATGGCCAGGCCGAACAGGTTCCACAGCAGGAAGTAGAACTGGGTCGAGGCCTTCAGGCTGAAGAAGAAGACGATGCAGCCGACGATGGCGATCGTCCCCACCAGCCACCACAGCGGCGTCTTGAACTGGCGCTCGCGGTTGGGTTCGCGGACACGCAGCACGATCAGGCTGATCCCGACGGCCATGAAGGCCATCAGGGTGCCGGCGTTGGCCAGCGAGGCCAGCTCGTCCAGACGCATGACGCCCGCCAGGATAGCGACGACGATGGCGGTGAAGACCGTCACCACGGTCGGCACGCCGCGCGTCGAGATCTTGGCCAATCGGTTGGGCAGCAGGCCGTCGCGGGCCATGCCCAGGAAGATGCGGCTCTGACCGAACAGGAAGGCCAGCAGAACCGTCGGCAGGGCGACCACGGCCGCCGCCGCGATCCACTGGGCCGCGACGCCCTGTCCCAGGCCGCGCATGATCAGGGCCAGGGGTTCGGGACTGTCAGAGAAGGTCGCCACCGGCGCGGCGCCGATCGCGGCGGCCGCGACGACGATGTAAAGCAGGGTGCAGACCACCATCGAGCCGATGATGCCGATGGCCAGGTCGCGCTCGGGCTTCTTGGTTTCTTCCGCCGCCGTGGCGATGGCGTCAAAGCCGTAGAAGGCGAAGAAGATGATGGCCGCCGCCGCCATGACCCCTGTCTGGACGAAGGGCGCGCCGAAGCCGTGCGGCATGAAGGGGGTGAAGTTGGCCGCGTCGAAGCGCGGCAGGGCGATGGCCACGAAGGCGACCAGGGCCGAAATCTTGATCACCACCAGGACGACGTTCAGCGTGGCGCTCTCCTTGGTGCCCAACAGCAGCAGCCCCGTCACCACGGCGATGATGAAGACGGCGGGCAGGTTGATCAGGCCGCCCTCGACGTGCGGGCCGACCGTCAACGCCAGCGGCAGGTCGAGGCCGATCCCGCTGAGGAAGGGAATGGCGTACCCCGACCAGCCCACGGCCACCGCCGAGACGACCAGCGAATATTCCAGGATCAGGCTCCACCCCACGACCCAGGCGAAGATCTCACCCAGGACTGCGTAGGAGTAGGTGTAGGCGCTGCCCGAGGCGGGCATGATGGTCGACAGCTCGGCATAGGCCAGGGCCGCGCAGGCGCAGACCAGACCGGCCAGGGCGAAGCTGATCAGCACCGCCGGCCCCGCCAGACCGGCGCCGACCCCGATCAGGGTCAGGATGCCGGTGCCGACAATGGCGCCGACGCCCAGCGCCATCAGATGCGGCCAGCTGAGGGTCTTTTTCAGCGCCGGCCCTTCGTGCGGGGCCAGCATCGCATCGATCGACCGCCTGCGGTTCCAGAACGCCATCTTCATTTCCTCGTTTGCCGCGTCTGTCGGCGGCTGATTCCGGGCGCGACATTAGCGCGCGCTCGAAACTTTTAGAAATCCCGCAATTCAGCCCTTGCGCGCCTCCGGCATCCTGAGTAATAGGACGGCCCTTCGGGCAACCCAGCGGGTCGCAGCGAAGGACCGGCGCCACACCAAGGGCGCAGACGACGGTACGGGTGATTAGCTCAGTTGGTAGAGCAGCTGACTCTTAATCAGCGGGTCCACAGTTCGAACCTGTGATCACCCACCATCGTCTCTTCTGATCTTCAGGCAAGCTTTCTCCCCTCTGGGGATGTTTCTGCGTCCGCAGCCTGACCGAAAGCTCGGCCTCTTTCCAAGACGTCTCGACGCGGGCAGGAAGAAGGCTCTGATTCTCCTCCCCTGCCGGTGTTCCCATGCCCTCTGGACTTATGGCCCTGATCGACGACGTCGCGGGGATCGCCAAGCTGGCGGCCGCATCCATCGACGACGTCGGCGCCGCGTCGAGCAAGGCCGCGAGCAAGGCCGCCGGCGTGGTCGTGGACGACGCGGCCGTGACGCCGAAATACGTCACCGGCCTGTCGCCCAGCCGCGAGTTGCCGATCATCGGCAAGATCGCCGTGGGCTCTATCCGCAACAAGCTGTTGCTGATCCTTCCCGTCGCCCTGCTGCTGACCGCCTTCGCCCCCTGGGTCATCACGCCGCTGCTGATGTGCGGCGGCGCCTACCTCTGTTTCGAGGGGGCGGAGAAGGTGATGGAGATGTTCGGCGGCCATGCGGCGGAGGAAACGCCGGTCAGCGACGATCCCGCTCACCTGGAAAAGGCCACGATTTCCGGGGCCGTACGGACCGACCTGATCCTGTCGGCCGAAATCATGACCATCGCCCTGGCCGACGTCGCCGATGCGCCGTTGCTGACCCAGGCGGGCGTGCTGATCGTGGTCGGCCTGGCCATGACCGTGGCCGTCTATGGCGCGGTCGGCCTGCTGGTGAAGCTGGACGACATCGGCCTGCACATGGCTGAGCGCGCATCGAAGACCAGCCGATCTGTCGGGCGCGGCCTGGTCAAGGCCATGCCGGGCGTCTTCTCGTCCCTGTCGATCATCGGCACCGTGGCCATGTTGTGGGTCGGGGGCGGCATCCTGCTGCACGGCACGCATACGCTGGGCCTGGCCTGGCCTGCGGAGCCCGTCGAGCATTTGGCCCATGCGGTCGGCGCATTGGCCGGGCCGTTGTCCGGCGCGGTCAGCTGGACCACCACCGCCCTGCTGTCGGGTCTGCTCGGCCTGATCGTCGGCGGGGTCCTCGCCGTCATGCTGCACCAGGTCATGCGGCTGCTCGGGCGCGGCGCGCATTAGGGTGACGCGTCGTCGTCAGATGACCTGACGCTTCTCCAGCTTCCGGGCCAGGGTGCGGCGGTGCATCCCCAGGCGGCGCGCCGTCTCTGAGATATTGAAATTGGTCTCGGCCAGCACTTCGTGGATGCGCTCCCATTCCAGCGTCTTGATCGAGGTCGGGCGGGCGCTGAGCGCAGCGTCGGGATCGCCCTCTTGTCGCGCGAAGGCGGCCTCAATCTCGTCCGTTCCCGCCGGCTTGGCCAGATAGTGCCGCGCGCCCAGCTTGATGGCCTCGACCGCCGTGGCGATGCTGGCGAAGCCGGTCAGGACGACGATGTTCAGGTCCGGATCAAAGGCGTGCAGGGTCTGAACGCAGGTGAGACCCGAGGCGGCGCCCAGCTTCAGGTCCACGACGGCGTATTGCGGATGATGAATGGCCAGCAGTTCGACCAGTTGCTCATGGCTGCGCGCCGAAACCACCTCATACCCCCGCCGCTCGAACGACTTGCGTAGGGTCTTGGCGAAAGCCTCGTCGTCCTCGACGATCAGCAGCTGGCGCGGGGTGTCGGTCAGTTCGGTCATTTCGGAGCCAAGGCCTCCAGAGGCAGGGTCAGGCGGACGCTGGCGCCGCCGTCGCGTCGGTTGGCGGCGACCACGCCGCCACCCAGCTTGCGCATCACATTGACCAGCAGGAAGAGGCCCAGCCCCGCCCCTGCTCGACCCTTAGTCGACTGATAGGGCTGGCCGACCCGTTCCAGAATGTCTGGCGCAAAGCCCGGGCCGTCGTCGTTGAACTCGACCGACAGCAGGTCGTCGTCCAGCCTCGCGGCGACCATCATGCGCTCGGCCCCCGCCTCCTGGGCGTTGTCCAGCAGGGCGCTGAAGACCTGTTTCAGGGCTGGGTCGGCGATGATGCGCGGATCGCGCGGCGTCGGGCCGGTCAGGGTCACAGCCATGGCGTCGTTCGACTTCTCACGCCACTCCGCCACGATCTCGGACAGGAAGCCGCCCAGGGTGGTGACGGTCGGCGCTTCGCCCCGCGCCTCGCCCGCTGACATCAGGATGCCGGTGACGATGGTCTTGCAGCGTTCGACCTCGGCCTGCATCTCGGCGATGTCGGAGGTCAGGTCGGCGTCAGCGGTCAGCGTCGGCATCCGCTTCCAGTCGCTGAGGATGACCGACAGCGAGGCCAGGGGCGTGCCCAGCTCATGCGCGGCGCCCGAGGCCAGCAGGCCCATGCGGACGATGTGGTCCTGTTCCGCCGCCTGTTGCCGGGCGTCCGCCAGATAGGCGTCGCGCGCCCGGACGTTCTGGGTCGTGCGGGTGACGAAGGCGACCAGCAGCACGGCGATCAGGATGAAGTTGACCAGGGCCCCGGCCTGGATCAGCCCCATGTGGGCGTCGGTGTCCGGCGGCAGCAGCAACGGCTGATGCCAGACGGCCAGCAGCGTCAGACAGGCGCTGGTGACAAGAACAAAGCCCCAGGCGTAGGGCGGCCGCAGCAGCACCGCCGCCAACACGATCTGCATCAGATAGAGGGCGGCGAACGGATTGCTGGTCCCGCCGCTGAAGAACAGCAGCCAGGTCAGGGCGGCCACATCGACGAACAGGGCCAGCAGCAATTCGGGGTCCGTCACGCTATGACGACGCAGGGCGACAGGGGCGCTGGCCAGGTTCATCACCGCCAGGCCGGCCGGGGCCAGCAGCAGCATGCCTAGCGGCAGGGGGATTTTGAGACCCCAATGGACCACGGCGATGGTCACGACCTGCCCGATCACCGCCAGCCAGCGCAGCTGGATCAGCAGCAGCATGTTGCGCCGCCCGGCGGCGCCCGGCGACACCGGCGCCTCGGCCCGGTCGTCCAGACCCAGAAGGCTGCGCGCGAAGCTCATCGCGCTCACTGCCCCGCCCTCCGGCGTTTTTCCTCACGCGCGAACAGGAAGAAGCCCGCCGCCGACATCAGGGCCAGGCCGAACCAGGTCAGGGCATAGATCAGGTGGCTGTTGGCGAAGCGCACCACGGTCAGCCCCCCGCGCGGCCAGCCGCCGGGATTGGGCGTGGCGTCGGCGTCGATGAAATAGGCGGCGATCGGCCCGGCCAGCCCCCTCGCCCCGGCGATGCCCGCCACGTCGCGTGAGAACCAACGGCCGCCCGCCGGGTCGTTGGCGCGCAGGAAGCCGCCGTCCGGTTCAGTCAGACGCAGCAGGCCGACGACCCTCGCCTGGCCCTCGACCTGTCCGTCGGCGCGATCCGCCGGCTTCTGGCGCTCGGAGGGGACGAAGCCCCGGTTGATCAGGACGGTGAAGCCGCGGTCCGTCGTCAGCGGCGTCATGACCCAGTAGCCGGGGCCGAGGTCCGTCACCGCCTTCACCAGAGCTTCGCGCGAATGATCGAAGCGGCCGCTGACGACGACCCGACGATATTGATCCGCCTGACGCGTGATGGTCTGTTCCGGCGGCGGCGCGGCCACGGGCGCGGCGTGGATGCGGGCATCGACCTGACGGATCAGGTCCTGCTTCCACAGCAGACGCTGCACCTGCCAGACGCCGAGCGCCGAGAAGCCGGCGAACAGCAGGGCGAACATGACCGCGCCCAGGATCAGGGCGGTCATGCTGCGCGGCGGCCGGGCGGGTCGCGACGACGGCTCTATGGCGCTTCTCCCCTGCCTCGCCCTGTCAGGCTCAGCCCATGGTCTGCATGTCGTGGGTAGGCATCATGTTGACGTTCAGGTGATACATCACCCAGACCGAACCCGCGACGGCGATCACCACCACCACGATGGTGAAGATCAGGGCCAGCATGTTCCACCCGCCCTCGGACTTGTGGTTCATGTGCAGGAAGAAGATCATGTGCACGATGATCTGCACCACGGCGAAGGCCGTGATGATCAGACCCGTCGTCGCCGCCGGCAGGGCGCCGGTCATGACCAGCCAGAACGGGATGGCCGTCAGCACCACCGACAGCAGGAACCCGATCATATAGGTCTTGAACGAGCCGTGATCGTGGTCGTCGCCGTGGTGATCGTGATGATCGACCGCGTGGTCGTTGTGGGCCTCGGCGCTCATCGCAGCATCCCGAACAGATAGACGAAGGTGAAGACGCCGATCCAGATGACGTCCAGGAAGTGCCAGAACAGGCTGAGGCACATCAGCCGGCGCTTGTTGGCGGGGATCAGGCCCTTTTGCCAGACCTGGATCATCAGCGTGACCAGCCAGATGCAGCCGAAGGTGACGTGCAGGCCGTGGGTGCCGACCAGAACGAAGAAGGCCGACAGGAAGCCGCTGCGCTGAGGCGTGGCGCCGATATGGATCAGGTGGGCGAACTCATAGAGCTCGATCCCCAGGAAGCAGAGGCCGAAGATCCCGGTGATCGCCAGCCAGATCTGCATCTGGGCCGTGCGGTTCTTGACCATGGCCAGCATGGCGAAGCCGTAGGTGATCGACGACAGCAGCAGCATCGACGTGTTCAGCGCCACCAGCGGCAGGTCGAACAGGTCCTTGGGCGCGGGCCCGGCGGCGTAGTTGGCGCCGATCACCGCATAGACGGCGAACAGCATCGCGAAGATGAGGCAGTCGCTCATCAGATAGATCCAGAAGCCCAGCATGGTGCTGTGGCCTTCCGGATGATGCGGCTCCTCGACCGGGTGGTAGATAGGCCGCCCGGCCTCGTCGACGTAGTCAGGGTTCAGGGAGGAAGCGTGGCTCATCGGATCACCCCTTCGCCGCTGCGGCCGCCAGGGCCTTAGTGTGTGCGTCTTCCGTCGCCTGCACCTTCTCGGCCGGGATGTAGTAGTCGCGCTTGTAGTTGAAGGTGTGGAAGATGGCGTAGGCGATCAGCGCGAAGAAGCTCAGCGCCGCCAGCCACCACATGTACCAGATCAGGGCGAAGCCCATGACCGTCGACAGGCCGGCCAGGATCACCCCTGCGCCCGTGTTGGACGGCATGTGGATAGGCTTGTAGCCGTCGGTCGGACGCTCGTAGCCGCGCGCCTTCATGTCCCACCAGGCGTCGGAGTCATGGATGATCGGCGTCTTGGCGAAGTTGTAGTCCGGCGGCGGCGAGGACGTGGACCACTCCAGGGTGCGGCCGTGCCAGGGATCGCCGGTCTCGTCGCGCAGCTTGTCGCGGTTGATGATCGAGACGGCGAACTGGATCAGCATGGCCAGGATGCCGACGGCGATGATGCCGACGCCGACCGCCGCGATGATGAACCAGATCTGGTAGGACGGATCGTCGAAGACCCGCATCCGCCGCGTCACGCCCATGAAGCCCAGGACGTAGAGCGGGGCGAAGGCGACCCAGAAGCCGACCACCCAGCACCAGAAGCTGACCAGGCCCCAGGTCTTGTCCAGCTTGAAGCCGAAGGCCTTGGGCCACCAGAAGTTGATGGCCGCGAACAGGCCGAACAGCACGCCGGCGATGATGACGTTGTGGAAGTGGGCGATCAGGAACAGCGAGTTGTGCAGGACGAAGTCCGCCGGCGGCACCGCCAGCATGACGCCGGTCATGCCGCCGATCACGAAGGTCAGCATGAAGGCGACCGTCCACATCATCGGCAACTCGAACCGGATACGGCCGCGGTACATGGTGAACAGCCAGTTGAACAACTTGGCCCCGGTCGGGATCGAGATGATCATCGTCGTGATCCCGAAGAAGGAGTTCACGGACGCGCCCGAGCCCATGGTGAAGAAGTGGTGCAGCCACACCAGATACGACAGGATGGTGATGACCACCGTGGCATAGACCATCGAGGTGTAGCCAAAGAGCTTCTTGCCCGAGAAGGTCGAAGTGACTTCCGAGAAGACGCCGAACAGCGGCAGCACCAGGATGTAGACCTCGGGGTGGCCCCAGATCCAGATCAGGTTCACGTACATCATCGGGTTGCCGCCGAAGTCGTTCGTGAAGAAGTTGGTGCCCAGGTAGCGGTCAGCCGTCAGCAGGGCCAGAACGGCGGTCAGCACCGGGAAGGAAGCCACGATCAGGATGTTGGCGCACAGCGAGGTCCAGGTGAAGACCGGCATCTTCATCAGACCCATGCCCGGCGCGCGCATCTTCACGATGGTCGCGATCAGGTTGATGCCGGACAGGGTGGTCCCCACCCCGGCGATCTGCAGCGCCCAGATGTAATAGTCGACGCCGACGCCCGGACTGTAGCCGATGCCCGACAGCGGCGGATAGGCCAGCCAGCCGGTGCGGGCGAACTCGCCGATGAACAGCGAGGCCATGACCAGCACCGCGCCCGCCGTCGTCATCCAGAAGCTGAAGTTGTTCAGGAAGGGGAAGGAGACGTCGCGCGCCCCGATCTGGAGCGGCACCAGATAGTTCATCAGGCCGGTGATCAGCGGCATGGCCACGAAGAAGATCATGATCACGCCGTGCGCGGTGAAGATCTGATCATAGTGGTGAGCGTTGAGGTAGCCCTCGGCCCCGCCGAAGGCCATGGCCTGTTGCAGACGCATCATGACGGCGTCGGCGAAGCCGCGCAACAGCATCACGATCCCCAGGATCATGTACATGATGCCGATCTTCTTGTGGTCGACCGTCGTGAACCACTCGGTCCAGAGATAGCCCCACAACTTGTATCGGGTGATCAGCCCCAGGGTCGCCAGACCGCCGAGCACGACGACGGTGAAGGTGGCGACCAGGATCGGCTCGTGGAACGGCAGGGCGTTCCAGTCCAGCCGGCCGAAGATCATGGATGCGATTTGCTCAATAGACATGTCGGTCAGGCGCTCAGGATTGCGACGCGGATGCGTCGGCCGCGGTCGGCGCAGGAATACGGGGGGCGAAGGGCCAGCCGGCGGCGGCGACTTCGGTGCGTGCGGCCTGACCGGGACGGGCCAGACCCATGCCCATGATCTGTTCGCTCGGGGCCGAACGGGTCAGCTGCACGGCCAGTTCCTGACGGCGGCGGGCGGCGTCCACGGCGGCCTTCTCCGCCTCCAGCGGGGTGCAGATCGCCATGACATAGGACTCGCCAGAACCCAGGACGGCCTGGCCGCGGCGAGCATATTTGTCGTGGACCAGAGGCCAGGTGGCGTGGACGGCGGTCAGACCCAGGCCGCCCTTCTTGTCGATGGCCATCATCTCGCCCATGCACATCTTGCCCGGCTCGACGCACATGTTCAGCACGGCGTCGAACAGACCTTCATCGACCGAGCCGTAGTGGATGACCGGCACCTTCTCGCTGGGCTTTTCCAGCTCCAGATAGGTCTCGCGGTCCAGGCCCTGGCCCGCGGCGCGAACGCCGGAGACCCACCGGTCAAAGCCCGCGTCGTCCAGACCGTGGAAGGTGAAGCGCATGTTGGAGAAGCCGTCGCCGGAATAGTTGGCCGAAAAGCCGACGTATTCGCCCGGACGATTGATGACGGCGTTCATCTTCGTCTCCATGCCCGGCATGGCGTAGATCTGACCGGCCAGGGCGGGAATGTAGAAGGAGTTCATCACCCCGGTCGAAGTGATGTGGAAACGGATCGGCCGGTCCACCGGCGCGGCCAGCTCATTGACCGTGGCGATGCCGTATTCCGGGTAGATGAACAGCCACTTCCAATCCATGGCGACCACGTTGACCTGCAGCGGCTCGACGCCCTCGGCGACGGCCTGCCCTTTGTTGACCCGATCCAGCGACCGATAGGGGTCCAGCAGGTGGGTGCCCGACCAGGTGATGGCGCCCAGGCAGATGATGATGAGCAGAGGCGCGGCCCAGATCACCAGCTCCAGATGGGTCGAGTGATCCCAGTCCGGCTCGTAGCGGGCTTCCTTGTTCGACTCCCGGTACTTCCAGGCGAAGAAGACGGTCAGCATCATCACCGGAATGATGATGATCAGCATCAGGAAGACCGACATCAGCAGCAGGTCGCGCTGCTGGGCGGCGATATCCCCGGCCGGCGACAGCACCACGGCTTCGCAGCCGGGCAGCAGGGCCAGCAAGGGCAACAACAATAGGGGTCGCAGGCGGCGCACGAAGGCTCCTGTCCGGGAATGAGGCTCTGGCACGGTCATCGTGCGCCGCCCCTACCCCTGGCCACCGAGGAGCGACATTGGACAATCCGTCCTATCCCCCCCGACGCCGATCGGGAGCAAATGGCGGCTTTCGTCATTCTTACCATGTCGGCGCGCGTGTCGCGCCCGGGTCCAGGGAACGTCATCGGTCATGAACGCCACCAGCGGCGCGC